>NZ_JBHVUS010000005.1:0-461738 GCF_042884005.1 Kitasatospora sp. NPDC058162
CGGACGAGGCCGACAGATCCCGTTGAGGACCCGAGGTCAGTCAGAGGGCGGGTCAGACCTGCCCGGAAACCGCTCATGAACATCCTCACTGTCAGTGGGCGGTCGGCGCGGTGGTGCCGGTGGCCGGGGCGGTCGGGGCACCCGAGGTGGCCGGCGCGGTGGTGCCGGTGGCCGGGGTGGCCGGGGCGCTCGGCGTGGTGCCGGCGGCCGGGGTGGCCGGGGCGCCCGGGGCGGTGGCGGCGGGGGAGGCGCTCTTGGAGGGCGTGGCCGCCGGGGTCGGACCGAAGCCCTGGTACAGGCCCGGGCTCGGGCTCGGGTCCGGGTTCACACCGGCCTGGGCGTCGACCTTCTGGCCGTCCTTGAAGGTGAAGGTGGTGTTGGCGAAGCCGCCGATGTGGACGGCCGCCGCGCTCACCGAGGCGGACGGGTTGCCCTGGCCGCCGATCGCGACCGAGCTGCCGGCCGGGATGACGATGGTGGACTGCGGAGCACCCGCCGCGTCCGCGAAGGTGGCGGAAGCGTTGCCGACGGTGATCGACTGCAGCTCGGCCGGCGTGGTGGCGGTGTTGGAGATGTTCACGACCACGTTGGCGGGGCCCGTGTAGTCACCCGAGGTGCCGACCCCGGTGACGATCACGATGTTGTTCAGTCGAAGGTTCGTCCCAAGGGTCGCCGCCGCGTTGTCCGGCTTGATCTGCAGGGTGTCCGGCGTGTTGCTGGCTGCGCAGGAGGACAGCGAGGCGATGGCGAGGGCGGCGATGGCGGCGATGCTGCCGCGTCGAAGGCTGCGGCTCATGCGGCGGCTACTCCTAGGTCACGTGTCGACAGGTCAGGTCTCAGATTATCGACCTCACTTATGCGCTCCTCACGGGGTGGTCCCCGTGTCGCACTCCCGGGGCCGCGCGGGGGCCGTCCGGCGGTACCCATGGCATGAACCGGTCACCAGTAGGACAAGCTTCGACCAAGATCGAATAACGATCGGGTCACGGCCCGGAACGGGGCGAAAGCTCAAGATCCAATCATGGTTGCGGGGGTGTTGCGCAAGGGTTTCGCCGGACCTCGGAACCGCCTCCGACCTGCGGGAAGCCCCTCTCGAACATCGGTCGCAGCACGTCACGGGGGTCCTTGTCAAGCCCCGGGACCGGCCCTGACCTGCGAAAACGCCCTTCGGGTGCGCCGCGAGGCGTGTTATTCTGGAAAGCCACGGAAGGGGTCCTGTCACATGACGTTCAAGGTTGGCGACACGGTGGTCTACCCCCATCACGGGGCCGCGCTGATCGAGGCCATCGAAATTCGCCAGATCAAAGGTGTGGACAAGACCTACCTGGTGCTCAAGGTGCAGCAGGGAGACCTGACGCTCCGCGTGCCCGCCGAGAACGCGGAGTTCGTCGGCGTGCGCGATGTGGTCGGCCAGGAGGGTCTGGACCGGGTCTTCGAGGTGCTCCGCGCACCGTACACCGAAGAACCGACCAACTGGTCCCGTCGCTACAAGGCGAACCTGGAGAAGCTCGCCTCGGGCGACGTTATCAAGGTCGCCGAGGTCGTGCGCGACCTCTGGCGTCGCGAGCGCGAGCGCGGCCTCTCGGCCGGCGAGAAGCGCATGCTCGCGAAGGCGCGCCAGATCCTCGTCAGCGAGCTCGCGCTGGCGGAGAACACCAACGAGGACAAGGCGGAGACGCTGCTCGACGAGGTGCTCGCCTCGTAGTGCGGTCGGGCTTCCGCCCACATCGCCCACAGCGCCCGGTGCCGGCGTGCCGCTCCCAGGACGAACCGTCCGGGGGTGGTGCAGTGGCACTCCGGGCGCTGAGGCGTGTCCGGACGACGCCCCCCACCCGAGCCGGTCCAGGCCTGCAAGACCGTTTCTGCGCAGTTGTGCGGCGGGCAGTGGACCAGTGGTTCTTCGGAAGGGGCCCCGCGCCCGCCGGGCACGCCATGGCCATACCCACTTCGCCGAAGGAGTGAAACCTGAACACCGCAGCAGCAGTCGCAGCAGCAGTGGTGCCCGCCGCCGGACGCGGTGAGCGGCTGGGGCCCGGCGCCCCGAAGGCCCTGCGGGAACTGGGCGGGGTGCCGCTCCTGGTGCACGCCGTACGGGCCCTCGCCCGCAGCCGGGCGGTCGGCCTGGTCGTGGTCGCCGCGCCCGCCGACGGGGTGGCCGAGGTGGTCGCCCTGCTGGACAGCCACGGGCTGGACGGCAAGGACATCCGGGTGGTGGCCGGCGGCGCGACCCGCCAGGAGTCGGTCCGGCTCGGCCTGGCCGCGATCCCGGAGGACGTCGGGATCGTCCTGGTGCACGACGCGGCCCGCCCGCTCGTCCCGGTCGAGGTGGTGGACGCCGTCGCGGCCGCCGTCCGGGCCGGGGCTCCGGCCGTGGTGCCCGCGGTGCCGCTGGCCGACACCGTGAAGCGGGTCGAGCCGAACCCGGGCCACCCCGAGCCGGTGCTCGACACGCCCGAGCGGGCCACCCTGCGCGCGGTGCAGACCCCGCAGGGCTTCGACCGGGCCACCCTGGTCGAGGTGCACGCCAAGGCGCTGGCCGAGGAGGCCGCCGGCGGCGCCGACGCCGTGCCCGTCACCGACGACGCCGGACTGGTGGAGCGCTACGGCGGCACGGTCGTCGTGGTGCCCGGCCACGAGGAGGCGTTCAAGGTCACCCGTCCGTTGGACCTCGTGCTCGCCGAGGCCGTACTCGCCCGCCGGAGGGCCGCCGATGCCTACTGAGCCCCTGATCCCCCGGGTGGGGATCGGCACCGATGTGCACGCCTTCGAGGCCGGCCGCCCGCTCTGGGTCGCCGGACTGGAGTGGCCGGACGCCGGGGTCGGACTGGCCGGGCACTCGGACGCCGACGTGGCCGCGCACGCCTCCTGCGACGCGCTCTTCTCGGCCGCCGGGATCGGCGACCTGGGCGCCCACTTCGGCACCGACCGCCCGGAGTGGTCCGGCGCCTCCGGGGTGAAGCTGCTCGGCGAGGCGGCCCGGCTGGTGCGCGAGGCCGGCTTCGAGATCGGCAACATCTCGGTCCAGGTGATCGGCGTCCGGCCGAAGATCGGCAAGCGGCGGGCCGAGGCCCAGGCCGCGCTGTCCGAGGCGGCCGGCGCGCCGGTCTCGGTCTCCGGCACCACCACCGACGGCCTGGGCCTGACCGGCCGGGCCGAGGGACTGGCGGCGATCGCCACCGCCCTGGTGTACGAACGGCGTTGATCCGTACGTCGGCCGCGGGTCGGCCGGTCGGCCTGAAATAGACCGGTGCTGACGGGTGTTCACCGAATGTCGCAGGGGTCCGGATCGGTAGGGTTCGGTCCGGGCCCGTGCGGAGCTCGCCCCCGGGCCGTACCGCCGCCGACGAGAAGAGGTTCCCGATGACTTCCCAACTCTCCGACCGCGCCAAGGCGTTGGTCGACGGCAAGAGCTTCGCCGTGATCTCCACGATCCAGCCGGACGGCAGCCCCCAGTCCTCGGTGGTCTGGGTCAAGCGGGACGGCGAGGACATCCTGTTCTCCACCGTCGAGGGCCGTCGCAAGCACCTCAACCTGGTGAAGGACCCGCGGGTCTCGATCGTGATCAACCCGCCGGAGAGCCCGTACGAGTACCTGGAGGTCCGCGGCGCGGTGACGATGACCACCGAGGGCGGCCGGGAGCTGATCAACGAGCTGGGCTTCAAGTACCGCGGCGAGCAGGAGTACCTGTTCGACGGCCCGGAGGACGTCCGGGTGGTCGTCCGGCTCACGCCGCGCAAGGTCGTCGGCAGCATCTGACCGGCCCGGTCGAACCGCGGTTCCCCGGGCGGCGGGTCCTGCCGCTCCCGGGGAATGCCCGGCCCGTTCCCGGTTAATGTCGCGGGGCACCCCCCGCCGCCCACTACGCTTGACGCTGTGAGCATTCGTCTGTACGACACCAGCACCCGCCAGGTACGCGACTTCGTCCCGCTTGTACCGGGTTGTGTCTCGATCTACCTGTGCGGCGCTACCGTCCAGTCGGCGCCACACATCGGGCACATCCGGTCCGGGCTCAACTTCGACATCATGCAGCGGTGGTTCGCCTACCGCGGCTACCAGGTGACCTTCGCCCGCAACGTCACCGACATCGACGACAAGGTGATCGCCAAGGAGCGCGAGCTCGGCACGCCGTGGTGGCAGATCGCCTACGAGAACGAGCGGGCCTTCAACGACGGTTACAGCGCGCTGGGCTGCCTGTCGCCGACCGTCGAGCCGCGGGCCACCGGGCACGTGCCCGAGATGATCGAGATGATGCAGGGGCTCATCGAGAAGGGCCACGCCTACGCGGTCGACGGCAACGTCTACTTCGACGTGAAGTCGTACCCCGACTACCTCGCGCTCTCCAACCAGAAGCTCGCCGACCTGCGCCAGCCCGAGGGCGAGGGCGAGACCGGCAAGCGCGACCAGCGCGACTTCGCGATGTGGAAGGCCGCCAAGCCGGGCGAGCCGAGCTGGGAGACCCCGTGGGGCCGCGGCCGTCCCGGCTGGCACCTGGAGTGCTCGGCGATGGCCCACAAGTACCTGGGCCCGGCCTTCGACATCCACGGCGGCGGGCTGGACCTGATCTTCCCGCACCACGAGAACGAGATCGCCCAGTCCAAGGCGTACGGCGACGACTTCGCCGCCTTCTGGGTGCACAACGCCTGGGTCACCATGGCCGGCGAGAAGATGAGCAAGTCGCTCGGCAACTCCGTGCTGGTCGCGGAGATGGTGCAGCGCTGGCGTCCGATCGTGCTCCGCTACTACCTGGGCGCCCCGCACTACCGCTCGATGATCGAGTACAGCGAGGACGCGCTGCGCGAGGCCGAGGCCGGCTTCGGCCGGATCGAGGGCTTCATCCAGCGGGCCGTGGAGCGCTGCGGCACGGTCGACGCGGCGCCCGAGGTGCCGCCGGCCTTCGCCGAGGCGATGGACGACGACTTCGGCGTCCCGCAGGCGCTGGCCGTCGTGCACACCGCCGTCCGCCAGGGCAACAGCGCCCTGAACGCGGACGACAAGGAGAGCGTGGTGGCGCGACTGGGCGAGGTCCGTGCGATGCTCGGTGTACTGGGACTCGACCCGCTCGACCCGCACTGGGCCGGGACGGAGCGCGGCGAGGACCTCCACGGCGTGGTCGACTCGCTGGTCCGTCTGGTCCTGGACCAGCGGCAGGCGGCGCGTCAGCGCAAGGACTTCGCCACCGCGGACGCCATCCGCGACCAGCTCGGCCTGGCCGGGTTGGTGATCGAGGACACCCCGTCCGGCCCGCGCTGGACGATCAACAGCCAGTAACCCCATCTGACGATCGGGGTGATGGGTGGGCCGTACCGGACCGGTGCGGCCCTCCCGCATGACGTAGCGCATGCCGACGGCCGCCGCCGCACCGAGCGGAGCGGCCGGGCATGCCGGACAGACAGGAAGTACAGCCATGGCCGGCAACAGCCAGCGCAGGAACCGCCGCAACCCCGGGTCGAAGAAGGGGGCCGCTGTCGGTACCGGCGGGCACAGCCGGAAGGCGCTGCAGGGCAAGGGCCCGACCCCGCCCGGCGAGGAGCGCAAGGGCCACCCCAAGCAGCGGGCCGCCAACGCCGCGATCAAGCGCGAGCGGGACGCCAAGGCCCGGGCCGGCATGCGCCGGGCCGGCGCCGGCGGCCGCGGCGGCCGCGGCGGCGCGGGCAGCGCCGAGCTGGTCTTCGGCCGCAACTCGGTGGTCGAGGCGCTCCAGGGCGACGTGCCGGCCAACGCGCTGTACGTCCAGCAGTTCATCGACACCGACGACCGCGTGCGCGACGCCTTCCAGGCCGCCAACGAGCGCGGCATCCCGCTGATGGAGGCCCCGCGCCCGCAGCTGGACCAGATGACCGGCGGCATGAACCACCAGGGCCTGGTGCTGCAGGTCCCGCCGTACGAGTACGCCCACCCCGACGACCTGCTCGTCGAGGCCTCCGACGCCGGCCAGGACGCGCTGATCATCGCCCTGGACGGGGTCACCGACTCGCGCAACCTCGGCGCCGTGGTCCGCTCCGCCGCCGCCTTCGGCGCGCACGGCGTGGTCATCCCCGAGCGCCGCGCGGCCGGCATGACCGCCGGTGCCTGGAAGACCTCCTCCGGTGCCGCGGCCCGGCTGCCCGTCGCCCGTGCCACCAACCTGACCCGCACCCTGGAGGCCTACCAGAAGGCCGGCCTGATGGTCGTCGGCCTGGCCGCCGACGGCGAGGCCGAGCTGGGCGACCTGGAGCTGCTGACCGGCCCGGTCGTGATCGTCGCGGGCAGCGAGGGCAAGGGCCTGTCCCGCCTGGTCTCGGAGACCTGCGACATGCGGGTGCGGATCCCGATGAGCGGTCTGACCGAGTCGCTGAACGCCGGCGTCGCGGCGGGCATCGTGCTGTACGAGGCCGCCCGGATGCGCGCCAAGCGCTGAGCACGGACGGACCCCCGTCCGCAGGAGATCTTCTGAATTCTCCGCGATCCGAGTGAAAAGCGATCGGGCCCGACCGGGTCCGATCGCTTTTCTCATGATCACTTCAAGTATGCGCCGGACATCCACTCGGGAGAGTGTCCTAAGCGGCCGTCACCCGGTTAGACGGGCGTGGACGTGGACACCAGAACACCTCGGCGCCCCCTGTTCGGCGGCGGCAGCACCGGGATAGAGGCGGGCCCCGGGATCGACACCGTCAAGGTGCCGTCGGACCCCGCGCGTCTCAGCAGCACCCAGGCGAGCTTCCGGCTCCGGCTCGGCACCCCGGTGTCGCCGTTGATCGAGGCCCCGGCCGGACTGCTGTCCACCGGTGCCGCGTTCGGCGACCCCTACGCCAGTCAGGGCCTGATCCGCCGTCCGCTGGTCACCCCGCAGGTCGTGGTGCCCGCCTCCGCCGTCCCGGCGCTCGCCGGGGCCGGCGGCGGCGCGCCGCGCCGCAAGGGCCGGGTCACCGCCGTCACCTGGACCGGACAGGCGGCCCCCGGCGACCTCGCGGCCACCCGGCTGCTGGAAGCGGTACGGACCAACGGCGCCCCCGCGGGCATCGACCTCGACGACGCCGACACCCAGGTGCTGCCCGCCTACGCGGGCGCCCGGACCGTCCCCCGCCAGCCCCGCGAGGGCAGCGGCACCGCCACCGACGCCGGCGTCGGCCCGGTCGGCCGGCCGCACGGCTGGACGCCCAGCGGCGAACTGCCCGAGGTCTCCGCCACCGACGCCGACGGCAAGCAGGCCTGGTACCCCGGCCGCCGGGTCGACCTCGGCCTGGTCCTGCTGCCGCTGCGCGCGGTGCTCGGCTCGCTCTCCGTCTACGCCGGGTTCAGCAAGCTCTGCGACCCGGTGTACTTCGACGGCGGCGAGCGCGGCTCCATGATGCGGTGGCTCTCCTCGCTGCACCCGTGGAAGGTCGCCGAGCCGCTGCTCGGCTTCGCGATGGCCCACCCCGTCGGCTCCGGCCTGGTGGTGTCCTTCACCGAGATCGTGGTCGGCGTGCTGACCGTCCTCGGCCTGTGGCAGCGGCTCGCCGCCGGGGCGGCCATGCTGCTCTCCGCCGCGCTGCTGTTCACCGTCAGCTGGCGGGCCGTCCCGGTCTACGACACCCCGGACCTGATCTTCCTCGCGGCCTGGAGCCCGCTGCTGATCGCCGGGGCGCCGTTCGCCTCGCTCGACGGGCGGCTCAACCTGGAGGCCTGGCGCCGGATCGGGGCGGGCGCGCCCGGCGCCCTGCGCCGCCGGGTGCTGCGCCGCGGCGCGGTCGTCACCACCGTCGTGGTCGGCCTCACCCTGCTGCTCGGCTCGATGCTCGGCGCGGCCGTCCGCACCGGGGCCCGTCCGCACCAGGCGCCCGGCCGCCCGGCCGGCGACTACGGCACCCCGGTCTGGCCGTCCGGCAGCCCGTCCGGTGCCCCCGGCGGCCAGGGCGCGTCCACCCAGCCCCAGCCCGCCGCCCCCCGCCCGGCCACCCCGACGCCGAGCACCGCCACGCCCTCCACGGCCCCCGCCAAGTCGGCCGGAGCCACGCCCAGCGGCAAGCACACCGGCAAGGCCGAGACCGGCGGCGCCTCCCCGGCGCCCGCCGCCCCGGCCGCCGGCTCCGGCTCCGCGCCCGCCCAGCGGAGCCCGGCCCCCGGCGGCTCGGGCACCGCGCCCAAGCCCAGCCCGAGCAGCGGCTCCGGGCTGCTCGGCGGGGTGCTGGGCAGCGGGCCGGTACTCGGCAGCGGCCCGCTGGCCGGGCTGTCGGGTGAGCAGGCCGGTGGCGGCGCCGGCGGGCAGACCGGTGGGCAGTCCTCCCGTCTGGGGACGCCGACCGCCACCTGAGGCCGCCGGACGCGCTTCGGCCGGGTGCTCCGTGGGGGAGCACCCGGCCGTCGTGCTTCCCGGCCGACGTCGGTCTTCCCGGCCGTTCGCGTGCCGGGCCGGCTGTTCCGTGCTCCCTCAGCGCTCGCTCAGCGGGAGCTGTCGCGGTAGGCGGCGAGCTCCTTGGCCGCCTCGGTGAGGTCCTTGGCCGTGTCGATGGCGCGCCAGTACACGCCCTGCGGCAGCTGGTACCCGGCGAGCCGCTTGCTGCGGGCGAGTTGGGGGAAGGTGGTGCGCTCGTGGTCGCCCACGTCCGGCAGCAGCTCGGCGAACTCCGGGCTGAACACGTACAGGCCGGCGTTGATCAGGAAGGGCGAGGGCGGGGCCTCGATGAAGTCCAGCACGTTGCCGAACTGGTCGGTCTCCACGGCGCCCCACGGGATCCGCGGCCGGGCCAGCGCGAGCGTCGCGACGGCGTCCCGCTCGTGGTGGAAGGCGGCCATGTCGCGCAGGCTGAACCTGGTCCAGATGTCGCCGTTGGTGGCGTACCAGGGCTCGTCCGGGCGGGGCAGCGCCTTCGCCGCGTACTTGAGCCCGCCGCCGCGCCCCAGCGGCTCGGCCTCGACCACCGTGCGCACCCGCAGCGGCAGGTCGGCCTTGTCGAGCCACTCCTCCAGCACGTCGGCCAGGTGACCGCAGGACACCACGACATCGGTGACGCCCTCGGCGGCCAGCCAGGCCAGCTGGTGGCCGAGGATCGGCGTGCCCGTGCCCGGGATCTCGACCAGCGGCTTGGGGCGGTCGTCCGTGTAGGGGCGCAGCCGGGAACCCTGGCCGCCGGCCAGGATCACGGCCTGGGTGACGGGCGTCGTGGTCGGCCGGGACTGGTGGGGCTGCGGGGACGCGAGGTCGGCGGCGGGGCCGGAGTCAGCGGTCATGCCTGAACAATAGGGCGCCCGACGGGGGTTGGGGCCTCAGGTGGACCGCTCGTCCGGGAAACCGTCGACCGACGTCGTCGTCAGCCGACGCGACGCCCGTCCGCCGAGGACGGAACCGTCAGCCGACGACGCCGGCCGCGAAGGAGCCGTCGCAGACCGGGCGGGCGAAGGAGCGGGCCCGCTGCACGTCGCCCTGGTACTTGCGCACCGCGGCCTTGCCCAACTCGGTGGCCAGCGAGGTGCAGTACGGCGTCAGCGCCGGCTGCTCGCGCATCGAGCGCTCCAGCAGGTCCAGCGCGGCGGAGGGGTTCTTGGCGCGCAGCTCGTCCAGCAGCGCCACCCGCAGCGAGTCCTGCGGGGCGAGCCCGTCCGTCTTGGTGGCGACGGTGGACGACCGGCCGATCCCGGCGCCGTCGCCGCTGGACGCCGCCACGACCTGCTGGTCGAGCCCGGTCGGTGGGGCCCACGGGACCCTGGTCACGGCGAGGGTGCCGGTGGTCACCAGGACGACCGGCAGGGTCAGGGCGACGGTCTGGCCGATACGGCGCACAAGCTGCTTCACCCTCAGGAGAGTAGCGGTGGGTAGGGCCGGGATCGCCCTCCGTCACGCCATCGAGTGACAGGGTGTCCGGGTTCGTCCCTGCACCGTGTTGACGTGGGGGTGTACGGACGGAGCCCGTCGGACCGGGAACGGTCCGACGGGCTCCGCGTGGGTGCTTGCGCGCCGGGGGTCAGCGGCCGAGGCGGACCCCGGTGCCGGTGGAGAAGACGTGGGTCTCCTCGGCGGTCGGCACGACGTGGATGGTCTCGCCGCGGGCCGGGATCTGGCGGCCGGGCACGCGGACGACCAGGTCCTTGTCCACGCCGCCGATCTGGGTGGTGCCGTAGACGAAGCCGTCCGAGCCGAGCTCCTCGACCACGTTCACGGTCACCGCGACGCCCTCGATGCCGCCCGCCGGGACGATCTGGAAGTGCTCGGGGCGGATGCCGACGGTCACCGTCTTGTCGGTGAGGGCGCCGGCCAGGTCCTCGCGGGAGATGTTGACCACCGAGCCGCCGAACTTCACGCCGCCGTCCACCAGCGGCACCTCGACCAGGTTCATGGCGGGCGAGCCGATGAAGCCGGCCACGAACAGGTTCGCGGGCTTGTCGTACATGTTGCGCGGGGTGTCGACCTGCTGCAGCAGACCGTCCTTCAGCACCGCGACCCGGTCGCCCATGGTGAGCGCCTCGGTCTGGTCGTGGGTGACGTACACCGTGGTGATGCCCAGGCGGCGCTGCAGGCCGGCGATCTGGGTACGGGTCGAGACGCGGAGCTTGGCGTCCAGGTTCGACAGCGGCTCGTCCATCAGGAAGACCTGCGGCTGGCGGACGATCGCCCGGCCCATCGCGACGCGCTGACGCTGACCGCCGGACAGCGCCTTCGGCTTGCGGTCCAGGTAGTCGGTCAGGTCGAGGATCTTCGCCGCCTCCTCGACCTTGGTGCGGATGTCCGCCTTGTTCACGCCGGCGATCTTGAGCGCGAAGCCCATGTTCTCGGCGACGGTCATGTGCGGGTAGAGCGCGTAGTTCTGGAACACCATCGCGATGTCCCGGTCCTTCGGCGGCAGGTGGGTGACGTCCCGGTCGCCGATCCGGATCGCGCCGCTGTTGACGTCCTCCAGACCGGCCAGCATGCGCAGGCTGGTCGACTTGCCGCAGCCCGAGGGGCCGACGAGCACGAGGAATTCGCCGTCCGCGATCTCCAGGTCCAGCGCGTCCACCGACGGCTTGGTCGCCCCGGGGTAGACACGGGTCGCCTGGTCGTACGTGACAGAAGCCATGGTCGTTCTCTCCTTCACCGGCAGGAACGTGCCGGACGATCCGAGTAAAGGGGGGTTCGTCGTCTCCGTCGGTCCGTCAGTGGTCTGAACCACTACCGCACCGACTCCCGGCGACGCTACCTGCGCTTCCGCCGCTTGTCAGCCCCCTCCGCCCGCTTTTCGGCATCGGTTCCATCACGCCCGCCCACCCGGCCGTCCCCCGGATATCCCCCCACCCCACCACCCCGGCCCGGTAGACTGCCCCCGGTGCCGCCGTGATCCATCGCGGACGGCCACCGTGCCTCCTTAGCTCAGCTGGCCAGAGCACCGCTCTTGTAAAGCGGGGGTCGTCGGTTCGAACCCGACAGGGGGCTCCGCTTCCGGCCCAGGTCAGAGGGTCGAAGAACGCAGAACGCCCCGGCGCCGTCCATGGCCCGGGGCGTTCTGACATCTCCAGATGACATCAGTCGGTCTTGCGGCGCCGCTTCAGCAGGCGGTCCATGTGCCGCATCGCCTCCCGCTGCTTCTCCTGCACCACGTGCGTGTAGATCTCCATCGTGACGGCGATCTGGCTGTGACCCAGGATCGCCATCAGGTCCCGGGGTGCCACGCCGGCGGCGGACAGGAGCGTCGCGCAGCCGTGCCGGGTGTCGTGCAGCCGGATCGGCGGCAGGGCCTCGGCCTTGGCCACCCGCGTGAACGAGCGGGTGAGATTCCGCGGCTCGATCGGCTGGCCGGTCGCCGTGGTGAAGACGGAGCCGGACTCGGGCCAGTCCTTCCCCGCCTCCAGCCGCAGGCGCCGCTGCTCGGCCTGCCGCAGACGCTGCCAGCGAAGGGGGGCGACGCACATCATCGGCAGCGGGATGACCCGCTGGCGACGCGACTTCGGAGTGTCCTCGTACAACTCGCCGTCCCGGCGCTGCAGTTGGCGCCGGACGGTCAGGGTGCGGCTCTCCAGGTCGATGTCGGACCAGTGCAGCCCGAGGATCTCCCCTCGCCGCAGGCCGAGCGCCACGGCGAGGACGAACGCGGCGTACAGCGGGTCCCGCCGGGATCCCTCCAGAAAGACCAGCGTGTCGTCGAGGCTCCAGGGCTTGGTCACTCGGTACTCCACTCGGGGGGCTTGGACGAGCTTGGCGACGTTGCGGGTGATCAGTTCGTCCCGCACGGCGGCGGACAGCGCCGTGCGGAGCACCAGGTGCGACTCCTTGGCGGTGGCCGCCGACACCTTCTTGGTCACGGTGCTGATGAGCTTGCGGACGTCGGCGGTGCCGAGCTTCTCCAGGCTCTTGGAGCCGAGTACCGGCACCAGGTGAAGCCGGACGTGCATCTCGTACTTGTCGTATGTCGTCCGCTTGCGGTGCGGCGCGATGAAGTGCTCCAGCCAGTAGGGGAGCCACTCGGTGAGCTTGGCCGACCGGGTGGGCGTCGGGACGCCCTGCCGGTCGCGCCGGACGAGTTCCTGGCGCTTCTCGTCGCACTCCGTCCAGGTCTTGCCGTAGACGAATTTGCGGGCCCGGGTTCCGTCGGGCTGCGGGACGTAGACAGCGGCCTGGTAGCGGCCGTCCTTGCGGAGGGTCACGGTGCCGGCGCCATTGGGGTTGCGCTTCTTTGCCATCAGGCGTTCTCCTCCTTCTTCGCGCGGAAGTAGTCAGCGAGGGACTCGGCGGGGATGCGGCGAAGGCCGCCCTCCTTGAAACTGTTGAGCGTCTTGGAGCGGATGAGGTCGTAGACCTTGCTGCGGCTCATCCGGAGTGCGGCCATGACCTCGGGCACGGTCAGGGCTTCGGGAATGGCGGTGGCCATTGGGCGACTCCCGGGAATCGAGGCACGGAAAAGGGGCGGAGTCTGGGCTCCGCTCTTCCTTCTCTGGGATCCGCTACTGCCGCTACTGCCGCTACCTCCCTGGTCAGGGGCATGTTTTGGGTAGCGGATTGGGTAGCGGTAGCGGATTGGTGCCGCTCCCGCCGGGGTGGGCGGGAGCGGCGGGCGGCCTACGGCGCGGCGGCGGCCGGGGCGTCGGGTAGCGGATCGGTATCCGCTACCTCGGGCGTATCCGCTACCGGAAACAGGGTCCTGACCTGCGCGGTAGCGGCAGTAGCGGCGGTAGCGGCTTCCTGGGGACGAGGCGGGCGGGGCGGGCAGTACCGCAGCCAGGCGTCGGCGAGGTCGGCGGCGTAGTAGCCCTTGGCGCTGCTCTTCGGGCCGGTCTTGATGTTGCGGGGCTTGATGGGGTCGTTGTCGGCGGTGACGTAGTCGCCGAGCATCTTGGCGAGGGCGCGGGCGGTGATGGGCTTGCCGTCGAGGTCGGCCCACGGCGCGTCGTCCAACTCGGCGAGCCTGCTGAGGAGTTCGGCGCTGAGCATCCGCTCGGCGCCGCCGAAGATGTCCCGCAGGTCGGCGAGCAGGCGGATGCCGACGCTGCCCTTGTCGTTGGCCTTGGAGGCGGTGACGAGTTCGACGCAGGCGGTGCGGGCACGCTCGGGCCAGTGGCCGCCAGCGGCGTCGGCGACGGCGAGCAGGGGCTCCCAGACGTCGGCGGGGCGGTCGCTGATGCCCTCGGGCAGCTCCGGCCAGACGTCGTGAAGCTGGTCGCGGACGCTGCTGGCCCACTCGGCGAGGCGGTCGCGCAGCTTGTGCCCCTCCGCCCGGTGGATGCGCTCGCGGTAGGGCTCAACGCGCTCGTTGGGGGCGCGGCGGCGCATCCGGATGACGACGGAGCGGCTCATGATGGTGTCGGGCAGGTCGCCGAGCCCGGCAGTGGCGAGGGCGGCGTAGACGGGGAAGGGCTGGACGGTCTGGGTTCCGCCGTCGCCGACGCAGCGCAGGACGACGCCGGAGCGGCGGTGGCCGGAGTTGATCAGTCCGCGCAGGTCCTCGTTGCCGGCGGCCTTGGGGCCGAAGACGGTGTCGATCTCGTCGAACAGCACGGTCGGGCGGGCGTCGGAGTCGGAGACGGTGCGGAACAGTGCGGCCGGGCTGACGTCGGTGGTCAGCACCGGGCGCGGGGTGATCGTCTCCATGATCTCCAGGGCCCTCGTCTTGCCGGATCCGGGCTCGGGGCTCAGGAAGGCGATGCGCGGGGTGGACTCGAAGCAGTCGAGCAGGTGGGTGTGGGCGTCCCACAGCACGACCGCGGTGTACGCGGCCTCGCTGGGGAAGACGTTGAAGCGCCGGTGGAACGCCTCGACGGCGTCGAGCAGGGCGGCGCCGTCCTCGGGGCCCGGCCGGTCCGGGGTCCTGGTGCTCTTAAGGGGGGAGTTCGGGAGGCTCATGCGGCGTCTCCGGCCGGGTTGTGGGCGATGGACCAGTTCAGGGCGTTGGTGATGGTCGCGTCGGCCTCACGCGCGGTGAGGCCGGCCCGCTCGGCCGCCCCCTTAAGAGCGTCCTCGACCTCGCCCCGGCTGAGCTTGCCGTTGGCGACGAAGCGGCCCAGCGCGCGGGCGGCCCTGGTGAGGGTCCAGTTGCGGGTGCCCTCGATGGCGTCGGCGACGTTCGCCGTCTCGTTGCGCAGGGCGGCGTCCACGTACGCGGGCCGGCTGCCCGGGGTGCGGCGGCCGGGCCGGAAGGGCGTGGTGACGGGCCTGGGTGGCGGGGTGAGCAGGCGGGTGATCCAGCCGGGCAGGGGCGCCGGGTCGGCGTCGAAGCCGATCTCGTAGCGGCGCCCGTCGACGGTGCTGCCCGCGGCGACGACGTAGCCGCCACCGGCCCGGGTGTCGATCAGCCAGCCCAGCCCGGACCCATGCTGACCGGCGGTGTTGCGCAGAGCCGTCCCGGCGGGGGCGGTGAAGTAGAGGTGCCGTCCGCCCGAGGGGGTGATGACGGTGTAGGTGTCGTCGGGGAACGGCCGGCCGTTGCGCTCGCACAGCGCGAACAGCACGTCGAACCCGTCCGCCACCTGCTCGTTGGCCCACTCCTGGGGCGGGACGGCGCCGGGCTTGGGGGTGTCGAGGTCGACCACGACCAGGTTGGACGGGCCAGTGGCGAGGCCGACTCCATACGGCCCGTACGACCAGGTCCGACGCACGACGTCGGGGTCGAGGGTCGCGCGCTGCTCCCAACCCTGGTGGCCGGTGGTGCAGGGGCCGGTGCGGGGGCAGGTGGTGGCGGGGTGCAGGGCGGGGCGCTTGCTGCGGGGCAGCAGGGGGAAGACGTGCCAGCCGCGTTCGACGGCGTTGAGGGCGGCGTTGAGCAGGGGGTTGCCGGTCACGGCGATCCCTTCGGCGGGTTGGGCCCGGGACCGAGGGCGGTCGGTCGGCCCCGGGCGAGCAGCTCGGGCTAGAAGAGGGAGTCCGGCTCGGCGGCCGGGGTGTCCGCCTGCTGGGCCTTGGCGGCGGCGCGGCGGGTGGCGTCGTGGCACTCCGGGCACCACGCGATGAGCGCGGTCTTCGGCAGGGCGGCGGCCTTGTGCGTGGGCAGCAGCAGATCGGCCGGTTCGGCCGGAGCGGCGAGGAGGCGGACGGGGCCGGTGCCGTGGCGGCGGCCGTAGCCGCCGTGGACGGTCTTGCAGCGCCCGCCGTCCTTGTCGTGGCTCTTGCCGCAGGTCCCGCGGCACTGGCAGCGACCCGCGGCGGCGGCGAGGACGACCAGCCACAGGCCCCGGTTGTCGCCGAGCGGCGGCGTGCGGCCGGTCACGACGCGACCGCCTCGTCCATGACGCCGATCTGGGCGGCTGCCTGTCGGCCGATCAGCTCGGTGTAGGCCGGGGGGATGGCCTCGGCGATCTCGCGGCGGACGTCGGTCCAGTGGATGCCCATGGCCTGCTGCCACTCGGGCACGGTGCCCTTGCCGCCGCCGTTGCCGTAGACCTGGAAGTAGTGCCCGTCGTAGTGCCGGCCGTGGCGGTACCCGGCGACCCGGCCGCGGTGCGGCACGTGCGACGGCCGGTCGAGCCGGAGCCCGCCGCCGGCCTCGAAGTTCCTATGCCTGAGCACCCTGAGGCCGAACATCTCCCCGCACAGCGTGAGGTCGATCCGCATACGGCGGGAGGCGCGGCCGGGAGGCTGCTCGATGACGTACGGGCGGCCGGTGAACTCCAGCGCCTCGCGGGTGGGCTCCAGCAGGTCCGCGTACCGGTCGCGGCGGGCCTGGTTGGTGCCTACGGTCAGGGTGCAGTCGAACTGGCAGGGCGGCCCGGCGGAGATCAGGTCGAACCGCTGGCCGTGGGCGGCGATGGTCTCGACCGCGTCTCCGCGCAGGAACGGGAAGGGGTAGCGGGGCTGGTCGAGGATGTCGACGCCGACGACGTCGAACCCGGCCAGCCAGAACCCCATGCCGGTCCCGCCGATGTTGCAGTAGGCGTCCAGCACCGTCATGCCGTTCCACGGCCGGGCGGGCAGCCACTCGGCCGCCGGGCGGAGCGCGAGGGTGAGCGCGGTCATCGGGCGCCCCCGAGCAGGTCGTTGACCAGGTGGGCGTGGGCGTTGGCCCAGACGGCCAGCTCCTTGACCACGGACTTGGCCTCGATCGTCATGATCGGCCCGAGCTCGGCAGAGCCGGGCTCGATCAGCAGGTGGTCGGGGACGGGCAGGAGAAGGGTGGCGGTGGTCAGGAGCAGGGCCTTGTCGGCGTCGGGCTCGAACAAGCGCCAGAACGAGCCCCGGTCGGAGCCCCACGGGTCGGGCTGCCAGTCGCCCAGGCGCCTGTCCGGCCGGTGGGCGAGGGCGGAGTGCCGAAGGGGGACCTCGATGCGCAGGGCCACGTCGCGGCTGTCGCCGTTGGCGGAGACGACGGTGACGGCGTGCACGTCGGGGCGGATGCGCACGTAGCCGGGGGACATGATCGGGCTGGTGGCGATCTGCCAGGCGCTGCACGCGAACTCGGCGGCGGTGAGCGGCTGTCCGTCGTCGTGCAGCAGGCGCGCGTTGCGGGCGAGGTAGGAGCCGTAGCGGGAGTTGCCGTTGGAGGCGTGCTCCCGGTCGTGGATGTCGTCGGCGATGGCGAGCGTGCCGTCGGTGAACTGGGGCATGCTGGAGTCCTCTGGTCTCTGCGAGGGGATCGGACGGGCCCCGCAGCAGCCGTTTTCTCTGCCAGGATTCGGCGGCTGCTGCGGGGCCCTTTGTGCTGCTCGGGGAGCGTGGTTCGGCTAGAACGGCGGTTCGGTGGGGCCGCCGGCCGGGGCGCCGGCCCACTCGGTGCCGGGCGCCGCCGGGGCGGGGGTGGACCACTGGTCGTTCTGCTGCGGGACCGGGGCGCCGCCGGTGCGCTGGGCCTTGGTGACCTTGGCGGTGGCGAAGCGCAGGCTCGGGCCGACCTCGTCGACGTCGAGGCCGAGCATGGAGCGGTTCTCGCCCTGCTCCGTCTGCCAGTTGTGCTGCACCAGGCGGCCGGTGACGACGACGCGCATGCCCTTGGTCAGGGACTCGGCGATGTTCGTGGCGATCTCGCGCCAGGCGGTGGCGCGCAGGAACAGCGCGGTGCCGTCCTTCCACTGCCCGGTGGCCTTGTCGTAGGTACGCGGGGTGGAGGCGACGGTGAAGCGGGCCATGGCCACGCCCTGCGGGGTGAAGCGGAGTTCGGGGTCGTCGGTGAGGTTGCCGACGACGGTGATCGGGGTCTCTCCCACGGACACGGTGCCTCCAAGGGCGCTCGGGTGTCGGGAGCGGGGTCTGCCCGTCCCCCGCACCACCCGGACCCGCGCCGCAGACGCGGCGGTGGTCCGGGTGGCACGGCGGTCGGCGCAGGCCGGTCAGACCTCGTCGGGGTTCTGGGCGAACTCGCAGGTGCCGTGGCAGCCCTCGCACATCTCGGTGTGGCCGGGCCGGAGGTTGGCCTGCTCCTCCTCGGCGGGCCGTGCTGGGGCACCCATCCAGGCGACCAGCTTGTCCAGCTCCTGCTGGACGAAGGCCTCGCTGGGCTGGGGGACGGCGTTGTGTTCGACGCCGGTCTGGTGGGCGATGTAGCCGGGGTAGTGCGAGTCGTCGCGGTAGGGCATGGGGTTCTCCCAGGTCAGCGGTTGCGGTTGGTGACGTTGACGCTCACGTTCACGGCGCCCTGCCCGCCCCGGCCGCCCGCTCCGCCGCTGTTCTTGAGCAGGTAGAGGACGCCGAGGGCGGCGACGAGCAGGCCGAGGCCGGTGGTGGCGGCGGCGAGGGTCTGGAGCAGGAAGCCGACGCCGAGGCCTGCGCCGCCGATGCCGATGCCGCCGGCGAGCAGGCGGGCGGGCCACGGGTCGCGCGCCGGGACCGGCATCGGGGCCGGGGCGTGCTGGGCGGGCAGGTAGGCGAGGGCAGGCCCGGGGTGCTGTATCGGGACCGGGAGCGGTGCGGGCGGCTGGTAGAGGGCGAGGGGTGCCGGGGCGGGCGCGGTGGCGTAGTAGGGGGCGCCGTCCGGGGTGTAGAGCACCTGGGCGACGTACGGCTGCGGGTTGGCGGTGCGGTCCACGGTGCTTCTCCTGTCGGCGGTCCGGCGGTTGGTCAGTGGAGGGTGGAGAGGTAGTGGGCGATGGCTCCGAGGGAGCTGTTGACGGGTCCGGCGAGGCCGGTGCCGGCGACGGTGAAGCCGGAGAGCCAGACGAGGACGGCGCTTCCGGTGCTGACGCGCTGGGAGCGGACGAGGACGACGGTGATGATCGCGAACAGCAGGGCGGAGGAGACGGAGACGATCACGGCGGAGGGTCCCTTCGGGCGCTCCGGGGCGGGTTCCCGGGGCGTGGTCGATCGGGTCGGCGAGGGGTGTCAGGGGCGTGCGGGGCGGGGGTGTCAGGAGCGTCAGGAGTGGGTGTCAGACGCGTCAGACACCCCTCGCGCGCACGCGTTACCTGGGGAAATCGGCCCGTCCGGCGTCAGGGCCGTCTGACGCGTCAGACGCGTCAGAGCCGTCAGGAGCGGGCCGGTCGGGCGTTCAGACCGCGACCGGCTGGAGCGGGACGATCTCGTAGCGGCCGACCTCGTCGGTCTCGCGCAGACGGCCTTCAGCGACCATCGCGGCGACCTCCCCGGACACCCAGCCGCGGCCTCGGCGGAAGCGGTCGCAGAACTCCATGAAGTCCACCGGACCGACCACGGTGCGGCCCTCGTCCTCGAACTCGGCCAGCAGCTCGGCCATGATCTTCTTGGCCTCGGCCTTGCCGACCTTGGTGCGCGGCGGGACCTCGGGCGGTGCGATCTCCACCACCCGGTCGACGGGCGGGAGTTCGGCGTCCGGGTCGATCCAGCCGTCCTCGTCCTCGCCGTCGTCGTCGGGGTCCAGGTCGTAGTCGTAGTGCACCGGGGCGTTCTCCTCGTCGTAGATCCCGCCGTCGTCCCCGTACCCGTCCTCGGCGAGGGTGGGGAGGGGGTAGCGGGTGCGCTGGGTGAAAGCGGGGCCGACCGCGTTCCCGGCGGCCTTGCCGGTGACCGGGTCGCACTCGGCGCGGACATCGGCGAACTCCACGACGGCCCAGGTCATGTCCTCCACCGGGGTGAGGTAGGCGCGCCCGGGGGTGGCCCAGAACGTCTCCGGGATGCCGTTGGCGACCAGGTAGGAATAGCCGGGCTTCTTGTCCTTCCAGACGTGCGGCGCGGCGCCGGCGTCCAGGGCCTCGTCGGGCAGGGCGAACTGCGCGTCCCGCTCGTCCCGCAGCCCGAACACCCACGACGAGCCGAGCGAGGCCCGGGTGTCGGTGCTCATCTGCGTGCTGGAGGCGCGCTGGAGCGAGACGACCAGGCTGACGCCGGCGGAGCGGGCTTCCTGCGCGATGCCGGTGAAGACGTCGTCGTCGGTCTCGCGGATCGTCTTGGCGGCTTCCTCGAACCAGGCGAGCAGGTAGGGCATGCCCGGGGCGCCGTCGGCCTGGATCTCGGCGCAGGCCGGTTCCCACTGCTTGTAGCCGTACTTGGCCAGCCAGGACGTGCGGGCCGGGATCACGGCGCGCAGGGCGGTGATCATCGCCTTGGTGTCGTCCACGGTCAGCGCGGCCCAGTCGAGTGCGGGCAGCAGCGGGCCGAGGGTCTGCTCGGCCTTGGCCGGGTCGGACGCCCAGATGATGACGTCGCGCCGGGTGGCGGCCTCGGTCAGGGCGGTGAGGCCGCCCTCGGACTTGCCCGCGCCGGTCATCCCCATGCCGAGCAGGTGCATGGCGTTGCGGTGGGCGGCCGGGTCGCCGGGGAAGAACATCGCCATGTCGGCGCCGTCCTCGTAGATCCCGACGTGGATCGGGTCGGCGATCGACCCGCCGGGGTGCGAGGGCCCCGGGTAGGGGACGCCCGCCTTGAGCAGGTCGTGGGGCACGACGGTCAGCGTCGTGCGGGAGGAGTCGTCGGGGTCCGGGGTCGTGCGCAGGGCGTTCTTGGCGACCCGCAGCGCGCCGGCCAGCTTGGGCAGCGCCTTCGAGACATCGTCCGGCGTCAACTCCCCAGCAGGAAGCTGGAGTTCGAACTCGGCCTTGTTGGGCTGCACCTTCGCCGAGGTGACCATGGTCTTGGCGAGGCCGACCTTCTCCAGCAGCCCCTTGTCGCCGTCGTTCGGCGTGCCGTCGGGGTTGACCCGCAGCAGCTGGCGGATGTTCCACGTCGCGGCGAGGGCCGGTGCCCCTATCAGGTAGAGGCTCGGCAGGGGGCCCGCGGCGGGTCCGGCGAGGGCTGCGGCGGTGAACCAGCTAGTCCCGGCCGCAACCGTGATCGCCGAGTGGAGACGGCGCTGCTGACTGGTGGGCTTGCCCGCCCACCACGTGGCCGCGGTGACGCCGAGCGAGGCGAGGGTGAGCCCGACCGCGCCGGCCGCGGACTCGCCCCACATGGCGTTCGCCGGCAGGGACAGGATCCCGGTGCCCGCGGCGACGATCCACGGCGGCAGGTAGGGCTTGGCGCGGTGGAGCAGGTACTCGCCGATCCCGCCGGCGTGCTGGTTGGGGTCGAGGTGCAGGTACCCGGCGTGCTGGCCGGTGTCGAGGTGGGCGATGGTCTGGGGCTGCTGGCGGCGCACGGGCGGCCTCCCTGGGCTGCGGGGCGAGGGCTGGGGGCCCGGGCCCGGGGCAGCGCGCGGCACAGCTCACCCGACCCAGGGGCGGGGGCGGTGCGCGCCCTGCCCCGGCCGGGGATCAGAGCGGGATCAGCCGAAGTCGAAGCGGCGGCGGGGCTGGCGGGGCTTGGCCACGCGGGAGATCTCGGGGTCGTACTCGCGCTGGAACGCGGCGTAGGTGCGGGCGATCTCGGCGGCGCAGTCCTTCGCGTCGTCGGCGGCCTTCTTGAGGTGCTTGGACACCCGCCGGGCCCGGGTCAGCGACCCGAACGGCCGGCCGTCGGCGTCGGGGACCTCCTTGAGCACGGCACTCAGCAGCTCATAGGCCATGGCGAGGTCGAACGAGAGCTGGGCGAACGTGGCGCGGCCGCGCTCGCAGAACTCGCGGACGTCGGCGTTGGTGAAGAACTCCGGGTCGCCGAGCGGCGAGTAGCCGCGACCGCCACCGCCCTGCCCGCCGCCGGACGGCGAGCCGATCGGGCCCGACGCCGGTCCCGGACCGCCGGGACCGCGGCCGCCGCCGTACCCACCGCCGCCACCACCGCCGGAGGTGTTGCGGGTGTAGTTGAAGTGGTAGCTCGGCCCGACCCGGGTGCGGGAGTTGCCGCCGCTCGGCGGCGGGGTCTTGCCACCGCCCGCGCCGCGGTTGCCGCCGCCGTTGTTGCCGGGGCGGCGCGGGGGCGGGAACGGGCTTCCGGGGCTGTTGGGAGGGGTGCTCATCTGTGCTGCCTCCTAAGGGAGTTCAGTCGGTCTCGGCGGTGAGCGGGGTGGTGGCGAGCTTGCGGCGGCGCTGCCACCAAAGGGTCTGGGCGGTGGCGGTGCCGGCCAGCCACAGGAGGGCGAGCAGGCCGCCGGCGGGGCCGAACCAGACGGCGAGCGCCGACCAGACGAGGCCGGCCGACCAGGCGGCGACGGAGCGGGTGCGGGCGCGGGCCTTGCGGCGCACGGCCGAGCGCGGGTGACGGCGCAGGACCAGCGCCCACCCGGCGGGCAGCAGCACCGCCGGGACGGCGAGCGCCAGCGCGGTGGCCGGGGCGGCGGACAGCACACCGGCCGCCGCGAAGGCGCCGATCCCGCCCCAGGTCGGCGCCCACGCGACGCGGCCGCGCCACAGGGCGCGGCCGGTCGCGAGGGCCAACCGCCCGGCGATGGAGGGCTGTTGGGGGACGACGAGCACGACCGGGGCGGTGCCCCGGCCGAGGTCGACCACGTGCGCGGCGGCGGCTCCCCGCCGGCCGCGCTGCTGCGGTATCTGGACCTTGGTCGTGCGGATGCGGGCCATCACGGTCTCCGTTCGGAGTCAGCGGGTCTGCTGGATCAGGGAGGCGAGCAGCTCGGGCCGGCTGGTGGAGCCGAGCGAGGCGCCGGTGGCGGTGAACAGGTGCCACCAGCGGACGGTGCCGTCGTCGTTGCTGGTCTGGGCGCAGGTGAAGCCGTGGAACGGGAAGACGTCGATGACGCGGGTCTGCTCGAACTCCGGCTGCGGGGCCGGGATGTGGTCGGCGGTGGTCACGATGCCTGCTCCTCGACGTCGGCGGGGGTGGTCTCTTCGGTGGTGGCGGGGACGGCGTGCAGGGCCGGACGCTCCGGACCGGCGGCGCGCAGTTCCTTGTAGCGGGCTGCGACCCAGCCGCCCGACCAGCCGGTCAGGTCGACCGCCCGGCGCTGCGGGACGCCCGCCGTCACGCATTCCTGGATCTTCATCCGGGCCTGGTCCTCGGGCAGCTGCTCATCAGCGGCCGGGGCGGTGAGGAGTTCCTGCCTCAGCCGCTCGATCTCGCGCCCGGCGGCCTGCTCACGCTCGCGCTCACGGCGCTCACGCTCGCTCACCTCGCGCTCACGGCGTTCACGCTCGGCCCGCTCGGCATCGTCCCGGCGGGCCCGCTCGTCCCGCTGTTCGCGGGCCATGCGCTCCTCGTGCTCACGCTGCTTGTCGGCCATCCGCTCGTCGTGCTCACGGCGCTCACGCTCGGCCTGCCGGGCACGGTCGTACTCGGCTTGCCGGTCCGCGCGTTCCTGCTGCCGGCGCTCCTCCTGGCGGCGGTCGCGCTCGGCCCGCTCATCGCGCTCACGGGCCGCTCGCGCGGCCAACGCGGCGGCGATCGCGCGCCGGTAGGCGAGGGAGGTCTCCGCCGTGACGATCAGCAGCAGCGGCGCCACCGCGTGGACCGCCACCCCGACCTTGTCGCGGTCCAGGGCGGACTGACCCACGTTGAGCAGCACCGTCATGGCACCGGTCATCCAGCGCAGCACGACCGGCCAGCGGCCGCCGTCGCCGTCGAGGCGGGCGAGCGTGCTGTCCATGCGGACCACGATCACCACCGCCGCGTCCACGACCAGCGGCAGGATCGGCGCCGTCCACCCCCAGTCCTTCGGGGTGTGGTGGGACATCAGCGGGGTCACCGTGAGCACGCTGTAGAGAACCGCGCCCAGCGTGATCGTCCACGTGCCGACCGCCAGCGCCTTCTCGGCCGAGCGGATCTGTTCCTGGCTCATCGGCACCCTCACCACGACCACCTCCGGGCGAGCGGAGAGGTCGCCGTGAGCGGGCCGTGAGCGGACGTGAGCATCGTGAGCGCGGGTCCGGCCGTCACGCGGCACCTCCGAGGGCGCGGCGCGTACGGGCGGCGGCCCGGAGGCGGCGCTGGTGCAGCGCGTCCCGCTCGGCGGCGGTCAGCCCGCCGAGGATGCCGTGCTTCTCGTGGCGCTTGAGCGCGCCGTCGAGGCACATCAGCCGGACCGGGCAGCCGGCGCAGATCATCTTGGCGCGCCGCTCGGCCCACCAGGCCGCCGCGGTCACCTCCTCCGTGACCTCGGCATCCTCGTCGGGCCCCGGGTGGAACAGGTCGGGGTCGGTGCCGGCGCAGGCCGCGCCCGGCAGGGCGCCGTCCGGGGCCGGCCGGTACTCGGCGAGCCGGGTGGCCAGCGGGAGGGCGCTCCGGTGCGGGACGCGGGTGCCGGTGAGGTACAGGCGGCGAATCATCAGGCGGCCGCCTTCCAGGTCAGCACCCAGCGGCGCTCGGCCGTGCGCATCAGGGCGGACGCGAACCGGGCCGCCGGGGCGGGCAAGTCCCGGAGGATCTCCCGCGCGGCGTCGAGCCGGGCCCGCCGGTCCTCGGCGGAGGTGTCGGTAGTGCCGTCGAACAGCTCGGTGTCGACGCCGAAGCCGAAGTCGGCGCCGGTACCGAAGGCCAGTTCCGCGAACTCCTCGGGGGTTGCGGCCTTGTGGCCTGCAACAATCAGTTTCATGGGTTCACCTCGTCCAATCGGGGGGTGAGCCCGCAGGGCCGCCGCGCGAACCTTGGCCGGGAGCGCGGCGGCCCGCCTTACGCGGGCCCAGCCACTCGTCGAGTCACGAGCAGCCGCGGAACCCGACGCGAACCGCAGCCGTTCAGGACGGCCGGCGCGCGCCGGGGACCGTGATCGCTGGTGAAGCGATCGGAAGCGGTGAGCCCCGCCCGCTGTCAGCGGCGGGGCTGGATACAGATCTGGGGCATGCCCATGGGGCTCCTCAGGTCAAAGCCCCTGGTGGGGCTGCTTGTTGGGGTTTCCCGTCCTACGGGAATCAGGTCTTTCGGGCCTGGTCCGGTGCCTCTCTCTGCTCAGCACCAGCAGGGCGGCGCACCCCAGAAAGGGGTGCTGCGTGGCTCGCTGCCGCCGGCGACATCACCCGGTCGCCGCGGGGGCGGTCTTCTCATATCCGCCACGTGCGTTGGGACTCCGCTGCATCTCCCCACGCCCCGAAGGGGCGGCATGCCACTGCGTAGGGGGAGAGCACGTGTCGCGGTGGTTCAACTCCCCGGCGGGCCTGAGCCCCCTAGGTGCCTTCCGCGACCGCCGCCCTCGCGTCGGTCCCGCACGATCACTGTTCAGTTCTCAAGGAACTGCGCTTCCCTGGCCGACCCTGACGAGCCAGCTTCCGGGCGCATTTGTCCAGCTCAGAGCAGCCCAAAGAAGGGCCCCTCTCGCATCATCCGGATTGTCCGGACAATGCTGCCGGTGAAGAGATTGGCACGCTCGGCTACGTGTGGTCAAGCACATCGTCCGCATTGACTGGACAATGCGTCTTGAGCTGCGGTTTCATGGTTCACATGTCAGCGATGCGATCTGGGCGAGCGCCCATGTACCAGCAGATCCGCGACGCACTGAGGCAACAGATCGCGGATGGAACGCTCTCGGCCGGCGCGCAGCTGCCGACCGAAGCAGCCCTCACGGCGCAGTACGGCGTTGGCCGAGCCACGGTGCGCCAGGCGCTGGGCGAGTTGGTCAACGAAGGCCTGGTCGTGCCGCAGCGGCCCCGGGGCTACTTCGTGAAAGAGCGCAGGCCAATGGTCTTTCGGCCGCAGGCTGAGTTCCGCAAGCGCCCGTACTCGGCAGAGATGGACGCCTTCGTCACGGAACACTCGGCGGATGGGCGGGAGCCGCGTCAGCTCATCGAGGTGGCCATCGTGGAGCCCACCCCGGACATCGCGAAGCGCCTGCACCTGGAGCCGGGGGAGCTCGCCGCGGTACGCCGCCGAATCCGCTGGCTCGATGGCGAGCCGTTCAACGTGAACGACAGTTACTTCCCGCTGGACCTAGTCCGAGATTCCGAGATCATGCGCCCCGAGGACATCACTCGGGGTGCCAACGAAGTGCTGGCCGAGCTGGGATATCGGCAGGTCCGGGCACTCGATGAGTTGTACGTGCGGATGCCGACCCCGGACGAGGCTGACCGTCTTGAACTGGGTCCCGGGACTCCCGTCGCATACCACGTCTGCACCGGGTACACGGCTGACGCCCGGCCTGTGCGCGTCGCGGTGAGCGTGCTGCCGGGTGACCGGCACGTCATCTCGTACGAGCGGCAGTGGGAGCAGCCGCAGGACGGTGCCGAATGACCGGGCTGGAGATGAGCGCGGCCAGGCCGGACGAACTTCCCCTGGTGGAAGGCTTGTTGATCGGCGCGGGAGAGTGGCTCGCGTCGCTCGGAAGCGACCAGTGGCAGTTCCCGCCGCGCCGTGCTCGACTGCTCGAATCGATGGGGCGTGGGGAGTGCTTCCTCGCCTTCCAGGACGGTCGGCCGGTTGGCACACTGACCGTGGACGAGCAGGCCGACCCGGAGTTCTGGCGCGCCGACGACGCCCCGGAGACGGCTCTGTACGTGCACCGGATGGCCATCGCCCGGGACATGGCCGGCCAGGCCGTGGGTGCTCGGATGCTGGACTGGGCCGCGGCTCGGGCGGTGGCTGCGAGGAAGTCGAAGCTCAGACTCGACGCGTGGAAGACGAATCCGGCGCTCCACCGGTACTACCTGGGGCAGGGCTTCACTCTGGTGCGGACCGTAGACCTACCTCACCGACAGTCAGGCGCTCTCTTCGAGCGAGACGTCAGCATGGCGGCTCCTGGGCAAGCTGTAGGGCCTGTGAAGACGTGATGCTGACATCGCTTCCTGACATCAACGCGATTGGACGCCGACACATTTGCCCGTCCCGGTGAACACTCGGCCCTGGCGCGCGAGATGCGTTCGGGCCGGTCCCCGATGAGGGCGCTTGATCTTGTAAAGCGGGGGTCGTCGGTTCGAACCCGACAGGGGGCTCCACAACTCGCATACGTGGCAGGGAAGTTGAGGGCCGACCCCGGAAGGGTGTCGGCCCTCAACGGTTCCCAGCACACATTCAGCACACATCAGGCTGCGGCGGCCAGATCACCGGCCTCCAGGGCCGCCAGCTGCTCGGCCAGCTCCCGGGCCTTGCGCGCCGCCTTCTCGGCCTTCTTCCTGGCCTTCTCCAGCGCCTTGGTGCGCTGCGCGTCGAGCCGGTCGGAGACCTCGTCCAAGCGGTCCGGCCAGAGGTGACCGTACGTGTCCAAGGTCAGCGTCGCGGTCTTGTGCCCGAGCATCGTCTGGACCACCTTGACGTCGGCTCCACTGGCAATCGCCAGCGAGGCGGCAGTGTGCCGGAGTTTGTGCAGGGTGATTCCCAGTTCGCCGAGTCCGGCCGTGATGAGCGCGCCCTTGAAGTGCCTCCGCATGAAGTTTCGGATCATCAAGACGCCACCACGCGGTGCGACGAAGAGATATTCTTCCGACTTTCGCCCGGCGGTAATCTTGGCCAGCTCGGCGACGAGAAACGCGGGGATGGGGACAGACCTTCGTTCGTGGTTCTTGGGGCTGTCCTCCAGGTACAGCTTCCCCTTATCCGACCCCCATGTCTGCGCAATCCTGACGCGCCTAGTTTTCAGATCGACATGCTTGATCTGAATCGCCGTCGCCTCACCCCAGCGAACTCCGGTATAGGCCAGGAAGAGAATAAGGGTCCGGTATTCGCCGCAGGCTTCCGCAAGCGCTTCCACTTGAACGTCTGTTAGGTAGACGTGTTCGGCAGGGGTGTACCGGGGGAGTGGTACACCGATGGCGGCGTTATGCGTGATCTTCTTCGTCCGGACCGCATAGCCGAGGACGCCCTTGAGGACAACCCAGATTTTCCGGATGGTCGCCGCGCTCAGCGGGGAGCCGGAGGCGACCGAATCCGACATGATGGTGCCCAGCCAGGTCACGATGTCTTCGTGCTGCACATCGGCAACTGCGGTGGTACCCCAGCGGGGAATCACGTGGAGGTCGAGGACGCCCCGATAGCGGCTTCGGGTCGACCGGCGGATGTCGACCTTGGAGGCGAACCAGCTCTCCGCGATCTCGGCCACCTTGGTGCGGCCGGCTTTCGGGTCTCGGTACGTTCCGAGGCCGAGGGTGCTCTCGATTTCGGTTCGCTTGGATTCGGCGTCGATCTTCCTGAGGAAGGTCAACATCCGGGGCTTCCCGCTCGGGTCGTACCAGCGAACCCGGAATCGACCGGGGGGCTTGCGCCCAGTCGGCTTTGCCTTCGCGGCAGCCGTCTTGTAGGCGGCGTGGTTAATGCGGTCTTCTATCCATACGCGGGACATGAATCACCTGGATCTGCCTTGTAATGTTCATGGTCATATCCATTCCTTCTTTCTGCCCGTTCGAGTACGCGACTTCTGTCGCATTTCGGGTTGCATGGTCTATCAGTGGTCCGGACACTGCGCAGGCGGTGACGACGGCGCGGTGTGCCAGGGGGAGGGCCGGAGGGCGGGTGCTGTGCCGGAGATCAGGCCGGTCGAGGGACCGGCCTGATGCCGAGCGCCGGGTTGCTGGGCAAGTGCCCGTGGCGGACGGCGTGTTCCAGGGACCGCTTGAGCGCGGCGAGGACGCTGTTGATGGTGGCGGCGCCCAGTTGGTCTTCGGCGTGCAGTGCCGACATCAGGCGCTCGACGTCCGCCCGCGTGATCGTGATGGCAAGCCGGCGTCCAAGGCGCGGCAGCACGTGCCTGTCGAGTGGTCGGCGGTTCGGGAACTTCGGTGCCCCAGGCCGGGGAGAGCGCACCGGCAGGGAGGACCAGCGGTCGACAAGATCGCCAAGCGTCAGCGGCGCCCGGCCGCGGTCGATGTCGACGCGCACCGCTGCCGCGAGGTGTGCGGTCGGCAGGCTCAAGCTGTGGAGCGTGCCCGCATCGTCGCGCCAGCGGACGCGGTAGCGGGCGGGAGGGGTGCGGCCAGCCGCACGAGCGCGTGCAGCGGCCGGCAGGTAGTCCGCGTGCCTACCGCGGTCCTCGATCCGAGCGTGAAGCATGGTGTTCTGCCAATCTTTGATGAGTGCATGCCATAAAGCTTCCTCTTCTCTGCCCGTACGGGTGCGGGACCGGTTGGCCGCGCAATCGGGTTCGCTGAACTGGCGTCGTGCCGAACGCCTGGTGGTGCAGTGGCCCTACTCCGGGCCGGCTTCGCCCGGGTTGATCAAATCCGCGATCTCCTCCGGGCTTGCTCCCGACTGAACCGCAGCATTGATCTTCGCCAAGGTCGCCGCCATCTCCGAGTTGAAGGCGGCGGTCATCGCGGCGGCCCGGTCCTGGAGGACCGAGCTGGTGAAGTCGGCGAGGGCCTGCTGGCTGTCGCCAGCCGGCCTCCGCTGGATGGCCGTCGAGTAGAACTGTCTGGAGTCGCCCTGGGGCAACGCCTTCTGCCCACAGAACCACTCCACCAGCAACTCGCCGTCGCTGACCGCTACTTCGGGGGTCAGCAGGATCGTCGTGCCGGGCTCGGCCTCATCTGGAAGGCCCAGCAGATGTACCGGCGAGATGTCCAGCACCACTGCGAGGGCCACGACTTCGTCGATCGACAGCTCGCGCCGCCGCACGCCGTTCGCGTCGCGCCGACCCGTCTCGATGTTGGCCAGGACGGAGGACGTCAACTTCGTCGCGCCAGCATCGTGGCAGGCGGTCGCAAGTTGCTTCATGGTCCACCCGCGCCGATTCCGGGCCTCCTTCACCCGAAGAGCTACCGCGTCGCTCACCGACAGGGTCGGCGGGACCGAGTCGCTCGACATCTGGCCTCCTTGCTTGTCGTATCGGCGACTCTACTCATCGTCTCTCGATTGCGCAATCGACAACTGCGCGGCACGTGCTGCGTGTCGATTCGACAGATCCTCTCTGCTGAGGCGGGACGGGTCGAGCCTGGTGGGCCATGATTGTCGAAACGACAAGTTTGGATGTCGTATTGACAATGGCGGCCGCGTTGTCCGATGCTCATCTCGGTTGTCCAAACGACAAGTGAAGTTGTCGAAATGACATATGGACGGGATGTGAGCGCATGAGTGCGGACAGGTTGTGGACCTTGAAGGAACTCGCGGAGTTCCTGGGCGTGCCGACGCAGACGATCTACCAGATGAACTGGAAGGGCACCGGACCGCGGAGCTACAAGGTCGGGCGGTGCAGGCGGTACTCCGAGCAAGACGTGATGCAGTGGCTGGAAGGCCGCTCCTCCGACGCGGGGAGCCGGCGATGAAGCGACAGCACTGTACGAGCCGTCGCCCGTGGTGGTCCGTGGATGACGCGGCGATGTACCTCGGGATCACGAGCACACACCTGCGGGACCTGGCCGCCATCGGCACCGGCCCCAGGTACACCGAGAGCACTGACGGCCTGCGGCATTACCGGCCGTCCGACGTCAGGCTCTGGGCTTCGGCGGGCCTGGTGCGCGACAGCTGCGGATGGAACAGGGACGCCCGATGACGAGATGGCGTGCCCGCCCGTCTGCTTGCGGCCCAGCCGGCCCAGCGGGATGCCCGAGCCCGCCCCGGCCACCGTGACCGGAACTGCTCCTCCCGACACACCGGCGCCGAAGCCACCCCTAGCACCGCAGGAGTCACTTTGAACAACATCACCCACGACCGCTACGCCGCGCAGCCTCCCACCACCTGGATAGGCCGGCACTGGATGGCGACGACCAGGGACGGCTCCGGCCAGTACCTGCGCGGATTGATCATCGACGTGCGCCCCGGCGGTGTGCAGGTCCAGTGGCCGCGTTCGGACGGCCATCCAGACCGCGCCGAGTGGACCACCACCGACAGGGGGACGCTCGCCAGGGACTGAGCAGAGAAGGCCGGGGGCCTCACCGTGATTGGTGAGGCCCCCGGCCTTCTTCTGTTCTAGCGCGGACCGTTGGCGTGGGCGTCGCCTGGGTAGAGTTCGGGCTCGGTCGGATCGATACCCCATCGGGAGCACCGATCAACTGGCAAGATCATGAACGCGAGCTTCGGATCGCCGTGGAAGGCGAACCACTCGTGTCCCCATCGGACCGCAGCGCGTCGTGTCCGCTCTCGACGTACGATGCCGCGCTCAACGTCGTGCACCAGCCAGTCACGGTGCCCAGCAAGCGCGCGGAGTAGCCGGCGAAGCCGGATCAGCATGGGGCCCTCCGGGGCGCGATAAGTTGCATGTCAGATCCTAGTTCGCTGGAGTGCGTCCCCGGCCCGCGGCCTTGTCCAGGGCCCTGCGGGCGCCGCACAACGCAGGCTCGCGGGCTGGCGAGAGGGCGCGGCCCACCGCGAGGACCCACGTCAGGACGACACGATTCGGCGGAAGGCGACCGCCTGCTTGTCCCAGTATCCGCCAGTGAAGTTCGTGATCTGAATATTTTTTCCTGTCCGTGGAGCGTCCAGGACGAGGTTCGACCCGAGGTACATCCCGACGTGTCCGGGGGAGGTCGGGGTGCCGTCCGTCCCGGCGAGGAAGATCAGGTCGCCCGGCTTGAGCTGCGAAGCGGCGTAGACCGGTGTCCCGTCGAAGACCTGCTCGAACGTGGTTCGGTGGATCGTGATGCCGGCGGCCTCGTAGGCGCGCAGCATCAGGCCGGAGCAGTCGTAGCTCGGATCGCCGGTTCCGCCCCACTGGTAGGGCATGCCCAGCTTCGAGATGCCGAACTTGATCGCGGTGACGACCTGGACGGGTGTTCCGGCGGGGAGGGAGAAACCGGCGGGGAGGCTGGTGGCCTCCGTCGTCGTCTGACCGTCGCCGTTGCCCTGCGAGCAGCCCGTGGCGTTCCCGCTGTAGGTGGCCACCAGCTGCTGGGCGGTGCTCTCCCACTTCGCGTAGGCGGAGGGGAACGCGCTGGCCTGGACCCGTTGGGCGGCCACGGTGACCGGCAGGGTCTCCCAGCCCGGAACCTTGACGAGGGCGGCGTAGAACTTGGTCGCGGAGTAGACGGGGTCCATGATCTGTGCAGGCGAGCCCCACCCCTGCGACGGGCGCTGCTGGAACAACCCGACCGAGTCCAGGTCGCCGGAGCTGAGGTTCCGCAGTGTCGACTCCTGCAAGGCGGTCGCGATTGCGACCACTGCGGCCTGCGGCGGCAGCTGGAGCTGGACCGAGACCTGGTAGATGATCTGGCCGTTGTTGATCTGTTCCGTGGTCAGCTGCTGTCCGTCCGCGGTGATCTGTCCTGGTGCCACGGGCTTGAAACAGCCCAGCCCGCCGTTCGCGGCGGAGACGGCCGGGGTGGCGGCGGCGGTTCCTCCGCCGGAGAGCGCGACGCCAAGGACCACCCCGAAGGGCGCCAGGACGCCCGCGAGAGCCAGATGGGCTGCCTTCTTCACGTGCCACCTCTGCGGCCGTCGACGCAGAGCAGCGCACGGCCGTTTCACATCAGCTAATGGGATTCGTCCGAACCATAGGCTGACGTGGTGCACTCTGGTCAACTAGAGTGAGCGTGATCAATGCCACTGATTAGCCAGAGTGAAGTCAGTTGGGCGTGCCTCGCCCATGAAGGTTCTTGAGGGGGCCCTGCTGTCGCGAGATGGTCGCGGTACACGTGCTGGCAGTGGCTCAGGCGCCGGGGCGGCCGAACAGGTGCTGGAGAGCGGCGGGCCTCAGATCCGGGAAAGCCAGGCGAAGGGCTGCTTCGGCGACTCCCTCCGCCCCGGCCGCGTGGAGCCGGATGTCCGCCGTTGCAAGCGGGCGCCGCCTCGGAGGCACTCCGGCCGATTTCGGCGGAGCGGCTGCCGCTGGCGACTGCTGGGACGGCTGCGAAGGGGCGCCGCGGTCCAGCTGTCGGTTGCCGCAGAGCTGCGACGCGCTCATGAAGATGCCTCCCTGGTCGGGAGGCAGTCCTTGGAGCGGGCGACGGTAGTCGGCCGGTCACTCCTCCCGGCTCGCAGAACTGTATGCGACCGAACACCGGGAGTGTGCCGACTATGTGAATTTGTGATGATTGAGTGGGCGGGGTGGCGTGTGGGCCTCGTCACTCGGGTGCGGCGCTGGCGTCGGGCAGACCCTCCATTGACCGCGCCGATTGGATCATGGCGGCGATGGCCGCCATGCTGCGCTCCGAGAGGCCGTCCATGTCGAGCACCATCCGCCGGATCGACGCGCTCCGCAGTGCGCCTGCGAGGCGTAGCTGCTCGTCGGTCCGCTTTGCCGTCTCTTCCTCGTAGAAGTAGAGCGGGGAGACGCCGAAGAAGTCCGCAATTGCCATGAGGCGACTGTGTGTTGGGTCGGTCCGCTTGCCCTTGCGCAGCTGCCACAGATAGGTGGCACCGAGGACCTGGTGGCCCGCCTTCGCGTTGATCGCCTGGGCGACCTCCGGGTTGGTGTACGGCCCCCGGTCGGCGGGGTGCACCGTCTCGAATAGGTGGTTCAACCGGTTCGCGATTGGTCCGGCCTCGGCAGATTCTTCGACTGGCATGACGCGCGTAGCACTCCTTGCTGCTGACTGGGTCTCATCGTTGCGCACAGTGACGCCGATTAGCCACCGTAAACAGAGAGTGGCCGGGTGAGCCTAGTCACATTCACTTTGGTTGACGCGCGGGGCTTGCGGATGTTTATCGTTTGCTCACAGCCCATTAGCCAAAGTGAATCGCACTGACTCCACGTGCTGAACCAAGGTGAAGGCTGCTCATTCGCCTCCCCGTGCCCGACAGCAGGGGCGGCTCCTTCTGACCAGGACAGATCCTGCGGGATCGCTGGCACGTCTGCCTTCCGGGAGCCCGGTATGTCCCTCACCCTGCAAGCCGTTCACCACCTTGCAGACGCCCACTACCTCGCGGATATCCAGAACCCCGCGCCGGCCGACCCGACCAACGGCAGCAAGGGCGCGAACCTCTTGCTCAGCTACGCGAAGTGGGGCGCGCTGATCGCGTGCGCCGTCGCCGCTGTGGTCTCCGGGGGCCTGATGGGCATAGGCCACCTCTCCAACCGGCCTGACAGCGCCGAGAAGGGGAAGCGCTCCTTGGTCTGGTCCTTGGGTGGTGTCATCGTGACCGCGTGCGCGATCCCGGTGGTTAACACCGTGTTCGGCGCTGCGGCCTAGGCACGCCATGAACCAGTTCCTCGACCACCGCCCCCGCCGCCGGATTCTGCCGCTCCTCCTCCTCGGTGTCGTTGGCCTGCTTGCCTTCGTTGCCATCGGGGTTGCCATCGAGTCCGCCAGCGAGCCCCGCGGGCCCAAGGTGTTCACGCCGCCGGCCGCCATCCCTCCACCGGGTTCGGTCACCGGCGTGGACTCCACCGGATCGCCCGCCCCTGGCTTGACCGGCCCGCTCCAGCTCGTTCGCGGAGAGCGCCTCGTCAACGGGGTTCAGTTGGGCTATCCACATTCCACGGTAGGCGCTGTTTCGGCGGCGGTCGAGTACTGGCGCCAGCTCGGCTCCACCCTTGAGTCCGACCGTGCCGCGGCCGTCGCCCGACTCGTCGCCGTCGACTCCTGGTCCGACGCTGCGGACGCCCTTGCAAAGGGTCCGGTCGCCACCCGCAAGGGGCTCGGCCTGCCGCAGAGCGGCCAGCTGCCGTCCGGGACCTCCGTGGTCCTGTCACCCATCGAGTACCAGGTGCGCTCGGTCGGCTCCGACAACATCCAGGTCCTGCTGCTGGCCACGTACACCACCAGCGTGCCCGGCGCCGGGATGCAGACCCGCATGGGCGTCTATCCGCTCGACCTCACCTGGTCCGCGAACGACTGGCGCATCCCGGCCCCCTCGGGCAACTCCACCACCGACTACACCAGCCTCGTCGCCGAGCCGGGCAGCCCCCAAGCCTCGGCGAAGGGCTGGCAGGAACTGAAGCGATAACCATGGTTGCCACCAGTACCACCAGGGGGACCGCATGGCTTGCGGCCTGACAAGTCCCCTCGACTGCGTTCCCGGCATCGGCGACACCGTCCTGGGCGGCCTCGCGGGCGACGCCGCCAGCAAGGTGGCAGGTAGCGCGTGGGAGTCGATCTGCAAGAGCTTCGCCGACGCCGCGACTGACCTGCTCAAGTCCTTCGCCAACAGCTTCGTCAAGATCCCGCCGGTCGACCTCTCCAGCAACGGGATACGCAGCGTCTACGCGATATCTCTCGGCATCGCCGGCCTCGTGGCCTGTCTGCTGGTCATCGTCCAGGTCATCCGTACGGTGATCACCCATGACGGCCGCCCGCTGGCCACCGCCGCCGTAGGTATCGGCAAGGCGGTGCTCGCGTTCATGCTCACGCTGATCGTCGCCTCCACCGCGCTGATGGCGAGAGACGAGCTGACCAAGTACATCGTCGACAACACGCTCGGCGGGGAGAAGGCCCTCAGCGACAAGATCGCCAAACTGGTCTCCTACACGCCGGGCACCGCGGCCTCGCTCCTGCTGATCATCGCCATCATCGGCATCCTGCTGACGCTGGTGCTCTGGTTCGAACTGCTGCTGTGCAACGCCGCGATAGCCACACTGGTCGCCACCTCGCCGATCAGCGCGGCAGGCCAGGTGTCCGACTCCACCAAGACCTGGTGGTCCAAGCTGGTCTCGTCCACCGTCCAGCTGATCATCCTCAAGCCCGTCATCGCGCTCGTCTTCGCCCTCGGCTTCAACGTCGCGGGCGACTCCAAGGACATCCAGACGACCCTGTCGGGGATGCTCATCCTGCTGCTCGCGGCCCTCGCCTGGCCGGCCATCGCGCGCTTCTTCACCTTCGCATCGGTGCAGGTCGGCGGCGGCTCCGGTCTCGCCGCCCTGCTCGGCTTCGCCGGAGGCCGGCTGAGCGCCCCAGGAGGTTCTCCGACCGGTGCCTCCCCGGACTCCTTCGGCCAGGAGAGCGCCAGCCGGACGATGAGCAACTTCGCCAGCAAGGGTGGCAGCGGCGCTGCCGCAGGGGGAGCCTCCGGTGGTGCCGGAGGTGCAGCAGCCGGTGGTGCCGGAGGCGCGGCGGCCGGAGGAGCCGGTGCGGCGGCGGGCCCCATCGGGATGATCGCCGTCGCAGGGGTCAAGGCCGCGCAGCAGGCCGTCAACAGCCTGGCCAGCGGCATGGAGAAGATGGCCGGCCACGCTGGTGTGCAGGGGGCGAATCCCTACGCGGCGCAGCCCGCCGGCTACGTCAACCGTCACGCGGGAACCCCGCTGCCGACCGGTGACCAGATGGTTCCCGGCCAGCCGGAGCCGGACTGGTCGGGCCAGCACGGGCCCCAGGAGGAGCAGGTTCAGCCGGCCAGTCCGCAGGCCGACCACCAGCAGGCACTCCAGGACTCCACCCCAGACCTGCCGGTCGCCCCTGCTGGCCGAAGCGACCCTCCCACGATCGAGATGCCCCCAGTGCCCTCAGGCCCGCCCACCGGCGCCTCGGCAGCGCAGGTGCCCCTGGCCGGGTCCGCACCCGGCGGTGGTGCCGCGCCGGTTCCCGCCCCGGGAACCTCCCCGAGCGGCAGCCCGGCCGGTGCGCCCGCTCCTTCTGCGGCAGCGGCATCCGAGGGCCAAGCGCCGAGCACCGCGGCCCGGCCGGTCTCAGGGGCCGCGCTCAGCGCGACCCAGCCACCTCCTGGCCCCCCGGCCGAAGCAACTCCGGTCGAGAGCCCTTCCAGGCCGCCTGCCAAGTCCATCCGCACTGACCGCTCCGAAGGAAAGGACAACTCATGAGCACCGAAGTTGCCCGCACCCGTACGTACTTCGGGTGGCAGCAAGAGCGCGTGGCCTTCCTCTTCGGCCTCTCCACCCAACGCGCCGCCATGCTCGGTGGCGCAGTCCTCGCGCTCATCTGGCCGTTCGCCATCTCCTACCTCCGGGCGGGCCTCGTGACCTGGCCCCTGTCCTTTGTCCTTTTCCTTCTCGCGTTCATCCGGGTCGCCGGACGCACCGTCGACGAGTGGCTGGTGGCCTTCGTGTCCTTCGAAATCCTCCGCTTCCGCGGGCAGAATCGTTTCCTCTCCGGTGCCTTCGCACCGCGCTCCGGTACGGACGAGCCGAAGCTGGACCTTCCCGGCATCCTCGCCCCGCTGGCGATCCTCGAAGCGGACGGGGGCGGCGGCGCCCCGATCGCCGTGATCCACCACCAGCTCGACCGCACGTACACCGCGGTCGCCCGGGTTCGCTTCCCCGGCATCGGCCTCGTCGACTCCGCACGCAGGGACCAGCGGGTGGCGAGCTGGGGCGAACTGCTCAACTCCCAGTGCACCGAGGGAAATCCCGTGATCCGAATCCAGGCCCTCCAGCGCCTGGTCCCGGAATCCGGCGCAGCCCTCCAGCGCTGGCACACCGATCACGTCGCCACCGAAGCGCCCACCGTGGCCGTCGACATCACCAAGTCGCTGCTGTCCACCGCCACCTTGGCCACCAGCCAGCGCGAGGCGTACCTGGCGATCACGATGGACGCCGCCCGCGCCGCCGGGCCCATCAAGGCCGCTGGCGGAGGTAGCGCGGGAGCCGCCGCCGTCCTGGTCCGCAACCTCAGGGCCATGACGTCCTCGATCGCCTCCGCCGACCTCCAGGTGGAGAGCTGGCTCAACCCCCGGGAGCTGGCCGAGACCCTGCGGACCGCCTTTGACCCGGACGCCGGCCGGATGCTCGCAGAACGACGCGCGACGGCCACCGCAGCCACGATTCGCGGACACAAGGCCCCCTTCGAAGCCGGAGTGGACCCGGCGGCGGCAGGCCCGTCCGCTGCCGAGAGCTGGCGAGGCCGGTACGAGCACGACGGCGCGGTGTCCGTCACCTTCTCTGTCCACAGCTGGCCGAAGAACAAGGTGTACAGCACCGCCCTCGCCCCGCTGCTGGGAGAAGGCAAGTACCGCCGGTCGCTCAACCTGCACATCGAGCCGCGCAGCCCCCGCGCCGCCGAGCGCGAGGTCATGCAGGAACGCACCGCCCGCGAGGTCGCCGTCAGCATGCGGCACAAGACGGGCCAGATCATCCCGGAGCACGAGAAGCAGGCACTTCGCCAGGCCGAGGTCCAGGACGCCGAACGCGCCGCCGGCCACGGCCTGGTCCGCTACACCGCTTACTGCACCGTCACCGTCACCAACCCCGCCGACCTCGAAGACGCCTGCGCCGAGCTGCTCGCCGACGCCAACAACGGCCGGATCGAACTCCAGCGCATGTGGATGGCCCAGGACGTTGGCTTCGCGCTCGGCGCGCTGCCGGTCGGCATGGGCCTGCCCAAGAAGCGGGTGGCGTGATGATCTTCCGTCGACGTGGCACCGACCTGCCCGTGCTCGACCTGACCGACGTGCTCGGCCGCCCGGCCCCGGTCGCGACGAAGCCCGTGAAGCAGAAGGCGCCCAAGCAGCGCCGCGAGCCGGTCGCACCCCGGCGCGGGCACGCCCGCCCCTTCGGCGGGCGGGCGCCGAGGATGCCGCAGGTGCCGGTGTACCGCGGCTCCACCGGCCAGGTGCAGGGCCTCTACCCCTGGCTGTACGGGGCATCCATGCCCCCGGCTGGCGCCTACATGGGCGTCGACTGCCTGTCCGGCGGCGCCTTCTCCTGCCACCCGATCGAGTGGCTCCACCGCGGCCTGATCACAAATCCTAATTTGCTGATCACCGGCGTCCCCGGCACCGGCAAGAGCGCCACGATCAAGTCCCTGGTGACCCGCCTGGCCGCCTACGGCGTCCGATCGTTCATCTTGGGCGACATCAAGAACGAGTACGCCGGGCTGGCCCGCGCGTTCGGCGTCGAGCCGGTCGAACTCGGCCCCGGGCTGCGGAATCGGCTCAACCCACTGGACAGCGGACCGCTCGGCACCAACCTGCCGTCCGACCCGGAGGAGCTGCGCGAGCGCCTGGACGAGGTCCACCGTCGTCGGATCACCCTGCTCTCCTCCCTGCTGGTCATGCGGCTCGGCCGCAACCTCACGCCGACCGAGGAAGCCGCGCTCTCCCTCGCCATCCAGCACGCCTCCGGACAGGCAGCTGGCGCGAGCCACCTCGCCGACCCGACCATCCCCCAGGTGTGGGCCCTGCTGCGCGACCCGCTGCCCGAGATGGCCCAGGACCTGCGCGTCCGCGACGCCGACGTGACCGAGCTGCGGGAGATGATCCGCCCGGCCGCCGACGCGCTCGGAAACATGGTCCGCGGCTCCCTCAGCGGGTTGTTCGACGGGCCAACCACCGTACGGCCCGACTTCGACGCGCCGATTCAGACCGTCGACCTGTCGAGGATCGACGGCCGAGGCGACGAGACCGTGGCCATGACCCTCGCCTGCGTGAGTACTTGGGGCCAAGCCGCCATTGACGAACCGGGTGGACCTGTGCGCCTGGTCGTGCGCGATGAGCTGTGGCGCGCGATGCGCGTGCCGGCGATGATCCGCAAGTTGGACTCGGACCTGCGGCTTTCGCGCGCCCAGGGAACGATCCAGGTTTTGAGTACTCATCGCTTGTCGGATTTCGAGGCGGTCGGCGCCCAGGGCAGCGAAGAAGTCAGCATCGCCCGCAACTTGATCTCCAGCTGCGACGTACGGATCTGCCTGCGCCAGGACACCGCGCCCCTGGCGATGACGCGCGACGTGATCGGCCTGACCGACACCGAGTGCGCGCACATCGCGTCATGGAGCGGTGAACAGATCGGCCGAGCGATCTGGAAGGTCGGCCGAACCTCTAGCCACGTGGTCCAGACCATCCTCAGCCCGATCGAGCGCCAGCTGTACTACACGAACGAGCGGATGGCTGTGTGAGATGGCCTCCGCCTCGAACTCCACCGTCGCGCGGCGGCCGGTGCTGGACGGCCCCGCAGACTACTTGATCGTCCTGCTGATCATCGTGGTGGTCACCGTCACCGTGGGGACGTGGGCCACCGGCCAGGTCGCCGGAATGATCACCAGTGCCTCTTGGCCGGCGGTCCCGTTCGGCGACGCGTTCAGCGTCGCCAAGCAACTGCCGCACCACCTGCACGACCCCAAGGCGGCCTGGCCCGAGGGGGTACGCCATGACCTGCCCGGTCCGGTCGGTTTCGCCGTCGCCGCAGCCATCGTCGTCAGCTCGATGGTCACTGCCGGTGCCTTCGTCCTGCGTCGCCTTCGCCGCAACCGCTCGGTGCGTGGCTTCGCGTCCACGGCACAGCTCGCGAAGACGATGTCGGCCTCGGCGGTCGTCAAGCGCGGGCCGATCGTGCGCCCCTCCCTTGAGAAGGGCCGGATCACCCCCGCCGATGTGGCCGTACAACTCGGCCGGATCACGGCTGGGATGATGCTGTGGATCTGCGTGGAGTCGTCGGTGCTGATGCTCGCAGCACCGCGCCAGGGCAAGACCTCCCAGGTGATCATCCCCTGGATCAAGGCATGGCGGGGGCCGATGCTGGTCACCAGCGTCCGCGGCGACCTGCTCGACGCGACCGCGTTGATCCGACGCCGACTCGGCCCCACTCTCGCGATGACGCCCACTGGCATGGTCGAGTGGCCAGACCAGGTGCAGTGGTCACCCGCCAGCGGCTGCGACGACTTCGGCAAGGCCATGCAGCGGGCCGACCTGATGGTCCGGATCGGCAAGAGCGAAACCACCGACAGCTCCGGCGCCGGCTTCTTCGGTGCCACTGCAACCTCGCTGCTCGCTGCTTGGCTGCATGCCGCAGAGATCACCGGCCGCAGCATGGAGGACGTCCTCCGCTGGGCGTTCAACGCCCACATGGAAGAGCCGATCAAGCTCCTTGCCGACTCTCGCCGTGCCGAGCCCGGAGTCGCCGAGATGCTCGACGCGCTCTACCGGCAGCCAGGGGAGACCCGCGCGAACTTGTTCAGCACCGTCCAGACGGCTTTGACTCCCCTCTTCTCGCCGCTTGCCCGCCGTACGTTCGCCCCCAAGGCCGGCGACAGCATCAACATCGAGCGGTGGTTGAGGAGTAACGGCACCATCTACCTGCTCGTCGACAAGGAAGACTCCAAAGCCCTTGCACCGCTGATCACCACGTTCGTCTCCGAGGTCGTCGCCACCGCGAAGCGGCTCGCCGACCGCTCGCCGGGTGGCCGACTCGACCCGCCGATGGGGCTACTGCTCGATGAGGTGGCCAACGTGACCCCGTTGCCGACCCTCCCGGACCTGATGTCCTTCGCGGGCGGCTCAGGCATCTACGTACTCGCGGTGCTACAGAACATGGCACAAGCCCGAAGCACCTGGGGGCGCGACGGCGCGGAGATGCTCTGGGGAAGCTCGACGGTCAAGATCGCTCTCGGTGGCCTCGGGGGTGACGAGCTCGAAGAGTTCTCCAAGCTCGCCGGAATCTACCGGGAGTCTCTGACGACCTACCAGAGCGGCAGCCACGGCACCACCATGCAGACCACCCTGCAAGACCGCAAGACCGTCACGCCGGACGAGATCCGCACCCTGGACGAGGAACGGCGCGAGGCCCTGGTCATCCATGCCACCACCCCTGTCACCCGCGTCCGGATGCAGCGCCACTACGAAGGCGCCGACCGGAAGTTGTACGAGGAGAGCAACGAGTGGTCGATTCGCTACCGTGCGGGCGACGTCGAGTCCTTCGAGCGCATCGACTTCCTCAAGGACGCCGGGTGACCCCCCGACCCGCGTGGAGCGGGCACCAGGTCGAGGAACGCACCGAAGCCGACCGCCGTTGGGAGTCCCGGTTCTCCCAACGGCACCGTCACGGCCTGCTCCGCGGTCCGAAGCCCCCGACCGACTACACCCTCCGGTGGAGCGGTCCGGTGCGCGGAATCGACGGCGCTCTCTACCACGCCGGCGAAGACCGCACCGGCGCGCCGGTGATCTTCGTGTTCAGCCCCGGCCACCAGGAGGTCGTCCCCGCGTCGTGGGCCACGGACGACTGGGCCGAACACCGGGCGCGCACCGATGGGCTGTTCGTCCCCCTCGGTGACTGGCGCCGGACGCGCGCGGACTACGAGGACCTGGTGCTCGCCTACCTCATCCAGCGCCCGCGCGAGCTGGCCGACCTCGGTAGGTGGGTCCCGGTGGACACCTTCACCACCCACGTCCGCTACGGCATCTTCGAGGCCATGCTCGCGCTGCACGCCGAGGAGGAACTGGCCACCTCGGCCGCCGTCGAACAGCGCGTGCGCCGGAGCACCGAAGAGCTGTCGCCCCGGCTGGCGCAGCTGGTCGCCGAAACCATGGACACCCCCGCCTACCTTCGGCGGCTCATGGTCACCCCGAGCACGTCGATCGAAGCGCTCGACGCCGCCGTGCACCTGGTGATGGCCGACTGGAAGGCCACACGGACCACCAGCCCTACGGACGCGAGGCACCAGCACACCGGACTCCCGGACGACCCCACCGAGGTCAACCCGCACCTTCCAACCCAGCTCCAGGACCAGCCATGACCGAGCCCGCGATCACACCGATCGGAAGGGTCAAGCACCGCCCTCGCGCACTCATCCGCCGCCCGCGCGGGAGCCGCACCACCTCCGGACCTGCCACCGGCACCAAGCCGGCCGCCGCCGAGGCGAGCCCCCGCACCCGGCTGGTCGAGTGGCACACCATGACCGGACCCGAGCGCATCGCGGCCTGGGGCGGCCTCTGCGACTGGGTCACCTGGCTTCACGACCGCTACGAGCTGGCCGTCGAATCCAGGCTGCCACGCTGCTGGGCCGAGCACCCCGGTCTGATCGAAGAGCTGTGGGCGCTCAAGGTCTGGCGGGAAGAAATCTACGGCGCCGCCGCGGACCAGCAGGTCGGCCAGGCCGCCCGCTACTGGCACGCCGAACTGCGCACGGTGGTCGCCAACGCGACGACCGTCTACGCCACCGCATGCCGAACAGGCCACCGTGGCACGGAGTTTCCGGCCGCCGAGGACCAGGAGCTCCAGAAGCGCTGGACCGACGCGGACCCCTGGACCGGCATCCCCAGCCGACTGCTGGCAGCCCACGCCGACACCGCCGAAGCCGGCAGCCCGGACCACCTCACCGCAGCGCAGATGGACGACGCCCGGGCCCGCGGCCTCGCCAAGCCGATCAGCCCCGGCATCCCCGAGTACGTGCGATTCGCCGACGCCTGGTGGGCCGTCGACGTCGACGGCGACTGGCTGCGCGTCGTCAACGAGGGGCTGCTGGAGCGGCTCGAAGACGCCGCCGCACGGATGGCCGCCGCAGACGACGCAGCCCGCCGCTACAGGGAAGCCACCACCGCCACGAAGTCGAGGACAGCCTGATGACCCAGCCCGACCTCGTACTCCGCGCCGAGCAAGCCGTCATCGGCGCGGCCCTGCGCGACCGTCAGCGCCTGGACGACATCGGCTACCTCACCCCCGACCGCATGGCCCACCCCACCCACCGCGCGTTGCTGGCTGCGCTGATCGAGTCGCGCACCAGCGCCCCGGCGGCGACGGCCGACCGTCTGCCGGAGCTGATCGCCGAACGTACGGCCATCAGCGGTGTCGACGCCGACTACCTGCGGCGCCTCGCCGACGCTGCACCGCAGCCCCGCAACATCGCCAGCTACGCCCGCATGGTCCAGGAAGCCGCCGTCCGCCGGGACCTCGCTCTCCACGTCGACCGACTCCGGACGGCCGCCCCGGGCATGCGCGGTCCGGACCCGGTGCTCGACCGCCTCGCTCAGGCGATGCGACGCACGGAGCAGACGGCTCCGGTCGCCAGGATCAACGAGTCGGCTCCCGCTCCGTACGAGCCCCGGGCGAGGACGTCCGGAGAGCAGGAAGTACGGGTCGAGGTACGCGTTGAGCGCCAGGACGCCGTACTCGCAGAGCTTCTCCAGCACCCGGAGCAGGTCCGGGAGGTCAGCAGCTGGCTGTACCCCGAGGTTTTCGAGGAAGGCCCTCGCCGTGAGGTCTACGAGGCGATCGTGGTTGTGGCCGAGCGAGGTGAACCGGTCGACCAGCTGACCGTCGAATGGGAGGCCTACCAGCAGGACCCCCAGGCGTACGAGGTGACGGTGGAGGTGAGCGTCGAGCAGCGTGAGGAGCGCCCTGACTACCTTGCCCGGCTGGCCGTCACCGCGGTCGTTGTCGGTGCCGCTGTCGAGCTGTCGGGGGAGATGCTGGCGGAGGACATCCGGACGAAGCTCGCCGCAGACTTCGCCACCGCCGACGTCACCGCCCGCACGTCCGGAGCGGAGCCCAAGGTGGACCTTGCCGTCCGGGCCGCCACCTCGACCGCCCAGGTAGAGCCGGCACCGCTTCTGCAGCCTCCGCCGGTCCAGCAGCAGGCCCCCAGCATCCAGCCGAACATCCGGGCGTGAGGGGGACCAAGATGACCAACTCCGACGCGAGCATGATGGCCGACCTCAGCCACGCCGTCATGGACGCAGCCCTTGCGGACGGCGACGCCCGCTTCCTCAGCGAGACGATCAGGGACTTCGCCCGTTACCGGGAGTCTTGGTGGATCTTCGACCGGGCGGGCTGGTGGGAGGTCACCAGAGCGGACGTCGCCGCCGGACTGGACCTCATGGAGACGAACATGCGGCTCGCGGACCAAGCCGTCCGCCGGAGTACGGGCAGGGCGTGAGGGTGTTCACCGTTGGCGGTCGCCAGCAACCCCAAGGCCGTGCAGAGCAAGGCGTACGCGGTCGCACGGGAGCCAGTGCCGGGCTCGGGCGGGAGGGACGTCATCGGTTCCTCCAGACGAGAGGCGGCGTCAATGGCGGAGAGAGGCCCGAGAATGTGTCCGCTCGGGCCACCCGCCAAGATGGTCAGGGCCTGCGCAGTTTGCCGCGCATGATGCCGTCGACGAAGGCGTCGTACTCGGCGTCGTCGAAGATGTGCGGCGGCTTGTGCGTGTTCTTGGAGTCGCGGATCGCGACGATGGCGCTGTCGAGGAAGGCGACCTCTACGCAGTTGGTGCCGCCGCTGCTGGCGGTTTGCCACTCGGCTCCGGCGAGTTGCTCTTCGAGCCAGGCGGGGTCGAGGTCGTTCTTGTTCATGACGCGAGTTCCTTGGCGATCGTCTTGAGCAGGGACAAGGATGCCTTCTGGCCGAGGGCATCGGACTTAAGGTGGTTGCTGGTGGTGCGGTAGACCTCGACCGATTCGTGGTCCGTGAGGTGGAGCCGAGCACGAGTCGCCTCGATGGTGACCGTGTCGGCGCCGGTGGCGAACGACATCAGCATGAACGGCCCGTCCATGCCCGCGTGCGCGCCGGCGCTCAGCGGCAGGACCTGGATCGTCGTGTTCGGGTCGCTCTTCAACAGGCCGATGAGGTGCTCGACCTGGGCCCTGGCCACGGCCCGGCCGCCGACCTCCTGGCGCAGGAGCCCTTCGGGGATCACGGACCATATCTTCAGGGGCGGCTGGCGCTCGGCCATGGCCTGCCGGTGCTCGGCGCGCATGGCGATGAAGCGCTCGATGTCCTCGGCAGTGGTCCACGCCCGGCTGCCTTCGACGATCGCCCGCTCGTACGCGGGGACTTGGAGCAGGCCGTGCAGGGAGCCCGAGTTCCAGTGGAACAGGTCGAGGGCTTCCTCGATCTCGGTCAGGTAGTCGCTCAGGGGGTCCTCGACGACGCCCTGGTAGCGCTGGTGCCAGTCCGGCTCGCCGGCACGTCGGACCAGCTCGCGCCACTGCTCGCGCTGGGTCGGGTCGTGGATCTGCAGGACCTCGAAGAAGTGGGGTAGGAGCTGGACCCTGATCCCCTGAGTCCCATTCTCGATCTTGCTGACGGTCGACTGCGCCTTGTAGCCGAGGTGCTGGGCGGCCTCTTCCAGGCTCCATCCCAGTGCCTCGCGGGCACGGCGGATCTCTGTGCCCAGGCGCCTTCGGCGCGGGGTCGGCTCGACGGGCATCGCACCTCCTGACTCTGGAACCACAGCTTTCAGGAGGAAAGCGTAGTGGCCGCGCCAGTAGGCGCATATGACAGATTGCCAAGAGGAAAGGCTTTCCTCTACGAAAGCCTTGCCCTTCTGTCGCGGGCGGGTCCATCATCGGAGTCCGGCCGAGCGCAGAGTGCCCCGATGGGCACGGAGCGCAATGCCAGCCCTGTATCCGAAGCCATCCGGAGGGCCCATGTCTGCCGAAACTGCCGATCAGTTCGGGGAGTTCCGCCTGGCCCTTCCCGTACTGCGGCCCGAAGCGATGCGGTGCGTGCGCGAGATCGTGCGGGCCCAGCTGCAGATCTGGTGCAAGAGCGAGCTCGCGGACGTGGCGGAGCTGGGGGTGACCGAACTGCTGACCAACGTCCTCCTGCATGCCGACGGCGGGGGCGAACTGCGGATGAGGGAGACCGCAGACGGCATCCGCGTCGGCGTCACCGACTTCGACGACCAGCTGCCGCCGGCTGGCGAGCCGGACCGGGACGCGACCGGCGGGCGGGGGCTCCTCCTGCTCGCCGGCCTCGCAGGCGGACTGGAGACCGAACTCCTGCCACGGGGCAAGGAGATCGGGTTCAGTCTCCAGGTCGCGGGCGGCGAGGGCGAAAGTGCCTTCGAGGAGTGTGCGGCGATGGCCGTGGCGCCCGGCTGATCATCCCATCGCACGGTGTTTCGACTGTCCTGGAAAGGCTCGGGAGACCGTGAGTTGACATCTCGTCAGGGGACCTAGACTCGTGGGCTTCCCGGTCCGGTGTCACCGCCGGAACGAAGGGCTGGAGCCGCGCTCCCGCAGGCTCCAGACGATCATTCCCGACCACGTGGAGGTTCCGATGCCCGAGAAGGTCACCAAGGAGAAGGTGCTCGTCTACGTCGTGCGCAACGGGCGGCTGCTGGTGTTCCGGCACACCGACTACAGCTACGAGGAGGTCGGCATCCAGGCCCCGGCTGGCAGCATCCGCCCCGGGGAGACCCCGGAGGCCGCTGCTCTGCGCGAGGCCCGGGAGGAGACCGGCTTTTCCGACTTCAAGATCGTGCGCAAGCTCGGCGAGACCGAGTACGACATCAGCCCGTACCGGTTCGAGATCCAGAAGCGGCACGTCTTCCACCTGGAGCTCACCGAGCCGACCCCGGAGCGGTGGACGAGCCAGGAGGACCACGACGGCGAGCAGGAGCCCACCCGCTTCGAGTGCTTCTGGATTCCGCTGGAGGCCGCGCACGTCCTCCAGTCCGGCCAGGGCGCCCTGCTGGGACGCCTGTTCGACTAACACCCCGGTCACGGCAGCAAGGGAGGCAGCCGATGCACCGCACCACCGAACAGCACCACCCGATCGACCGGCTCTACCGGAGCCTTCAACCCGAAGACACCAGCACCGCGGTGTCGGTGATCGTCAAGCTGCGCGGGGAGACCTGCGACATCGACTGCCCCCACTGCTACGAGAAGCGTAAGGAGGTGCCCGGCGGAGCCCGGATCAGCGCCGACCAGATCGGCCAGCTGGCCCGGCTCTTCCGGGGCCGCCCCCTCGCCGTCGAGCTTCACGGCGGGGAGCCGCTGACCGCCGGCCGCGAGGCCGTCGCCGAGGTCCTGCGCGAACTCGCCGCCCAGCCGCAGGTCGTGCGGGTGTCGATGCAGACCAACGGCGTCCAGCTCGACGCGGCCTGGCTCGACCTGTTCGACGAGCTCTGCCCGCAGTTGCAGATCGGTGTCTCCCTCGACGGCGACGCCCAGGGCAACGCCTGGCGCATCGGCTACGACGGTCAGCCCGTCTACCCGCGCGTCGCGGCGGCCCTGGAACTGCTGGCCGAAAGGGGCCGCAAGGTCGGCGTCATCACCACCGTGACCCCGGCCGTACTGGGCCGGGCCGAGCAGGTCCTCGACCACCTCGCCTCCTTCGCGGCGGTCAACGCGGTCAGCGTCGTGCCCTGCTTCGACACCGCCATCCGCCGCTCCACCACGGTGCGAACCAGGCGCGTCCCGGCGAGCCGCCTGCTCCAGCAGGCCGCCCTCGCAGGCGACGGCGGTCCGGCGTGGGCGATCCATCCGGACGAGTACGCCGAGTTCGTGCTGGCCGCCACCGCCCACTGGATCAGCGCCGGGCACTTCACCCGGATCAAGCTGGAGCCAGCCGTCTCCACGATCCGGCGCCTGCGCGGCTTAGGCAGCGGCTTCTGCCACTTCTCCGATCTCAAGTGCGACCACGTCTTCACCCTCTACCCCGACAACCGGTTCGGCTCGTGCGACGAACTGCCCTGGCCCCAGGCCCACCTGAGCCCGCTCGACGAGATCACCGGCCAGGCCGAGGTGGCCCGCCTTCAGCACGGCAGCCTGCTGCTGAACCAGGGCAAGGCGCTGATGGCCAAGTGCACGAGCTGCGACTACCGCAGCACCTGCGGCGGCGGCTGCATCGCCACCCGCTGGCGCCAGGACCCGGCCGTGGACGGCGACGCCTACTGCGACTACCGGATGCGCATGGTCGACGGCATCGCCGCCCTCCTCGCCCAGCCCGCCCACCCCGAGGGCGCCTGGTGCCAGACCCTGCGCTGGCACCCCCGCAGCCCGAACAACATGCGCGACGTGAACACCTTCGCCACCCGTTGGGACGACCCCGCGGCCGTCCGCGCCGAGGTGAGGCTGCACGCCAGCGAGCACGGCAACATCAACACCGTTGGCCTGCCCGGCATCCACGAGGCCGACGACCTCGACCCCGCCCACCCGAAGTGGCGCGAGGCGATCGAGCCCCGCATCTGGCCGCTGGTGGACGTCCTCACCACCGGCTGGGGCCTGATCACCTACGACAGCTGCCAGGGCCACCGGTACGACGGCCTGGACCTGGCCCCGGCCGAACTGCGGGTCGGCCTGCTGCCGCGCGACCGCGCCGAGTACGCCCGCACCGCCGCGGCCCTGTGCAGAGCGGCCACCGCGGTCGCCCCCGCGCTGTCCGGCGGCATCGAGGTCCGCGTCGCCCGTTCCGAGCTGACCTGCGAGACCTCCGGCACCACGGTCCCGGTGCTCGACCTCAGCCTCCACCCGAACCACCGCCAGGACTGGGACGCCTACTTCGCACACCTGGGCACCACCGCCCGTGCCCTGGCCGCAGTGCTGGCGGCCGAGCGCCCGGCGGGCACCGCGTGCGCCTGCCCGCTGCCGGCCCCGGCCGCCGTGGAGCGGGCGGTGGCGGGATGAGGCCCGGCGACGAGGTGACCGTCCACCAGCTCCTCGGCCGGATCTCCTACTTCCACACTCTGTTCATCGAACCCGCCCTCGCCCCGGCCTCGGCCCCGGCCTCGGTCAGCGGCGAGCCGTGCTGCAACCACCGCGCCCCGGCGCGGGCGGTGCGGCCGGACGCGGGCGCTCTGCTGGCCCACAGCGCGTGGTCGGTCCTCGACGAGGTCGCCGCGACCCTCGGCACGTGGGCCGGGCGGTGCCCGTCGTACGGGCCCGCCTGCTGTGCGACGTGCCGCGTCGCGGGCTCTGCCGCCGCCGTCGCCGACGCGTGGCTGGCCACCGAACACCGCGCCTACCAGCGGCCCGAACCCAACACCCCGATGCGGCAGGCGTGCCGGGAGGCCGCCGCCGCCCGGCTGACCCGCGTCTTCGTCCACCAGCACCACACCCCCTGCCCCGCGGCCCAGGCCGGCGAGAAGGCCGGTGCCTGGCTGCTGCCCGGCACCGGCGAGCTGCCGCTGACCGGCGAACTCCTCGCCCTGTGGCGCGACCCGCTGGCCGGCGGCGGCAGCCCGGTCGTCAGCTGGCTCAACCACTGCACCGACCTCGACGACATCCGCCGCGTCCTCGACACCAGGAGGCCCACACCGTGACGATCCATATCGCCGAGACCACCGGCGTCGGCAGCATCGAGAACTTCCTCGGCTCCACCGAGCGGCTCCAGCTCGCCGCCCTGATGCACAACGTCCTGACCGACGCCGACCGGTTCGGCGACGGGCGCCGCACCTCCATCCACGAGATCCCCGGCCACAGCCACGAGCAGGCGATGGCCGTCTACGAGCCTGCCGGCCGCGTCGAGATCCCCGACATCCCGCAGGCGGCGGAGAAGATCCTCCAGGACGCCTTCGACCGCGCCCGCCCGGCCTTGGCCCGAATCATGCCCTCCATCACCGTGTGCCGTCCGTGGACGTACGTCGAGTACGGGGCGGGCCAGCACATCACCAGCCACCTCGACGGCATCGCCCCCGACCCCCTCACCTGGCCCCGCCAGATCGCCGGCATCAGCGTCGTCGTCGCCCAGGCCGATGCCGGAGGCGACTTCTACGTCGAGACCGCATCCAGCGATCGTCTCTGGTACCGCCCGGCCCCCGACCCGGAGGCGAACGGCTACGCGGAGGGCATGTGGCTGGCCCACGACGGCGCCGACAACTCTGCCGCCTGGTTCCAGCAGATGCCCCGCACCCGCTGGTCCGTCGACCCGGCGCCGGGCACCGCGCTGCTGTACGGCTCCCAGCTCGCCCACGGCACCCTGCCGGTCACCGCCGGGCGGTGCGCGAAGTTCATCAGCTGGCTCGCCGCCGACGAACCGGCGAGGTGACCGCCGTGCTCATGGCCCTGGAGGGCTTACCCGGCGCCGGCAAGAGCACCCTGCGAGACCGGCTCCTCGCCGACGCCCGCACCGGCGGCGTCCCGCTCGACCACACTGGCCAGTTCTCCTGGCTCTCCCTGGCCGCCACCCGCACCCTGGTGCGGGTGCGGGCGGGACACGGCGCCGACGACCCGGAGGAGGCCGTCGAAGCGGCCTGCTGGGACCTCGCACTCCACGCCCGCTTCAACCTCACCCCGGCGCTCGCCCGCGGCCCGGTGGTCGCCGACCGGCTCAGCCTGTCCACCGCCTGCCTGCTCGCCCTGGTCCACCAGCGCCCGGTCGCCGAGTACGTCGAGCGCCTCGCCGAGCAACAGCGGGCCCGCCCGCAGCTGACCGTCCTGCTGACCACCGAGCCCGGCCTGTGCCAGGCCCGCCTCGCAGGCCGCGAGAGCGCCCCGCGATTCACCGACCGCCCCGAGGCCACCGCCCGCCTTGCCGACCTCTACCCGCAGGCCGCCACCGCCTGGACCCGCCGCACCGGCCTGGAGGTCTGGCAGCGGCCCTGCACCACCAAGGCCGACCTCGACCAGCTGGCCGCTGACTGCCTCGCCCACCTGAACGGCTCCACCCGCCCGTCCACGACCCGAGGAGCGAGCTGATGAACCTCAACCCCCTCCACCCCGCCGCCTGGGTCCTCGACCAACTCCGCACCGATGGCTGGCAGGTGAGCGACCTGCTCGCCTTCACTCGCGCCAGCACCCTGGTCACCGCCCGCCGCGACGGCCAGCAACCCGTCGTGCTGAAAGCCGGCTTCGGTTCCAACCACGTCCTGGCCGAACTCCCCGCCGACCAGCGAGGCGCCGCCTACGGCTTCTACTGGTACGCGCAGATGACCGACGCCGAACGCGCCCTGGCCCGCGAGGACTTCCGCCACGAGGCCGACCTCACCCTGGCCGCCTGCGGCGCCGACCACGTCGTCCCCCTGCTCGAACAGGGCACCGGCGAGCGGTTCGACTGGTACACCATGCCGCTGTGCGGCGGCGGCAACTTCCGCACCTTCATGGCCTCGGGCAAGGACACGGACGAGGGCCTGGACATCCTCGCCGACGTCGCCGAGGGCCTGACCGTCCTGCATCAGCGCGGCATCGTCCACCGCGACGTCTACCAGGAGAACATCCTCATCCACGGCGGCCGCGGCCTGATCACCGACCTCGGCGCCGCCCGCCGCCTCAGCGTCCCGCGCGGCCCCGAGCACCGCGGCCCCGAGGTCCACTGGCCGCCCGAGTACCTGACCGGCTACCACCAGGCCGGCCCGGCCGCCGACGTGTTCAGCCTCGCCGTCCTGGTCTACCGCTACCTGTGCGCGGACATCCCCCGCCTCGGTGGCCACGCCAACCTCGCCCTCATCCCCGCGGTGCTGCGGACCCTGGTCGTCGCCGCGCTCTCCGACGAGGGCGGCGACCGTCCCGCCATGAGCGATCTCGCCGCCGCCCTCCGCACCGCAGCCCGCACCGCCTCGCACTGACCGGGAGGCCGCCGTGACCCGGGCGCGTTCACCGCCCGGTGCCCGAGCACGCACCACCGCAACGGGCACGCACCACCACCATCCGATTCGCTCAGAAGGAGAAGGACCCGATGGACAACGACCGCATCTCCGAGTTCCTGGCCGACGTCGAGGGCCTGCGCGGCGAGGACGAGACCGTCCGCGCCACCGCCCACACCTCCAGCGTCTCCGCCGAGGGCTGGCTGACCGCCGAGGGCGACGTCGCCTGAACACCCCTGACCGCCCGGCGCGCTGAACGCCGGCGGTGACCAACCTGGGGCCGGACCCGACCGCGGCGGGCCCGGCCCCAGGCCACCCCTTCCGCCCCGGACAGGAGCCCGCACGTGGACAACCCCGACCTCTTCGACTACCCGCCGACCAGCCGCCTGCACGACGAGCGCACCGCCAAGATCCACACAATCCTCAACCCCGGCACCCGACCCCGGCCCACGGGCCTTGGCGTCGCCGCCGACTACTGCCTGGCCCACCACGCCCTCGAAGGTGCCGAAGCCGCCGCCCGCTCCGGCGAGCGGGCCGCCTTCGACTGGTACACCGCCAACCCGCACGCCGGCGCCACCGCCAGCTCCACCCCCACCGTGCTCGGCCCGCGCGTCGTCGTCGCCCCCGACCCCGCCGGCCTGCCCCGCTCCCCGATCTCGGAGACCCCGTACTACGTGCTCGGCCCCGGCACCGAACACGCCGCGCCCGGCCTGCGGACGCTGGTGGCCGACGCGTTCACCACCGCCGACCAGACCGGCTTCGGCCCCCTGCTGGCCGCGCACGCCGTCGTGGTCGTCCTGCTGCGGACCAAGCAACTCGGCCAGACCCTGATCAGCTGGACCATCACCCGCCTGCCCGGCACGGTGTTCCTCGACCACACCGGCGACCCCACCGTGCTGGCCCGCGACCTCATCCACGAGGCCGGCCACAACTGGCTCAACGACGCCCTCACCGCTGCCAGGTGCACGTTCGACGGCCAGGCCGTTTTCCACTCCCCCTGGAGGGAGAGCATGCGGCCCGCGTTCGGCTTCCTCCACGCCTGCTGGGCCTTCCCCCTCACCATGCTCTACACCGCCCGCGTCCTAGAGCACACCGAAGGCGACGTGCGGGCCTTCCTGACCGCCTACCTCGACCAGCAGCGTGGCCTCCTCGCCGCCAGCGCCGCCGACCACCCGCGTGTCCTCGAACTCATCCGTGACCAGGACCTGCGTGAGCGCCTGGCCGCCGTCCACCGCCAGGCGCTCACCCTGTGACCGCCGACCGCCCTACTCCCCGGGCTGACGCTTCTCGTCCGTAGCGAACTCGCTTGTGGATCGAAGGTCAGTCGGTCGATCTGAGGGCGTCGAGCACGTCTTCAACCGTGAGATCGCCACGGTCTTTCAGGCTGGTCCATCTCGTTAGGGTGCTGGCAGCTGCGTGCGCGAGGTCGGCGGGCAGGCCAGCGTCCGTCAGAGTCTGGGCCACATCCTCCATCTCTGGCACCCAGCGCCAGGCGCGGGGGGCGACGGAGCGGAGGTAGTCCGGATCGGCCAGGAAGGGTCCGGCCATCGTGTTGCCTTCGTCGATCAACTCAGCTGTCACTCCGTGGAGATCGGCGAGTGCGTGTGCAACTCCGACCAGGGTCCTGACGGCTTTCTGGTAGCTGGCGAACGCCAGCTTGAGCGCTGAGGCGGCACCGGCCTCCCGGTCGAGGCAGCGGGCAGTGACCAACGTGTTGTCGAAGTTCTCGGCCACCCGCCTCGCCGCTGCCGGGTCGCCGGCAAGGTACAGGCGTGCAGTAGTCGAACCGGCTGGTGGCGGGCCGATAATGGAGCCGTCGAGGAAGGTCGCACCTGCGTGGGAGATGGTACGGGCGATGTTCATGGCCCGGCTGGGGCTGATCGCATTCGCGTCCACGAAGATGCCCGCGAAGGTAGGGACGGCCGCCACGTCAGCCGCGACGTCCTCGGCGGCGGCCGGTGGGCAGATCGAGATCACGATCTCGCTCTGCCCGAGCGCGGTGCGTAGGTCATCGACGGGGAGCAGGCCTGCGTCATCGGCACGGCGCCGACTGCTCTCGCTGCGGCCTTTCGGGAGCCACAGCACCCTGTGCCCGGCGGTGACGGCCTGGGCGGCAACGGCGGCACCCATCTGTCCCGGGTGCAGAACCGTGATGGTGCTCAACCGCGTCCCCCAGCTGGTAGTTCGTTGCGGGCCCTTCGATGCTGCATGATCCCATCCTGGAGGGACAACCCGATCGCCGAGGTACCGGCCGGGCTCGCAGCCAGTCGGCGCGCGAACTGACCGAGTCGTCGGCTGACGCTCTCTGTGGGTCGCCTGCTCGCGACGGCGATCACCGCGTCGATCTGGTGGGCTGCTCCCTCTATCTCGTCACCCGCCAGCTCTGCGAGGGCCAGGTCCATGCGGGCAAGAGACAGCTCGCCCAGCCGCTGATTCTCCGGCGGGGCGGACTCGTAGAGTGCGACGGCCTCTTCGGCCAGGGCCGCTGCCTCCCTGTTGTTCGCGTCGCCGCCGAGCCACAGGCGAGTGGTGGCGGCGTAGAACCGTTGCTTGGCCAACGGGAAGGCGAGCATCCCGCCAGGGATGTCGTCATCGGCCGCTTGCTCCCGATACTCGTCGGCCCGGCGCAGGGCTGCCACGGCGTCGTGCTCCTGACCGAGGCGGGCGTGCGCCCTTGCGGCGATGCTGGCGAGACGGATGTGGGCGGTTCCGTTTTCCGGGACGTACTGTTCGCCTGATTTCACCAGGCGGATCGCGTCGTGCGGGCGCTCCTCCCAGTAGCAGATCAGCGCTTGGGTGCCCCTGATCCACGATCGCAGTCCGTTGTGGCCGGCCTGTTCGGCGCAGACGAACGCGGTCCGGGCCTGGGTTTCCGCTTCGCGGTAGGCGCCGAGGTCGAAGCTCGCGTTGGCGAGGATTCCGCAGAGCACCGAGGCCGCCAGGTAGAGGTCGCTGGTGTACGCCGGAGGCTGTCGGCCTTCCAGAAGCTCGAAGCATCGGTCCCGAAGGGAGAGGACTTCCTCAAAGAGTGGGACGACCGGCCGGTTGGGGTAGGTGGAGACGATCCTGCGGATGTCGGCCGACAGCTGTTCGAGGCTGTGCGGGCCGACGTTGCTCTGTTCCGCATAGGCGGCGAAGGAAGCCGATTCGCTGGCGGCTGTCATCAGCAGGTCCCGGGTGTGAGCGTCCGAGCTGGCGCCCGGCTCTATGCATTGTGCGGCAGGGAGACGCGAACTGCGCTCCCCCGCGGCGCGGGCAGGCCCGAACAGGTCCCGGGCACTGCGCTGGAACAGGTGCTCCAAGACCCGCGCTGTCAGCGGCCTGGGCCCGCTGCCGTGCTGTCCGCGCGTCCATCTGGAGAACTGACGCTCTCCAATGGTGACCTTCGCCAGCGCGGGGTTGTGTTCGAGGCGCGCTACCTCGGCAGCAGCGGTTTGCAGCTGCTTGAGGAAGACGAGGTACTCACCCAGCCCGCGCTGCTGCACCAGGACCTGGAACAGGGAGATCTCTTGGTCTGACGCCATGACAACTCCGTTACGGCGATCGATGGAACGGCCTCAGGTCAACGATCTCCGATCCCAGCCCGAGGCGGGAGGGGCAGCGGCGAAATGTCGGCACTCATGTCGGCTCATGTCCACCTGTGTCGGCTCGTGTCAGCGTTTGGTTACTAGCCGAAGTCGGTCGGACACGAGCAGGATTCCCCCTGTCGCGCCAGAAGAGCGCCGTCCGCCTGGGTGATCCAAGCGGTGGACGAGCACCCGAGTCGGAGCGGCAGGCCGGCCGCCGTAGCAGCGGCTACGGCCCGGGGCAGGTCGGCGCGCTGGCCATAGGGGCATCACGCGCAACTCAGAGACGACAGCCCCGACTTCTCGGCCATCTCCCCGCACGACCTGGCGAAGGAGCAACACCGTGAGTTCACCCCACCCGCAGTTCCTGAAGGAGCTGGTCACCGACACCACCGGTGCCGTTGCCGCCATCCACGTCAGCTCCGAGGGCCTCGTCGTGGGCACCTCGCCCGGGCTCGACCGCGACGATGCGGACAAGTGGGCCGCCGTGATGGCGGCGCTGAGTGCCGTGAGCACCAACGGGGTTGACATCGTCGGCAGCGTCACCTCCATCAGGTACCCCTGGGGGCACAGCATCATCGAGGACCGGCTCGGCCGGAACCTCACGCTGGTCGGCGCGCCCGACAAGTCGATGCTCGCCGTGGTCGGTACCGAGGCCACGGACCTGGGCGAACTCTTGGACCGGATGATCCGCCTTGCGGAGCAGGGCCTCCTCGCTCTGGTGGCGGCGTGAAAGCGGCACCGGCCGGGCGAGCCGCACGGGGCTTCCGATGTCCCCGCCCGCTTCCCGACGTCCTGATCGCCCCGCACGTCGTCGACCCGCACAGCCCCGGCATGGCCGGGCTCGCGTCCTACCTGGCCCGGCGCGGTGCACGCGTGACCGTCGCGCCGCAGCAGGACGGCCGCGAAGACGAGCTGCTCCAGCGCCTCGCCCGCGCCGGCGCCGTGCTGCAGCCCGTGGTGCCGGGCGTGACGACGGCGCTGCTCTGGGGCGGACACGGCGCGGCGGTGCACGAGATCCTCGATCGTGCGACCGGCCAGGGCCTGCCGAGCATGGGCTACTCGCGCGCGCTGGAGCTGCTGGGCGGCACCGCGCCCACCGTCGTGGCCGTCGTGGGCAGCCACTCCACCACGATGGCCGCCGCCGCTCTGACCTGCGCCCTGACTGCCCGCGACCCGGGCTGGATTCTGACCGCCGCCCCGCACGGCGACGCACCCGGCTACGACGGCGGCGGCGACGTCCTGGTGGTGGACCTCTGCCCCGACACCGCTCTCCACGAGGCGGCCCCGCCGGGCTGGCGCCACCGCACCCTAGGCTCGGGCCTGCGCCCGGCGGTCACGCTGGTCACCGCCGTGGACACGGCCCCGCCGATGTTCGCGACCCGCGAGGACGCGCTGGACGACATCGAGGCCCTGGCCCGCAGCAGCGAGAGCGTGGTGGTGTGGGCCGGGCAGCCCGGCTGCGATGAACTGCTGGAGCGCCTGCGCCGAGCCCCAGGCCCGCGGGTCGTGACGGTGGGCCGGGGCCAGGGCATGGACGTGCAGATCCTCCGTCTCCTCTGGAGCGGGGAGGACCACCACCTCACCATCCAGGCCGGCGGCGAACGGGTCTCGCTCACCGTGCCCATCGCGGGCACCACGTCCGCCCTCGGCGTCGCGGCGGCGTTCGCGGCCGGATGGGCCCTCGGGGTGTCCCCGTCCGACCTCGTCGACGGGCTCGGGGCGTTCACCGGGGCCGAAAGGTCGCTGACCCGGCTGGGCACGGTCGGCCGCGTCACCGTGATGGAGTCCCGCGCACAGCACCCGGAGGAGATCGCCGCCGACCTCCAGGGGGCGCAGATGCTTACCGAGGGGGCGGTGATCGCGGTGTACGAGCCGGTCGGTCACCTGCGCACCGCCGCGCTGGCCGAGCGGATCTCCGCGGCCCTGGCCGCCGCCGACCACACGGTGCTGCTGCCCGTCCTGTCCACCCCGGCCCGCCCCCAGCTCCACCTTGACGGCATCGCCGCGCTCGCCAGCGCCAGCGACGGTGTCGGCGGTCAGGACGGCGGCGCGCTCGTGATCCCCGAGCCCGGACCCTGCGAGATGGGCGCCGAGGAGGTGGCAGCCTCCCTCGCCCGCGCCGACGACGTGATCCTCACCATCGGCAGCGAGGGCGCCCGCCGCAGCGGCCCGAGGCTGCTGGCCGCCCTTGACCGGGCCGCCCAGTAGCAGCACACCCCACCCTGCCCTCACCTGATCGTGCCAAGGAGCTTCGTCATGCCCGTTTCCCTTCCTGACCGGCCGGACCTGTCCGAGGCCGACGTCCTGCTGCTGCGCCAGGTCGCCGGTGGTCACCTGATCGACCCGATCAGCCGCGCCACGGGCCTCGCCGCCAAGGCGGTCAACCCCGCCATCGAGGCGCTGACGGCCCGGCTCGGCACGCCGTACCGCCACCGCGCCGCCGCTCTCGGCGCGGCCTGGGGGTGGGTGCGCCCTGAGGACGTGCCCGTGTCCCACCCGACCGGCGAGGCGCTGCTTCCTCGCCACAAGCAGGTGCTCGCCGGCCTGGTCGCCGGTGAGCACCCGAGGGCGACCGCGAAGCGCCTCGGCCTGGCCGAGAGCAGCGTCCGCACCTACCTCCAGACCATCATGCGCATCCTGGGCGTCCGCACCCGGCAGCAGGCGACGGCCCTCGCCGTCCTCACCGGCATCGTGCCGCTGAGCGCCCTGGGCAACGGCTGGCCGGACACCCGGCTCTCCGCGACCACCAGCCCGCCCGCGCAGCAGCAGGCGAGTTGATGCCCGACACCCGGCCGTAGCCGCGCAGCCGCCCCACCCGCCCCGAGGCCGCCGGGAACGCCCGTCCCACGAGGCGCCCTGCCATCCTCTCCACCCAGCGTCAGGACCACCATGTCCCTGCCCATGTCCGCCCCGCCGATCGAGGACCATGCCCTGATCGGCAACGGCCGCACTGCCGCTCTCGTCACCCGCGACGCGATGCTCACCTGGTTGTGCTGGCCCCGGTTCGACTCCGCCGCCGTGTTCAGCGCGCTGCTCGGCGACGACGAGCACGGCTTCTGGCGCGTCGCTCCCGCCCGCGACAGCGATGGTGCGCCGACGCTCAGGACCCGGCGGCGCTACGCGGGCAACTCCGCGGTGCTGGAGCAGGAGTGGAGCACCCCGCTGGGTTCGGCCCGCGTCACGCTCTTCATGCCGGCGCCCGACGCGACGGGTTACGCCCCGGCCCGGATCGTGTGGGTGGTGGAGGGCCTGACCGGCAAGGTGGACTTTGCCTCCGAGTTCCACCCGCGCCCCGGCTACGGGAGCCTCCGCCCGGTCTTCCACCGTGTGGAGCACAGCGGACAGGCCCGGCTCGTGGCTACTAGCGGGCACGACTCCTTCTGCCTCGACGGGCCGCTCCACAGCGTCGGCCAGCAGGGCCCCTGCCGGGCCGACTTCACGGTGGCAGCCGGCCAGAAGACGGTGCTCGCCCTGTCGTGGCAGCCCGCCGACCTGCCGCTGCCCGCGCCCACCGACAGCCTGGCCGAACTCGCGGACGCCCTGCGCTTCTGGGAGTCCTGGGCATCCGCGTGCACCTACCAGGGGCCGCACCGGGCCGTGGTCCTGCGGGCCCTGGTGACCCTCAAGTTGATGTGCTCCGCGGACGGGGGGATGGTCGCGGCCCCCACCACGTCGCTGCCCGAGGTGCTCGGCGGCGAGCGCAACTGGGACTACCGCTTCGCCTGGCTGCGCGACTGGTCGCTGGCGGTCAAGACCATGGTGCGGTGCGGATTCCTGGACGAGGCCAGGACCTTCCGCGAGTGGCTGCTGGCCCACGTCGACCCCGTCGACCCGGGCGTGCTCTACGGCATCGGTGGTGAGACCGGCGTGGAGGAGTACGTCCTGGACCACCTGCCCGGCTACGAGGGCTCGCGTCCGGTCCGGGTGGGCAACGGCGCCGCCGACCAGCTCCAACTCGACGTTCCCGGCGAGGTGGCCGACGCCCTGCTGGCCGCCGAGGACGCCGGGCTCGCCCCGGACCCGGACGCCGACCGGTGGCTACTCCTCCAGGCCGACGTGCTGGAGCAGCGGTGGCGCGACCCGGACGAGGGAATCTGGGAGGTGCGCGGGCCGCGCCGGCACTTCACCCACTCCAAGATCCTCGCCTGGGTCTTCTTCGACCGGCTCGTCACGCTGCTGGAGCGCCGGACTCCTGTCGATTCGGAGCGGCTGGAGCACCTGCGCGCGGTGCGCGAGGAGATCCACGCCGACGTGTGCGCGCGGGGCCTGGACCCGCAGCGCGGGGCGTTCACCCAGTACTACGGCGGCGAGGACCTGGACGCCTCCCTCCTGCTGATCCCCGCGCTCGGGTTCCTGCCCGGCGACGACAAGCGGACGATCGCCACGGTGGAGGCCGTCCAGCGCGAACAAGCCACCCCCGATGGCCTAGTCCACCGCTACCTCACCCACGCGGCGAGCGGTGCGAACGTCGACGGCCTGGCCGGGCGCGAGGGCGCCTTCCTGCCCTGCGCGTTCTGGCTCGCCGACGCGCTCCACGCGATCGGCTACCGGGACGCAGCATCCGAGCTGCTCGACCGCCTTCTGGTGCTGCGCAACGACGTCGGGTTGCTTGCCGAGGAGTACGACCCGGTGAGCGATCGCCAGCTGGGGAACTACCCGCAGGCGTTCAGCATGCTCGCGCTCGTCGACTCCTGCCTCGCCCAGCAGCACCAGGCGGTTGCTCTGCCCACCCAGCCCAGGCCCGCACCGGCCGTGCTCACCGCTGTGGAGGCACAGTGACTCACGGCTCGGTGAGCAACACCATCGGCGGCTCCGCCGAGCTCCACACCGCCGTGCAGGCGCGTGACATCCACACCATCCACTTCCACCCCGAGCGCCGGGCCTGGCCGACTCCCCGGCAACTGCTCGCGGTGCCCGCTGTCTTCACCGACCGCTCGGACGCGCTCGCCTTCCTCGACGCGGCGCTGGCCGACCCGCCGCCGACCACCGCGCCGGTCGCGGTGATCAGCGGCCCGGACGGAATCGGGAAGCGGACCGTCGCCGCCCGCTGGGGCCACCGGGCCGCCGAACGGTTCCCGGACGGCCAGCTGGTCGCCCGGCTGCGCGCCGGCCGTCCGGCCTCGGTCGGCGAGGTGACCCGAGCCCTGCTCCGGGCGCTCGGTCTCGGCAACGGCGAGGTGCTGCCGTGGCACACCGAGGAGCTGCTGGCGCTGTGGCGGTCGGTGACCGCCACCCGGCGGCTGCTGGTGGTGCTGGAGGACACCGAAGCGGCCGAGCAGGTCCTCCCGCTCGTGCCCGCCAGCCCTCAGTGCGCGGTCGTCGTGACCTGCTCGGCGCCCCTTCCCGCCCTCGCCGCCCACGGCGCACGCCACCACCGTCTGGAGGCGCTCTCACCCGAGCACTCCCTCCTGCTGCTCGGCCGGATCGTCGGCGAGCAGCGCGTCCACGCCGAGCCGCAGGCCGCCGCCGCGATGGTCCTGGCCTGCGGCGGCAACCCGCTCGCGGTCGGCCTCGCCGCCGGGGAGGCCGTGCTCGACCCGGCCCGGCCGCTCAGCGCTCACCCGGTGCTCGCCGCACCCACACCCACGGAGGCCGTCACGATGACGACCGCGCTCGTCTACGACTCGCTGCCCGAACCCGAGGCCCGGCTGCTGCGGCTCCTGGCGCTGCTGCCCGCACCCGACTTCGACGTGCTCACAGCTGCCGCAGCGACCGCGACCCCGGTCGTCCACACCGGACAGCTGCTCCAAGACCTCACCGCCCGCCACCTGTTGGAGCACACCGGCCGATGTGCCGGCCGCGGCGAGGTGTACCGGTTCCGGCCCGCCCTGCACGACAGCTTCCGGACCTCCGCAGTCGGCACCGACTCGAACAAGATCCGGACCCTGGTCGTCCAGCGCTACCTGGACGTCCTGACCGCCACCGCGCACGCCACCGTCCAGCAGCTCACCCCGCACCACCGCGTGCTGCCCCGCCAGCACCGCCACCTGCCCAGCGAACCGATCCGCTTCGACGGCGAGCACAGCGCGCTGGCCTGGCTGGAGGCCATCGCACCCGCCGTCCAGCCCGCCCTCGACGCCGCCCGCGAACTCGGCGAGCACCAGGCGCTGACCGTCCTGGTCCACGACCTGTGGCCGCTCTTCCACCGCCTGCGACGCCTCGACCTCAGCGTGGCCGCCCACGAGCAGGGCCTGTGGTCCGCCAGATCCTGGGGCGACCGCATGGCGATCCGCGAGATGACCACCACCCTGGCCCTCGCCCTGAAAGGGACCGGCAGCCTCGCCGATGCCCGACAGCGCTACCAGGAGGCCCTCGACCTGGCCGCTGCCGACGAGGACCTCGGCGGGATCGCCCAGTGCACGATGGGCATCGGCTCGTGCCTGTGGGCCGGCGGACACTACGCCGACGCGAAGCCCCACCTCAAGGAGGCCGCCCGCCTCTACGACGACCTCGAAGACCTCCGCGGTGCCGCGCTGGCGGACATCCTGCTCGGCTCGGCCGCCGCCCGCCAGGGCCAGCCCGACGACGGCGTGGCGCCGCTCTCGGAAGCCCACGCGAGTCTGGCCCTGCTCACGCCGCCCGACCCGCTCAACGCCGCCCGGGCCTTGGCCTTCCTCGGCGAAGCCCACTCCCTCGCCGGGCGGCACGACCTCGCCGTCACCGCCCTCACCCAGGCCCGGGAGACCTTCGAGGGGATCGGCCACGGCCACTGGTGTGCCCACGCCACGGAGTTCCTCGGCCAGGACGCCGAACGCGCGGGGGCGAAGGAGGCGGCGCTCGCCTGGTACAGCGCCAGCCTCGACCAGTACACCGCGCTGGCCAGCCTGAGGGACATGGAGCGCCTCGACGCCCGGATCACCCAGGCGAACCTCCCGTGACCGCCCCCGGCCGAACCGGCACGAGCCACGCCGGCGACGACCGCTCCCCGGTCCGTCCCGCGCCCGGTCACCGCGACCGGCCGTAACGCCCCGCGCTCACGGCTGACCGCCCGCCGCCCTGGACATCCCGGCCACGAGCGACGCGGTCGCCCCACCATCTCCTGGTGATGCGAGGCGCACGTCCGCGCCCCGACACCAGGTCCCGCAAGGGAAGTTCGAACAGGAGGTATCACATGGCCCGTCAGATCAAGGCCGAGACCCCGGCCGCCCCGGTGGCGGCCACCGACGAGTTCGACCTCGACGTGACCATCGTCGAGCGGACCGACGCCGCCAGCCTGGAGGTCCTCACCGACGACGGCTGCGGCGCGACGTGTGGCGCCTGCACCACCGGCTTCCACTGATCCACGTGGTGCCGCCGGAAGGACAGCCGTCCTTCCGGCGGCACCACCGCCCCGCCAGCGTCCCGACTACTCCCGAAGGTCCCCGATGCGCCGCTCCGCCCGTTCGGCCCCTTACCGCGCTGCAGACGTGGCACTGGTGCGCGCTGTCGCCCGTCCCGCCCTGCCGGTCCCCGCCTGGCCGGACCTCACCACCAGCCCCGCGTCGGCCGCCCAACAGGCCGGGTGGCTGCGCGAGGTGTGGGCCGACGAGGACACCGCCGAGGCGCTCGCGCTGGCAAGCCCTGCCCTGGCCCGCCAGGTCCGACAGCTGCTCTCCGGTGAGCTGCAGCCACGGGAGGTGCGGCGCGCCACCCTGTCCACCGCCCGCTACCTGCTGCGGGCGACCGGGCGGCCGACTCCGTTCGGGCACTTCGCCGGCGTCCAGGCGGCGACCTTCGCTCCCGTCGCCGACCTGCGCTGGGGCGACGGCCACCAGGTTGTCGCGCGGGCCTCGTCCGCCTGGCTCGCCCATGTGACCGGCCAGTTGGAGCGCATACCTGCGCTGCTCTCCCGGCTGGAGGTGGCGGCGAACGACACCGGCCACGTTCGCGGTGACCGGCTGGTGATCCCGCACCGGCCGCTGGAGCGGCCCGGGGGCGGTACGGGCGCGGCGGAGGTGAGCCTGCGCCACACCCGCCCCGTTGCGTTCGCCCTCGCTGCCGCCCGCCGCCCGGTCCCGTTCGGGGTGGTGACCGGCAAGCTCCGTGCGGAGTTTCCCGCGGCGGCCACGGCGAGGATCGAGGGCGTGCTGGCCGAGCTGGTCGCCCACGGCGCGCTGATCACCAGCCTCCGGGCCCCGGCCACCGAGCCGGACCCGCTCGCTCACCTGCTGGCCGCGCTGGAGAAGGCCGGCGCCGACCAGGTCCCGGACGCCGCCGAGGTCCTCGCCGACCTGCGCGCCGCCGACCGTGCGATCGCCGCCCACACCCGGTCGCCGAGCCGTGCCGCCCGTGCGGAGATCACCCGGGCGATGGCCGCCACCGACCGGCCCGGCGCGCAGGACCGGCCGGGGCTCGCCGTCGACGTGCGCCTGGACGCCGACCTCGTCCTGCCCCAGGCCGTGGCCGACGAGGCGGCGAAGGCCGCCGGGCTGCTCACCCGCCTCAGCGCCCTCCCCTTCGGGACGGCGGCGTGGCGCTCCTACCACCAGCGGTTCTACGAGCGGTTCGGCCGGGGCGCGCTGGTACCGCTGCTGGACGTGGTCGCGGACAGCGGGATCGGCTGGCCGGACGGCTACCCGGGCGCCCGGCCCGCCGAGCCGCCGCGTTTCGGCGAGCGCGATGAAATCCTGGCCTCCCTCGCCCAGCGGGCGGCGCTCGACGGGCACCGCGAAGTTGTCCTCGGCGAGCAGCTGCTGGACGCGCTCGACCTCGGCCCCGCCGAGGGGCCGCGCCTGCCCCCGCACCTGGAAGTCGTCTTCGGCCTCCACGCCGCCAGCCGACAGGCCCTTGACCGGGGCGAGTTCTGGCTGGAGGTCGTCTCCGTCGCCCGCGCCGCCGGTGTCTCGACCGGACGCTTCCTCCACCTCCTCGACCCGCAGCACCGGGCGGCCTTCACCAGCGTGCTGACGAACCTGCCGGCCATGGACGACCAGGCGGTCACCGCACAGCTGTCCTGCCCGCCGCTGGACCCGGCGACTGGGCATGTGGCCCGCAGCGCGGCGACCGGGCAGCTGGTCGTCAGCCTCGCCGAGCACCGCTCGGGCACCGAGGGCGTTGTGCGGCTGGAGGACCTGGCGGTCGGCTGCGACGGGCGCCGGATGTACCTGGCCGCGCCCGCGCTCGGGGTGCGGATCGAGGCGAACGCCACCCACGCCCTGAACCTGCGCACCCACACGGCGCCGATGGCCCGGCTGATCTGCGAACTCTCCCGTGCCCAGGGCGCGCAGGTCACCGCCTTCTCCTGGGGCGCGCTGTCCAGCCTGCCGTTTCGGCCCCGGCTGCGGCACGGCCGCGTCATCCTGTCCCCGGCCGCATGGCGGCTGTCCGCCGCCGAACTGCCGAACCCGCGCGCGCCGTGGCAGCAGTGGGAGGCGGCTCTGCTCGACCTGCTGGAGCGGCGCCGGGCACCGCGGCGGGTGCTGCTGGCCGCCGACAGCCAGGGCCTGCCCCTCGACCTGGACCACCCCGGCCACCGTGTCCTGCTGCGCTCCCACCTCGCCTCCGCGCCGCACGCCGTCCTCGTGGAGACACCGGCCCCGACCGACCTGGGCTGGGCGGGCGGCCGGGCCCACGAGATCGCCGTCCCGGTCACCGCCACCCAGACGCCGCCCTGGCCGGTGCTGCCCAGGCCCACCACCGCGCGGCTCCTGCCGCGCGGCCACGGCGACGCCCCCGGCACCTCCCGCCTCCTGCTCGCCTCGCTGTACGGTGACCTCGACCGCCAGGACGTCATCCTCACCCAGCACCTGCCCGACCTCCTGGACCAACTGGGCTCCCCGCCCTGGTGGTTCGTGCGCTTCCGCGACCCCGGCCAGCACCTGCGGCTGCGCATCACCCTGCCCCACCCCGACGCGTTCGGGCACGCCGCCACAGTGATCAGCACCTGGACCGCCGGACTCCACCGGGCCGGGCTGCTGTCCGCAGTCGTCTACCCCACCTCCTACACGGAGCACGGCCGCTGGGGCGAGGGCCCCGCCTGGGCCGCCGCCGAGCGCGCCTTCCGCGCCGACTCCGCCGCCGCCCTCGCCCACCTGTCCCAGCCCGCCCGGCCCGGGAGGCTGGCGCTACTGACCGCCCACGCCGTCGCCATCGCCTCAGGTTTCACCGGCTCGCCCGGCACCGGGCTGCGCTGGCTCATCCGCAACGTCCCCGCCATGCCCCCCGCCACCATCGCCCGGCCCCTCTTCCGCGAGGCCGTCCGCCTCGCCGACCCCGCAGACGGCTTCGCGGCGCTGCGCGAACAGCCCGGCGGCGCCGCGATCGTGGACGCCTGGGCCGAGCGCCACCAGGCCCTCGACGCCTACCGCCGCTTCTTCCCCGGCCCGCACACCCAGGGCGTCTCACCGGACGACGTCCTCGGCTCGCTGCTGCACAGCTCCTACGGCCGCGCCCACCGCATCGACTTCGACGACGAGGCCCAAGTCCTGTACCTGGCCCGCGCCGCCGCATTCGCCCGCCTCTCCCGGGACGGTGACCTGTGAACACGCACCCCGCCCTCCACCTCTCCGACCGGATCGCCGACCTCCTCGCCGACCCCAACCGCGTCCCCGAGAGCTGGGCTTCGCGTCCGCAGTGGCGCCAGTCCCTGGCCACCGGCGCCCCCGGCGTCGCCCTGCTCCACATCGAGCGCGCCGCCGCCGGGCGGGGCCCATGGGAGCGTGCGCGGGCATGGCTGGAGGTGGCGGCCGACAACCAGGTCACCAGCGGCCCCGACAGCCACCTCTACTACGGCGCCCCCGCCCTGGCGCACGTCCTCGGCTGCGCCGCCCAGGCCCGGCCCGGCTCCTACCGGCGCGCCCTCGACCACCTCGGCCAGGCCGTCGCCGCCGACGCGCAGCGCCGCTGTGAGGCGGCGCTCGCCCGGATCGACGCCGCCGAACTCCCGGCCCTGGCCGAGTTCGACACGATCCGCGGGCTGGCCGGCATCGGCTCCGTCCTGCTGCACCGCGCCCCGCGCGGCGAGGCGATCCGCACCGTGCTCACCTACCTGGTCCGCCTCACCGACGACGTCAAGCACCACGGCCGGGTCCTGCCCGGCTGGTGGACCCCCAGCGGCCCCTCCGGCGAACCGGACGACCGGTTCCCGGACGGGCACGCCAACAACGGGCTCGCGCACGGGATCGCAGGTCCCCTCGCCCTCCTCGCCCTAGCCCTGCACTACGGAGTCGAGGTCGACGGCCAACGGTCCGCGATCGCAACGATCCTGGCCCGGCTGGAGCGCTGGCGCGAGCGCCACGCCTGGCCGTACTGGATCACCCCCGCCCACCTGACCGGCGCCGTCCGCGGACCGCTGGCCCCGCAGCGGCCGAGCTGGTGCTACGGCACCGCCGGAATCGCCCGCGCCCAGCAGCTCGCCGCCCTCGCCCTCGGCGACCAGCGCCTACGGCACGACGCCGAGGACGCCCTCGCCACCGCCCTGCTGGACCCGCCATCGCTGGCGGCGACCACCGACCTGTCCGCCTGCCACGGCTACGCCGGACTCGCCCACATCGCCCACCGCGCCGCCGCCGACGCCCTCCCGCGCACCGCGGCCCGGCTGCGCTCCGCCGCCGCCCTGCTCCTGGACACCGCCCACCCGCCGCGCACCGACCCCGACGCCCAGGCCCGGCGGCTCCTCGCCCAGACCGGACCCGCCTTCCTGGACGGCGCCGCCGGCACCGCCCTCGCGCTGCTCGCCCCCGCCACCCACGCCGCACCGGCGACCCGCTGGGACGCCTGCCTCCTGACCGCCTGACCGAGGACCGACCGATGACGACCAGCTGGATTCAGCACGACCTCACCTTCGCCGACCCCGCCACCGTCGAACCCATCGCCGCCCACCACCTCACCCCCGCCCTCGACTTCGCCGAGAAGTCCGGAGCGCTGGAGGGCTGGTGGTACATGCGCAAGCACGGGCTGCGGCTGCGCTACCTCGCCGACGCCCCCGCCCCCGTCGTCACCTCGCTCCTGGACACCCTCACCGAGGAGGGACTCCTCACCGGCTGGGCGAGCGTCGTCTACGAGCCCGAGACCATGGCGTTCGGCGGCGCCGAGGCCATGGAGACCGCCCACCGGCTCTTCCACACCGACAGCCGGCACCTGATGGCCCGCGCCGCCCGGCCGGACCCGCCCGCCCTCGGCCGCACCGAGACCGCCGTCGTCCTCGTCTCCGCCATGCTCCGCGCCGCCGGCCTCGACCAGTACGAGCAGGGCGACGTCTGGAGCAGGGTCGCCGACCTGCGGCCAGACCCGCCCGCCCTCGCGCCCGAGCGGGTGACCACCCTGACCGCCGCGATGCGCCGACTGATGACCCTCGACACCCGCCAACTCACCCGCCCCGGCGAACCACTCGCCGCGCACACCGCCTGGGTCGACGCCTTCGAGAAGGCCGGACAGGACCTCGTCCGCCTGGCCCGCGACGGCCGCCTCACCCGCGGACTGCGCGCCGTCCTCGCCCACCACACGCTCTTCCACGCCAACCGCGCCGGCGTTCCCGTCGAGCACCAATCCGCCACCGCAGCAAGGGCGGTGGCCGCAGTCTTCCACTCCGGCGAGGACCCCGCGCCCTCGCAGTCAACCATCCGCACAACCACTAGGGTCGCCCACGTGACTACTCTCAGCGACAGCACCACCCCGGCCGCCGAGCAGCTGCGCGACGCTCTCACCGAGCGCCTGCTCACCGGCAAGCACATCACCAGCGCCCCGGTCGAGAACGCCTTCCGCGCCGTCGCCCGCGAGCACTTCCTGCCCGGCTTCCCGCTCGACGTCGCCTACGCCGACAACCCGACCTACACCAAGACCGACGGCTCCGGCACCCAGATCAGCGCCGCCTCCCAGCCCACGATCGTCGCCATGATGCTGGAGCAGCTCGAAGTCCAGCCCGGCGAGAAGATCTTCGAGGCCGGGGCCGGGACCGGCGTCAACGCCGCCTACATGGGCCACATCGTCGGCCCGGACGGACACGTGGTCGCCGTCGACGTCGACGACGACCTCGTCGACGGAGCCCGCAAGCACCTCGCCGACGCCGGAGCCGACAACGTCACCGTCGTCCTCGGCGACGGTGCCCTCGGCCACCCCGAAGGCGCACCGTACGACCGGATCATCGCCACCGTGAGCACCAGCGAGATGCCCACCGCCTGGCCCCAGCAGGTCAAGCCCACCGGCCGGATCGTCCTGCCGCTGCGCCTGCGCGGCACCGCCAGCAGGGTCATCGCCTTCGAACGCTGTGAGGACGGCTGGGCCTCCGTCAACGACCAGCTCGCCGTCTTCATGCCGCTGCGCGGCAGCATGGACGACGAACGCCGCACCGTCACCCTCACCAGCCAGGGCGACGTCACCCTCCAGGTCCACAAGGACCAGGCCGACGCGGTCGACGCCTCCAAGCTGCTCGGGGTCCTCGACGCCCGGCGCCACGAGCGCTGGAGCGGCGTGACCATCCCGGCCGGCACCACCTACGAGTACCACGACCTCTGGCTGGCCCTCACCCTCCCCAAGTCGATCATGCGGATGAGCGTGGCCAAGACCGCCCAGGAGCGCGGCGTCACCCCCATGCTCCCCTGGGGCGCCATGGCCACCGTCCACGACGGCTCCCTCGCCTACCTCACCCTGCGCGCCGGCGAACCCGGCAGCGACGGCCGCAAGGTGTACGAGACCGGCGTCGTCGGCCACGGCCCCTACGGCGCTGCCCTCGCTGACCTCGTCTGCGAGGAACTCCGCACCTGGAACGAGCACTTCCGCGACCGCACCCTCCGCTTTGAACTCCCCGACGCCGCCGGAGCTCCCGCCGACCCTGCCGCCGGGCGCTTCGTCCTGGACCGCCCCCACCACCCGATCACCGTCATCTGGGAGTAGCCCCGTGCACCCGACCGGACCCATAGCCCAGCGCTTCCCGCTGATCGCCCGCGTCCGGCCCGCGTGCCTGCCCCTCGAAGCCCGTGTCGGCCGGCTCCAGCAGCTGGCCGACACGGCCTCCCGGCAGACCGACCCGGGCCTGGCCTCCACCGTCTTCAACCAGTCCGCCCTCCTGGCCTCCGACGTCGGCCTCCCCGACTACGCCCGCGAGCTGTGCCACCGCCACGCCGCCCTCTACCTCACCCGCGGCCCGCTCCCCGCGATGAGCGCCATCCGCGGCCTCGAACCCATCGTCAACCTCGCACGCCTTCACATCCGCGCCGGACACCACCAGCACGGCCACCAGCTCCTGCTTGACCTCTACCAGGCCATCACCAGCGCCACTGAGACGGTCCTGGAAGGCATCACCGTCCCCGCCCAGCTCACCGAGACCGCCGAGCAGCGCGCCGAGGTCCGGGCGTGGCTGTGGCGTGTGGTCCTCGCGGACGGCACCCGAGCCCTCACGTCCGCTGGCCGCTGGGACGAGGCCCTGCGACACATCGAGGGGCACCGCGGCATCGGTCGGCGCATCTTCGACGGCCGCCAGGTCGCGGTCCTCGCCCGAGCCACCGCCAACGACCTTCCCGGCGCCCGCGCCCTGCTGGAGGACACCGAGCCGGGTGAAGCATGGGAGAACGCGGTCACGGCGACGCTCACCGCCTTGTGCCGCCCTGGTGACCGGCGTGCCGCAGAGATGGCGATCAACCGCTATCTCGCGCTCCAGCAGGCAGACGGCCTCACGGTGTTCGCCACCCGCCTCGCCCTGACCGCACTCGACGCCGCCGACCCGGACACGTCTGCCGCCCGAAGCCTGATCGCGAAGGTGTCCGGCCAGGCGAATGAAACCGGCGACGGCTACGTGCTGCGCGACCTGCTTGGGCACTCGGTTGTCCGCGAGCGCCTCGTTCCCGACGTTGCAGGCGAGTACGAACGGATGCTCGCCTCTTGTGCACTCGGCTCCGCTGCCCTGTTCGAACCCTTCCGCAGCCGCATGGAGGGCGCCCTGTCGGGTGCCGAGGAAGTGCTCGAAGAGGCCCCACACGACCTGCGGGAGCCGGGGGTTGACCCGTTGCATGTGAGTACCGGACCAGGTGCGCGAGGGGCCCGGTGAGGCGCTAGTTGCGCTGGGTGGTTTTCCGGGTGTACTCGACGTTGCAGAGGGCCCCGTCCCCCTTCCGCGGCCCAGTATCCGGAGCCGGCCGCCCGCCTCAAGGGCGCTTCGCGTGGCTTCGCCACCGGCCTGCGGCCGGCCCTTGACCCGGACGGCCTCTTTGCCCCGGACCCCAGGCAGCTATCAGGGGGACGGGGGAGGTGTGTACGGGCTGGTCAGCTGTGCCGCCGTACCTTCCGCGCGACCCGCAAACGATCATGAATCCGCCTCGGCCGAAGCAGCCCGAAGTCATCAGGCCTGGTTGACCAAAAACCCTCATTGGGGTATTATTGTTCTTGTTGGGAGGGGATGGCACCCCCGCCCAACGGGCAGAGACCAGGCACCTGTTGGAGGATTTGTGACCACTGTAATCGCCCCTGCTGAGCTGCTGGACGATGAGAGCTGCGCGCCGGAGCCGATCGAGCTGACGGACGCAATCGAGGTCGACCCCGACGACGAGGCCGCCGACCCGGGGGAGGCCCCGGCGAAGATCCTCCTCGAAGGAATCGACCCCGCCGAGCTGATCTTCACGCGCAACGTCCGCAAGGCCGAGTTGACGCCCGACTTCGTCGGCTCGATCAAGGAGCACGGCCTCCTCCAGCCGATCATCGCGACCCCCTACGAGGGCGGGGTCGCGATCATCCTGGGCAACCGGCGCGCGAAGGGCTCGATCGAGGCCAACCGGACCGTCGACGTCATCGTGCGCAACGACCTGAGCGCCGAGGAAGCGCGGATCATCGCGCAGCTCGTCGAGAACATGCACCGCGAGGACATGCGCGAAAGCGAGATCGCCGACGCCTACGCACAACTGTCCATCGAACTCGGCCTCGACGCCGACCAGATCGCCGCGCGAGTCGCTCAGGACCCGAAGAAGGTCAGGGCCTCGATCGCTCTGTCGGCGATGCCGAAGACCGCCCGGAGCGCCGTGGACGAGGGAGCGCTCACGCTGGAGGACGCCGAGCTGATCGCCGAGTTCGAGGGCGACCCGAAGGCGTACAAGCGGCTGCTCGACACGATCGAACGGGGTGGCAAGCTCAGCTGGGCCATCAAGAACGAGCGTGCCAAGGCCGTGAAGGCCGTGCAGCGCCGGGAGACCACGCAGGCGCTCAAGGCCGCTGGCGTCCGGATGGTCGGCGAGCCGTACGGATTCGGCTGGGGCGCGTCGAAGGAGGTCGGCCTAGAGGATCTTGCCGACGCTGACGGGGTGGTGCTGACGCCGGAGAACCACAAGAGCTGTGGCGGACACGCGGCCTTCTTCAACGAGAACGTACAGGGCGACATCAAGGCCAGGTGGCTGTGCCGTGACCCGCACCAGTACGGGCACACGGTGCTGCTGCGGAGCTACTCGTTCCGCAGCCCGGCCGAGGAGGAGGCGAAGGCGGCGGCGGAGCAGGCCAACCGTGAGCGAAAGGAGGCGCTCGCCATCGCTCAGGAAGTGCGGCACGAGTACATCCAGCAGCTTTGCCGGTCCAAGAAGGTGCCGAAGGGGATGACCCGGAAGGTGCTCGCGATGCTGTACTCGCTGGGGGCTGACCAGCATGACCCCGAGGTGCTGGCCTTCCTCCAGGCGCCGGGTGACGACGACCGCACCGCCCGGTTCGGACGCTTCATCGGACGGACGGCCGAGGCACGACTGCCCCTGGTGATGCTCGCCATCGTGGCGGTGCGCGCGGAACGCGAGGTTCGAAATGCCGTTTCCGGGTGGGGGAAGGCGGCGGTGGCCGTGGCGTGGTTCGAACTCCTCATGGCCTACGGCTACGAGCTGAACGAGCCCGAGATCGACCTGTTGACCGTACTCCGGGCAAGGATCGCCGAGGCCGCCGCCAAGGCTGCCGCCGAGGAGGACGAGGACGAGGAGCTGGAAGGCGAGGAGGGCGGGGACGGGCCGGAGCTGGCGGCCGTCGCCGAGGAGGACGAGGAGCTGGAAGGCGAGGAGGGCGGGGACGGGCCGGAGCTGGCGGCCGTCGCCGAGGAGGACGAGGAGCTGGAAGGCGAGGAGGGCGGGGACGGGCCGGAGCTGGCGGCCGTCGCCGAGGAGGACGAGGACGAGGAGCTGGAAGACCCGCTGGACCGCTACCTCGCAGTTGTGACGGAGAACGAGTCCGAAGACGCGGACCGCGACGGCACGGATGACCAGGTCGAAGAGGCCGACGACTGGGAAGCCCGCTACCCGGAGATCAACGAACCGATCGCAGCCTGACCACGGGGAGGGTGACGCCCTCCCCGCCACGCCGGGGGTGTCCGATGGCACCGGACACCCCCGGCCCTCGGAGACCACACCACCAAGGCCGGAGGCCCCGCATGCTGTACCTCGCTACCACCGACGACCCGCCGCCCATCGTCCGAACCGATCTTGCCGTGCACCTCGCCGGTCGCCACGAGGCGCACGCCGTACTGATCGCCCGAACGATCCTGATGACCATGCCCTCCGCCCGCATCCGCCTGGCCCACCCGCAGCCCGCCTACGAGGCGTACAAGGCGTGGTCGCGCGCTGCCGCTCAGGCCGCCGCCCTGTTCGCGGGGGTACGGTCCGGCGTCGTTCCGGAGCCCGAGGGCCTGATTTCCGGGCACCTGCGCTTTGACGCCCCGGTCCGCCCGCCAGTCGTGGAGGTTCTGCCCGCGAAGCTCAGCCCCACCCGCGCGCCGCAGCTGCGCGTCAGCATCGGCGGGCTCCTGACGATCGTCACCGACATGGACGCCGTCGCCAGCCAGTTCAACCTCTGGACCACGGCCTACCGGCACGCCGCGCGCCGGTGGGGCAACCTCCCCGACATCGAGGAGCTGGCCGCCGGGAAGGTGCCGATCTTCGAGGACGCCGAGGCCCCCGCGCTCACCCGGGCGGCGGCATGAACAGCGCCCGGCCGGTCGGCCCGCAGTACGTCACCCTGGTCACCGAAGGCGGCTACCGGATGCACGCCACCGTCACTCTGGACTGGGAACACGGGGCCGCCCTGTACCGCGTCGCGGAGCTGGGCGGCACCATCACCGTGGGGTGGCAGCCGGGCCACTATTACCTGGACTGCTGCTCCGGCACCGCCATCGAGATCACGTATGGCAAGCCGACGCCGAGCCCGTTCACCGAGCACTTTGAGGACGCGCCGACCGTCTACGGAGTCCAGTTGGCCCAACAAGCGGTCTTCCACCCCGAGTCGATGAGCCCGACCAGTCACAGGTGGTTGGTCGTCCGGCGGGAGATCGGCGGTCACTACAGTCCCAGCGCCCCGGAAGGCACCCAGCGCAGGACCGCCGCCATCGTCTACGCGATCACACGGCACATGCTCTCCCGCCCGTGGGCGGCCGAGCTGCGCCGGGCCCACGACGAGCAGCACGCACCCGCCCGTCATCGCCACCACCAGGACGCCGTCAGGAAGTTGGAGGGTGAGGTGGCCCAGCTCCAGGAGCAGTTGGCCCGGGAGCGGGAACAGGCAGCGGCCCAGTCCGTCGTGATCGAGAAGGCCGAAACCGGCGAGGGCTGCGTGACAGCGCTGCCTCAGCCGGTGGCGGAGGCCCAGCCGATCGCCGCCTGACCCGGCCGCCCGGACCGGCGGCCGGCACCGAGGGGGAGGGGCATCGAGCCCCTCCCCCTCGCGCGCGCCCGCCGACCGGGGCCGACCGTCTGCCGCGCCCGTCCCGAGTGCCGGTGTGCCGGTCAGCGCCGGGCACGTACGCTGATGAGAACCACCCGCGCCCGCCCCGCGCGGAGACGAGGAGCAACACCGATGCACGACCCCGACACTCCGGAGAGCCGCCGCCGCGGGTTGTCCTCCGCACTGGGCTCGGTCCAGGCGGAGGGACTCACCCCCACGGCGGACTACGACGCCGACGCGGAGGAGTACGCCGCCGGAACGATCTCCGCCGACGAACTGGTGGCCCGTGCCGAGGCCCGCCACCGCGCCCCGGGCACCGAGCAGCCGGCCCCCTGATGGCCGACCCGTACGCCGACCCGGACAGCGGCGTTCTGCGGAACAGGCTCGGCATCACCGACCACCAGGCCCTCGCCACCGCCGAGGCCGACATCACCGCCGCCCGCCTCACCCGCCTCGCCGAGAAGCCGATCCCCGGCACCTACGACCTGGCGCACCTCCAGGCGTTCCACCGGGAGATCTTCGGCAGCATCTACCCGTGGGCTGGCCAGATCCGCAGCATCGAGATCGCCAAGGACAACACCCGGTTCTGCCTCGTCCGCATGATCCCCGACTTCGCGAATGACACCTTCGGCCGTCTCGCCCGCCGCCAGAACCACCTGCGCGGCCTCGACCGCGACAGCTTCCTCACCGGCCTGGCCGACCTGTACGGCGACGTCAACGCCTTGCATCCGTTCAGGGAGGGCAGCGGCAGGGCACAGCGGGCGTACCTCGGCCAGCTAGCTGCCGACGCTGGACACCCGATCGACTGGACCCGCCTCGACCCCGACCGCAACACGCTCGCGTCCATCGCCAGTTTCAACGGCAACTCCGGCCCGTTGCGGTCGATGCTCTCGGACCTCACCGTCGACCAGCCGGCACCAAGGACCCGAGCAGCAACCGCGAGCAGCGCGACCGTCAGGGCAACTCCGACGCCGACACCGGTGATCCAGCCACCAGCCGTCCAGCCGTCCAACCAGCCGATCATCCGGCGCTGACCCCGGAAACGAGGGCGGCCGGTGGACACCCCCGCGGAAGCGGGTTGGCACGGTCCACCGGCCAGAGACCACAGCACCCCCGCGAACGGGTGGAGCATGCGGACTACCAGGGTAGAGCACCGACCGAAGCGCCCGGGTGCTCGACGGCGAACCGGGCGGGATTCGGTCGCGCCTTCGGCGCGGCTGCTTTTCTGGTCCGGGCGCCCCGCTGCGCGGTTCCCCCGGCCCCCCTTCGCGGCCCAGTATCCGGAGCCGGCCGCCCGCCTCAAGGGCGCTCCCTGCGGTCGCGTGGCTTCGCCACCGGCCTGCGGCCGGCCCTTGACCCGGACGGCCTCTTTGCCCCGGACCCCAGGCAGCTGTCGGGGGGACGGGGGAGGTGCGCCCTCGTAACTGACGGTCCGTCACCCGCCTTTCCCGGGGCGGGGAGTCCTGTCCATGAACTTGCTTGAAAACCCTCTTTGGTGTATTCTTATCTTGTTGGTCGGGGAAGGCACCCCCGACCGGCGGACCGAGACCACGGCGCCCGTACCGAACCTCAAGAGGAGCAGCGACTATGGCAGGCGAGACCAAGATCACCCTCATCGGCAACCTCGCGGACAACCCGACCCTCCAGTACACGGACGGCGGTGCGGCGGTGGTCAACATGACCGTCATCGCGAACGAGAAGGTGTACGACAGCGCGACCCGCGCATGGCGGGACGGCGACTCCCTGTCCATGCCGTGTGTCGCTTGGCGCGGCTACGCCGAGAACATCGCAGCGAGCCTGACCAAGGGCGCCCGCGTGATCGTCACCGGCACGCTCAAGCAGCGCTCGTACCAGCCCGCAGACGGGCCCCGCCGCAGCTTCACCGAGCTGCTGATCGACGAGGTCGGCCCGAGCCTGCGCTTCGCCACCGCCGAGGTCACCAAGGCGTCCGGCAAGCGCCCCGCCCTCCAGCAGGCCGCCCCCCAGCAGGCCGCGCCCGCCGCGACGTGGCCGCCCCGCCCCACTACCCCGCCCGCCACCAACCCCTGGCCGACTCCGGTTATGGCGGGATGATCAACCGGGCCAGGCGGCCCAAGCCGCCCGGCCCGCCGAACCCAGGCACCGAAAGGCCCCAACCGTGAGCAGCACGTCGCCCGAGTCCGGGCTGACCAGCACCATCAACACCATCCAGCGCGGCCTGTTCGGCGCCGTCATCACCCTCATGGGTTTCGGAGCGGCGTGCGCCGTCCACGACCAGATCCTCACCACCGCGGTGCTGCTGGCCGTCGTCGTCGGCCTGCTCTGGCTGCAGACGGTGGTCCTGCGCCTGCCGAAGCTCATCAACGAAGCCGCCGAAGCACGCGGCATCCCGCCCTTCCTGCCCGGCGCCCAGCGCTGACCGACCCCAGCCGGCCGGGCCGCCACGGTCCGGCCGGCCACCCGGAGAATCCTTGATCACCACCCATACAGCAGCCCGCCTGCTGCTGCGCTACGACGTCGAGTACGCAGAGAACGGCCTCACCTACTACACCGTCCGCGCCCCGCGCGTCTTCGGCACCATCACCGTGCACCCCGAAGCCCCGCCCGGTGAACGCGACGACCCCGACGCCTACACCAGCCTGCGCCTCGTCTCGGGCCGCTACGACCCGACCGAGAGCCCCAGCGGGTACACCGACCGCCTGGCCGTCTACAACTCGTGGATCTACGACGGCATCACCCTGCTCCCACCCGGTGCGACCAGCGACCGCGACCCTTGGGAACGGCTCCATCGCAGCCCCTACGAAGTAGCCACCGAGGCAGCCCGCGCCCGCGCACGGGACGTCGGAGAGAAGATCATCACCGAGTACCGCGCAGACCTCCACCGTCACGCCCAACACACGAACTACCTGCGGGCTGCCGCCGACGAGCAACTCCGCCGAACCGCGCGGGAAGCCGACGAACTTCGCCCGGCCGTCCGCCGCCTGGCCGCACTGGAAACCCGTATCACCCGCTGGAGCCGCCTGCGGACCCCCGAAGCCAGCCCCACCACCGTGGAAGTCGGCGGGTTCCTCGCCGACTGGCTCAGTGGCCAGTTCGCCGGACACCAGCCCCTCACCCCCGGCGCCCAGGAGTTCTACCGGGCATGGACCGCCGCTCACCGACTCGGCGACCGCGCAGCGGTGTTCCAGCCCCGCCGGATCATCCTGCACACCCCCGCCGCGCTTGCGGCCTTCACCGCCTACCTCACCGAGGCCGCCCGGCAGGCACCCAGCCCTGCCGCCCGCGCCGACGCTCGCAGCCGCCTGCGCCGCATCGCCGCCGTCCACCCAGCTCTCACCGTGGACATCCCCGATCGTGAGGACGAAACCTCGTCTGCCGCGTGAGCTACGGCCACCGCCACCGGACTGTCTCCGGTGGCGGTGGTTGTTGCTGCCGGGGGCGGGCGGGATTCGGTCGCGCCTTCGGCGCGGCTGCTTTTCTGGTCCGGGCGCCCCGCTGCGCGGTTCCCCCGGCCCCCCTTCGCGGCCCAGTATCCGGAGCCGGCCGCCCGCCCCAAGGGCGCTTCGCGTGGCTTCGCCACCGGCCTGCGGCCGGCCCTTGACCCGGACGGCCTCTTTGCCCCGGACCCCAGGCAGCTGTCGGGGGGACGGGGGAGGTGCGCCCTCGTAACTGACGGTCCGTCACCCATCTTTCCCGGGGCGGGGAGTCCTGTCCCTGAACTTGCTTGAAAACCCTCTTTGGTGTATTCTTATCTTGTTGGTCGGGGAGGGCAACCCCGGCCAGCGGCCCACGAGGAACCGCCCGTCGAGAGGCAGGACATGACTGAGCTGAACAGTGCGACCGTCGAACCCGGAACCTGGTCCTGGGGGGCGATGCCCGAGCAGAACCGGCGTGCCAGGGGCCACGAGTTCTACCCGCCGTTCGCCGACCTCGCCAAGATCCCCGAGCTGTACGCCACGGAAGGCCAGCCGGTCGACCAGAAGATCTGCCACCTCCACTACTTCACCGGCGGATCGGACTGGTACATCGCCGAGGTCGACCCGGCCAGCGGCCTCGCCTTCGGCTGGGCACGGGTCAACTACCCGGAAGGCGAGTGGTGTTACATCCATCTGGTCGAACTGGAAGAGCTGTACCTCACCCCTGCCGTCCGGCCCGGCAGTGTGGCACCCCCGATCCTGGTCGAGCGGGATCTTCACTTCGCCCCGACCCGTGCCGCCGACATCCCCGCCATCGATTCCTAGGCCCCCTGTCCGCCCCTGCCAGTCCGGCCGATTCGAGGAGCCCTCTCATGTTCACCGATGGTCCCGAGCGGAGCACCGCCGACGAGGCGGCCCGCGCGCTGCTCGCCGCCCACGCCTTCGCCGCCGCTACACCTGGCGCCTACCAGTGCGAGCCCACGATCCCGGAGGGCATGTCCCTGGTCGTCTGTGACCTGATTACCGGACTGCTCCACCTGGCCGACGCCACCGGCGTCCAGGGCGACCGCGAGGAGTTGACGCACGGCGCGTACCTGCGGTATCGCGAGGAAGCCGCTTACGAGAGGATCGCCGAACTCGACCCGTTCTGAGTCCAGTTCCCCCTCCCCGTCCTCGGTGGTTGTTGCTGCCGGGGGCGGGCGGGATTCGGTCGCGCCTTCGGCGCGGCTGCTTTTCTGGTCCGGGCGCCCCGCTGCGCGGTTCCCCCGGCCCCCCTTCGCGGCCCAGTATCCGGAGCCGGCCGCCCGCCTCAAGGGCGCTCCCTGCGGTCGCGTGGCTTCGCCACCGGCCTGCGGCCGGCCCTTGACCCGGACGGCCTCTTTGCCCCGGACCCCAGGCAGCTGTCGGGGGGACGGGGGAGGTGCGCCCTCGTAACTGACGGTCCGTCACCCGCCTTTCCCGGGGCGGGGAGTCCTGTCCATGAACTTGCTTGAAAACCCTCTTTGGTGTATTCTTATCTTGTTGGTCGGGGAGGGCAACCCCGACCGGCGGCCCACGAGGAACTGACTGAAAGGTGCCACCTAAGCATGATCGACCTGATGCGCCTCCGGGAGATCAACGAGGCCAAGCGGGCCGAGTGCGGCCATGCCGAAGGGGCTGGCTGTGGTTGGTGCTGGCTCACCCCCGAAGCGATCACCGAACTCCCCTATGCCGAACGCCTGGCCGCTGCCGTTGAACTCGACCACATGCTTACCGAGATCGGCATCCCCCGCGCGCCCCGTACGGTCGTGATCGTCCACTCCGCGCGGACCTACGCCGTCCAGATCATGTGCGAAGAGCTGGGCACCTGGGAGCTGCGCGTCCCCGCGTCCGGCGAGGAGTACGCGCTGTATCGCGGGGCGATCTACGCCGCGCCCGCCGCGCAGGTCCGTGACGAGAAGGTGCCTACGTGGACCCGGGGCGGCGACGATCCCGCTGCCGTCGCCCGCAGCTTCGCGGGCCTGCTCTGGGCGTCCGGCCTCCGTAGCTGACCCTCCACACGGCCCGGCGAGCCGCCGGGCCGTGGCCTGCCCTCGCTCGAAGGAAGATGTATGAAGATCATCGACGTCCACCACGATCTCACCGTTGATCGTCCGGCCCGCTCCCGTGAGGTCCTCGCCGTCCTGTCCGCCATCGGGTCGCGCTTCGACGACGCCGCCGCCGTCGTCCGGGAGGTGGCCCCGGAGGAGCTTGCGCAACTGCCCTCCGTCCCATCGCTCGCAGTCGCCGACTGGGAGCAGGCGTGCCGCGCGCTGGTCGCGCTCGACGCCTTCCTGGCGGGCGCTCAGGCCAGGGTCTCGGCTGTGCGTGAGGGCGGAAGGCTCACGGTTCCGTGGCAGTTGCGCCTGGCGTTCGTGTGCTCCCTCGACACCATCGGCAGGGCGTGGCGAAGCGCCTACCTGCCCGGCGCGCACTACGTGGTCAGCCCCGAACTTCCGGTGCGGCCCGGCCTGCGTGCGGCGGTCGCGTGGGAGTCGGGTGCCGGGGAGGCTATTGCCTGCACCCGGCGTTGGTCGGCGGCCGTCACCGTGTCCGTCTTTCGCGAGATGTCGGACATGGTGGACGAGGTGACCAGGCGTCCGCATGTCCAGTGACTTGCATAAAAACCCTCTTTGATGTATTCTTGTCTTGTTGGTCGGGGAGGGCAACCCCGGCCAGCGGCCCACGATTTGACCACATGCGAAGGGACCTCACACATGACCATCTCCCTGGCCAAGACCTCCACCCGTAACGCCAGTCTGCGCGAGATCGTGGACATCCTGCGGGAGCAGCAGCCCCGCAAGGCCGACATCATCACCCCGGCGCAGAACATCCGCGCCGAAGGTGGTCGGCTGATCGTGGACGGCAGCGACTACGAGTACGACATCACCCCTGACGGGGTCACCCGCAAGGCCACCGAGCTTCGCCTCACCGGCGTCGCCGAGGCAGGGCTGGCCGAGAAGCTGGGCATCCCGGTGGGCTACCTGCGCAAGACCCGCGTCGAGGCCCCGGAGCTGTGGGACCAGAACGTCAACGGCTGGCTGAACCACGAGAGCCGCGAGGCCAAGAGCTACATGATCCGTACGCTCCGGCCCGGCCAGGGCGAGGACGCCGGTACGGCTCGCGCGTTCCTGAGCGCGAGCTACCGGATCATCGACAACCTGGACATCCTGACCGCCGCGCTCCGGGGCGTCTGCGACGCGGGTGTTCAGGTCCGCCTGGACAGCTGCGACCTCACCGACCAGAAGATGTACGTCCGGGTTATCGCCGACGAAGTCCGCGCCTACGCCCCGGAGCTGCTGCGCAACTACCGCTCCCCGTTCACCGAGGCGCGCGGCAGCGACAACCCGACCGTCTTCGCCGGGTTCGAGATCAGCAACAGTGAGACCGGGTGCGGGGCGTTCACGATCGTGCCCCGGCTGGTCGTCCAGGTCTGCGACAACGGCATGACCATCACCAAGGACGCCATGAAGTCCGTGCACATCGGCGGACGCCAGGCGGACGGCGTGATCCAGTGGAGCGGCAATACCCAGGACCGCACCCTCGACCTGGTCACCTCCCAGACCGCCGACGCCGTCCGAACCTTCCTCGACCGTGACTACATCCTCCGGCAGATTCGTGACATCGAGGACAAGGCCGGAGCCCGCATCACGGACCCCGAGAAGGCGATCACCACAGTCAGCCAGCGCCTGCGCTTCTCCGAGGCGGTTCGGGCCGACGTGTTCTCCCACTTCATTCGGGGCGCCGACCTGTCCGCCGGTGGCGTCATGCACGCCGTGACCTCCGTCGCCCAGACCCTGCCCGATGCCGACGAGGCCCACGAACTCGAATCGCTCGGCATCCGCGCGATGGAGCTGGCCGCCGCGCTGTGACCGCCCCGCCGCCCGGCCCGAAAGGGCCGGGCGGCCCGTCACAGACCACCAGCCGCAGCTCAGCGCGCCCGAGGGAGACCCCGCCATGAACACCACCGTCGACCGCCTGCGCGATCTGGTCGCCGAGGTCACCACCTTCGAAGAGGAGTGGGAGGAGGAGCTGCGCGTAGCTCTTCCGACGTACGACCCGAACCGCGACGGTTGCCCCGTCGAACCACGCGACGAAGTCCGGTACTTCGAGCTGTACGACGTCCGCGCCGCCGCCGCCCGTGACCTGCTCCACAGGACGACCATCGGCATCGAGACGGTCATCAGCGAGCTGACGGAAGCCGAGCCCGAGCCCGCGCCCGAGGCCGACCAGCCCGGTTAACCGGTCCAACCGCCGCCCAGCGCGACGCTGGGCGGCCCACCGGCCGGGAGCGCCGAGGTGCGGGGATCGACCCCGCACCTCGGCCCAACCCCTCCCGCCGCTTTCCCGTCGCAGCACCAAGCGCCGCACCGCCCGCCGGCCTCTGCCGCCCGTGGCCAGCCGGCACCCGGCCCGGGGCGCCGAGCTGCGGGGATCGACCCCGCACCTCGGCCCAACCCCTCCCGGCCCTCCTGCTGCACACCCTCACCCTTCGCACCACCAGGAGAACCACACCGTGCCGACCCTGCCCCACACCGGGCTCCAGACCCCCGACCAGCCCCGCTACGAGGTCACGGCCTACCGCGAGTTGACGCTTCGGCGCGGCTTCCCGTTCAAGGCCACCCTCAGCCACGGCCGCGTGACGATCGGAAGCGCGGAGAACCACGGCACGGGGGACGACACCGAGTTCGTCCCCCGTAAGGACTTCAACGCGGCCGACTTCGAGCGCTTCGCCGACGCATGCCGCCTCAACGGCCGTCCCGTCAGCACGTCGTTGCTGCTCGACCTGCTGGTCAAGGAGTACAACATCGCCCGCGCGCTCCGGGCTCATCTTCGCAACGGCCGCACGATGGTCCGAGAGGTCACCGCAGACCGCACCCGGATCACCGCCAACGCCGTGATGCCCGAGACCGCCGCCACACGGAAGCAGCTTCTCGAAGCCCTCGGCCAACCCCTCACCCTCGGCGCCGTGACCGAGTTCTGGAACGGCAGCAACTGGGAGCCCCTGACAGGCGCCTCCGACTCCTGAACCGCCTCGGCATGGCCCGACAACCACCTGGCCGCGCCGAGCCCGGTCAGTACCAAGCCCCCAACTGCCCAGGAGACCAGAAGCATGCCGAAGTACACCATTCCCGTGGACCACATCACCGTGCACGTGGTGACCGTCTCCGCGGCCACCCCCGAAGCAGCCCAGGCCGAGGCCGGGCGGCTGGTCGCGGCCGACTGGGAGACCCACTTCCACCACACCGTTGACCCCGTGGTCGGCGATGCCTTCACCCAGGACGAGTGGGCTGCGCAGAAAGCCGAGTGGGCCGCGATGAAGACGACCGCCGAGCGCCGCGAACGCGAGGTTCACCCCACCTCGCCCCCGACCCGGCAGCCGGGAAGAAACGTTCCTTCGCTCAGGTACCGCGCACCCCGCACCGACCACCACGCGGACGACAGCGAGTGCCCGCCCACCCACAAGCACACCAGCAGCGGCAGGCCCCTCACCGAGGGGTGCCCCGGACGGGCGTACTCCACCGCCGCGTGCACGTGCGGGTGGGCCACCCGCTCCACCACCAAGGGCTACGTGGACGAGAGCCGCAAGCGCCACGTCGGCGAGCACCGCTGACATCAGGCCCCGTCAACCGTCGCGGCCCGGAGGGCAACCGGGCCGCGACGACCTCCCACGAACCCGGAAGACCAGCACCACGTGAGCAACCCAACCCACCCCGGCAACAGAGCGCCCTCCCACAACGCCTCCGTCAAGCCGGCACCCACCAGGCTCCGCCTCCCGCGCGACGGAGACGCGCTCACCGCGGACATCGTCGTCGGCGTCCTCGGAGTCGCGGCGTTCGCGGTGTCCTTCGCCCACGTCGTCCAAACCGCCGATCGCGCCGGCCAGACCGGTTGGGTGGCGTACGCCATCGCCGTCTCGGTCGAGTTGATGGCCCTGGGCGCCGTCTCCGAACTGCGCCGCCGCAAGCGCCACGGACACTCCGCCCGCTGGCCCCGCGCCGTCCTGGTCCTCGGCGTCGCCATGAGCCTGGCCGCCAACCTCGCCGTCGCACAGCCCACACCCTGGGGATACGTGATGGCCGCCTGGCCCGCCGTCGCGTTCCTGGCCGCCGCCGGAATCATCGAGTCCCGCTCGACCGACCCGCAGCCCCCAGCCGCACCCTCCGAACCGCAGGACAACCCTGCGGGAGAGACCGACGATGACGACCCCGAGGCCGCCGCGCACCAGGCCCCGGCACCACCGGCGGACGAGACCGGGCAACCAGAGCCCGCCGAGTCGGCCGACGACGAGCGCGACGACGACGAGCAGCCCGACCGGGCTCAGCCGCCCCAGCGGCGGCCGACTCAGCTGAGCGTCATGACCGAGCTGCTCGCCGCGATGAGGGCCGACCCGCAGTGGAAGCCCGATTACGACGCGCTGACCCGTACGACCGGCTATGGCCGGTCCTGGTGCGAGAAGCGAGTCGGCGAGGCCCGCAAGCTCCACCGGGGCCGTGCGGAACCCTCCGTCTGCCAGGAGGCCGCCGCCCGTACGGACGCGCCGAAGCCCCTCAGCCCGGTCCGTACGCCCCGCGACGCCGACGACCAGCCCGTACCCCCCACCTCCCAGCCCGCACCGAACCCGTACAAGGAACCCGCACGTGAGCACCACCCTCCACATACCGCCGCAGCTGCGTGACGCCGATGCGTACGTGCTGAACAACAGCGCGGGCAAGGACAGCGCCGCGATGCTCCACCTGTGGGCGACCACCGCCACCGAGGAGATGCTGGAACGCACCGTCGTGCTCCACCTCGACCTTGGCGAAGCCGAATGGGACGGAGTGCCGGCCCTCGCCGCCCGCCAGGCCGCCGCGTACGGGCTGCCCTTCGAGGTCCGCCGCCGCGAGCGCGGCGGACTGCTCGACCTCGTCCGGTCCCGCGGCCGGTGGCCCGGACCGGGCACCCCCTTCTGCCGCTCGTACTTGAAGCGAGACGTAGCCAGGAAGTTCTACACCGAGCTGACCGCCCGGCTCGAAGTCACCGGCCGCCCCGCGCACATCGTCACCTCGCTCGGGCTGCGCGCCGACGAGAGCACCGTGCGGGCTCGCCGCCCCACCCTCAGCACGGACCGTGCCGCCAGCTCCGGCCGGCGCCAGATCACCACCTGGCTGCCCATCCACCGACTCAACACCGACGACGTGTGGAAGACCGTACGGGCCAGCGGCATCCCGCCCCACCCCGCCTACCAGCACCTGCCCCGCCTGAGCTGCCGCCTGTGCCCGTTCGCCGGACGCGCCCAGCTCATCACCGCCGCACGGATGGCCCCCGACACCGCACTCGACTACGTCCTCGTCGAAGACGAGATCGGCCAGCCCTTCCGCCGCGACCTGTCGATGGAACAGATCATCACCGCCGCCGAGCGTACGGACGCCGACCCCGTACGCCCCCTGCGCCCGTACGGGGCACCATCCCGCACCGTGGGGGAGCGTACGGAGGGGTGTGCCGCATGACCCGTACCAGCCACGCCCCCGCGGACGCCGACCTCCCCGTCGTGCTGAGCTACGGCATGGGCCTGGACAGCACTGCCGTCCTCGCCCGCTGGCTCACCGAGCCGGCGAGCCGCGACTTCCCTCTGGAGCGGCTGACCGTGCTCACCGCGATGACCGGCGACGAGCCGGACGTGACCCGCCGCCTCACCGAGGAACACCTGCTGCCGCTGCTGCGTGGCACCGGTACGCGCCTCGTCCAGATCAGCCGCACCAGCCAGCGCGGCGGGTACACCGTGCTGGACGACTCCCGAACCCCGCTCCGGCTGATCATGAAGGGGCCGTGGCGCCTGTCCGACGAGCTGCGCGCCAGCGGCACCGTCCCGCAGCTCGCGGCCAAACGTCGGCTGTGCAGCTTGCACGCGAAGGGCGACGTACTCGACGGGTGGCTCGGCGACGAGTTCGACGGCCGACCCTTCCGGCACGTCCTCGGCTTCGCCACCGAGGAACTGCGCCGAGCCGAGCGCGACGAGGGGTTCACCGCCACCGGCCGCCGTCCCGAGTACCCGCTGATCAACGACTGGGGGTGGGACCGCCAGCAGTGCGCGCAGTACCTGCTCGACCTCTTCGGGGAGCCCTGGTCGAGGTCCGCGTGCGGCTACTGCCCCTTCTCGGCGGGCCACCGAGGCCGGGCCGAGCTGATCGAACGCTGGCGGGCGGAGCCGGCCATCGGCGCTCAAGCCCTCGCCCTGGAGTTCACCGCCATGGCCCTCAACCCGCGCTCGAAGCTCTACGGCAGCGTCGCAGCCCAGGACCTCGCCCGCTCCCACGGGCTGACCGACGTCCTCGCCCGGTTCGAGGAGGACCTTCGACGGCAACGGTGGAGCGTCTACGAGGTCCGCCGCATCGTCCACCCCCGCCGCGACGACCCCGCGGCCAAGGGCGCGGCGTGGCGCAGCGTCCGTACGGTGTTCACCGGGAACCACGACGACGCCCAGCACATGCTCCGCGCCACCTCGGCCGGAAGCGTGGTCACCGACGAGTACGGCATCACCAGGGCCGAGATCATCCCGCGCACCATCGGCTACCCGGCCATCGAGAAGGCGCTCGCCCTCGCACCGGCCGGCGTTCTCGACAAAGAGCGGCCCGCCTTCGGCGCCTGGTGGGAGCGACTGCACCACCAGGCCGCGCCCGGAACCCGGCGCTCGGTCACCCTTGCGGCGTGACCTGAACGGAAGCCGGGGGCCAGCAGCACGGCCGAAGCCGTGCCGACCTCTCGGGTCGGCTGGGCAAGCTGTCTGGCCCCCTCCCACGAGAAGACCGATCCCGAAAGACGGCTACCTCGCGCAGGTAGATTAGTGCATGTCGGAACAGGGAGGCCGTCACTCCCGCCGGCCTACCCGAAGGAGACCTAGCCGATGGCCCCCGTGACGCTTGCCGAGCGGTTGGCCGCTGCCCCGTCCGACAGCCTCAGCGTCGCCGACATCGCCAGCGCGACCGGCCTGTCCGAGTTCACCGTCCGCCGCCTGATCAAGGACCCGCAGTGGCCGGAGGGCACCGGGCCGGAGGACGCAGGTGAGCAGCGGTTCGCGCGCGATGCCTGCGTGAAGTGGATGCGCGCCCACCAGGCCGCCCGGGTCGAGGTCACCGAGTTGCCCGGGGCGGACACCGACCGGGTCACCATCACCGACATCGCGGATCGAACCGGCATCGCTCGCGGCACGCTGAGCCCGATGCGCACGCACTACAAGGACAGCAGCGACCCGTTCCCGGTCGGCGATGCCCTGGGCACGTACAGCTGGGGCGAGGTCAAGGCGTGGCTCAGCCGACGCCACCGCCGCACCGGTCCCCGAGGTACCGTCGAACCCCCGGTCACGACGGAGAAGCCGGCCACCGCGCCGACGTCAGACGTGCTCACCACCGCCGCCATCGAACGGCTCACCGGCCGGGGCAAGGAAGCTGTCAAGACCCTGGTCCGCCGCCCCGAGATCGCTGATCTCAGCAGCGGCAAGGTGGGCCGCTCGCGGGTGTGGCCTGCCGCCGCCCTGCTGCCGGTGCTCTGGCGTCTCGGCTACCTGCCCGAGTCGGGTCCGCTCTCCCCGGAGCAGACCGCCGTCCTCGTCGAACTCGGGTACCTCCCCGAGACGGGGAAGCCGAGTGCCGAGCAGGCGGCCGTGCTGCGCGATTTCGGCTACGACCAGGAGGGCACCGTCGAACACCGCGCCTGGCTGGTCGGCCCCGTCCGCTCGGCGACCGAGCTGGCCGCCCACTACGGAGTCACCCTCAGCGCGGTGAGCCGACGACTCAAGCGCGGTCGGGAGACCGGCGACCCACTCTGCCCGACCCCGATCGAAACCGACGAGGGCACGCGCTACGACCCCCGAGCCTTCGACACCTTCTGGCGCAGGTAACCGGACCCCGACACGACGACGGCGCTGCCGACCATCACGGTCGGCAGCGCCGTCGTCGTTCCTCACCCCGGGCGGCACCCGGCAACGCCCGGACCTCCCGCTCACCCCGCTACCGCTTCGCCGCCCACGGCGCTGCCGGAGCCGACCGCCGAGCCCGCCGGCCCGGCCCCTGCCGCAACCTCCGGCCCGACCCCGCGCCCGCCGTCCCGCAGCGCGGCCGACCCGGCCGACTCCGCCAGGATCGACCGGACGTCCCCCAGCGCCAGCCCCGTCAGCTCGGCGATCTGATCACGCGGCTCGCCCAGACCATGGAGCGCGACCACCGCCTCCCGCGCCCGCCGCTCCGGCTCCACCGCAGCCGCCTCCGCGTCCGCCAGGACCTTCGCCGCCCGCGCGCTCGCGCTCGCGCGCAGCTGCTCCGCCCTCCCCGTCTGCTCGTAGAAGTCGGTCAGCGCCGCTTCCACCTGCTTCTCGCGCCGGAGACGCTCCGCGTCCCGCGCTGCCTTCGCCTTCTGCGCCGCCCGAACCGCACTGGCCCGCGACGCCGAAATTCGTCCGCTCATGCCAGCACCATAGCCGCAAAACCGCAGGTGATAAACCCTGTAGATCCTCGCATGATAGGCACTGATAAACATCGAGAAGTCTCGATAGAAAAACCGAGAGGCGAATCACTGAAACTGCCCAACAAGAGGTCCTGAGCTGGCCATATGCCAGTCAGGCCAAGCCATCCAGACACCTCTTGCAGATATTCTGAGCATGGTCCGCTGCGCGGGGCTAAAGTACTCACATGGCATTTGATGAGGCAGGTGAATCGGCGGCTCGAATAGCCGTTGTGCCTACCCTCATCCGTAACCGGAAAAGCTGGGGGTGGTCGCGTTGATGACCATCCACAAGCTCACCGCCGGCAACGGCTACACCTACCTGACGCGCCAGGTCGCGGGCGGCGACGTACAGCGTCAGCGGGGTCAGTCCGCAGAGGAGTACTACACCCAGAAGGGCAACCCGGCGGGCGTCTGGCTCGGCCGCGGCGCGCCCCTGCTGGAGCTCGACGGCACCACCGTCACCGAGCAGCAGATGAAGCACCTGTTCGGCCTGGGCCAGCACCCGGACGCCCAGCGCATCATCGCCGAGCACCTGGCCGCCAACGTGCGCGCCGACATGGACGATAAGCAGCTCAAGGCCGTCCAGGCCGCCGCGATCAAGGCCGCCACCCTCGGCCGCAAGTACCCCGAGTACGAGCCGCTGGACCCGTTCGCCGAGCGCGTCGAGCGACGCCTGGCCGTCATCGAGAAGGAGACCCGGCGCACCCCCAGCAGCGCCGAGATCAAGAAGGTCCAGCACGAGGAGTCCCGCCGCCAGCGCGCCGCCGTCGCGGGCTTCGACCTGGTCTTCGCCCCGGTGAAGTCCGCCGCGGTGCTGTGGGCGCTGGACGAGCGCCCGGAGGTCCGCGCCGCCGTCCGCGCAGCCCACGAGGCCGCCCGTGACGCCGCGCTGGAGCTGCTGGAGGAGAACGCCGCGTACACCCGCACCGGCAGCACCGGCCAGGCCCAGATCGACACCAAGGGCCTGGTCGCCGTCGCGTTCGACCACTTCGACTCCCGGGCCGGCGACCCCAACCTCCACACCCACGTCGTCCTCGCCAACAAGATCCAGGGCATCGACGGGAAGTGGCGCTCGCTGGACGCCCGCGGCCTCCTGGCGATGACGGTCGCCACCTCCGAGTTCTACAACTCGCGGTTCGAGACCGAGCTGACCGCCCGGCTCGGCGTCACCTTCGAGGCCCGTGAGGACTCCGCCACCAAGCGCCAGCCGGTGCGCGAGATCGTCGGTGTCCCCGTCGAGGCGATCACCCACTTCTCCTCCCGCAGGACCGAGATCGAAGCCCGCTACGAGCAGCTCCTTCGGGAGTACCGGCGCGAGCACGGGCACGACCCCTCCCGCGGCATGACCCACCAGCTCGCCCGCCAGGCGAACTTGGACACCCGCGAGGGCAAGAAGGCCGCCCGCTCCCTTGAGGAGATGCGCGCCGACTGGACCCAGACCGTCACCACCGCCCACGGCCAGGACATCGTCCAGCGCGTGATGGCGGCCGTTCCCGCGTCCGAAAGCGCCCCGGCCACTGCCCAGCAGGAGGAGCCGAAGCCGGTCGAGATCCCCACTCTGGCCGCCGCCGTCATCACCGCTGTCGGTGAGGAGCGCGCGGTGTGGACGGTGTGGAACCTGCGCGCCCACGCCGAGCGCCTGGTCCGCTCGGAGCACCCGGCCACCAGCACCGCCGAGCACCAGCAGCTGGTCGAGGCGATCGTCACCGAGGCCGTCTCCCCGGTGCACAGCGTCCGCATCGACGCCCCCGCCCTGCTCACCGAGCCCGAGGAACTGCGCCGGGCCAACGGCGACTCCGTGTTCGTCCAGCACGCCTCCACCCGCTACACCAGCACCGCCATCCTGGACGCCGAACGCCGTCTGGTCACCGCAGCCCTCACCCCCGTCACCGTGGGCCCGAACCCGGCCTTCGTCGGCGCCGCCCTGGACGGCTTCGAGGCCCGGAACCGTGCGCTCGACGAGGGCCAGCGCGCCCTCGTCACCGCGTTCATCACGGACACCCGGATGGTCTCCCTCGGCCTCGGCCCGGCCGGCTCTGGCAAGACCACCGCGATGCAGGCGTACGTCCACGTCGCCAACCAGGCCGGCCAGCGCGTCGTCCCGCTCGCCACTTCCGCAGCCTCCGCCGCCGTCCTCGCCAAGGACCTCAAGCAGCCCGCCGAGAACCTCCACAAGTTCCTCTGGGAGTACACCGGCGGTACGTACATGGGCGAGTTGCTCAGCGGCCGGAACGTGCCCAAGAGCCGGTCCGGCTTCGTCCTGAACCCGGGCGATGTCGTCCTGGTGGACGAGGCCGGGATGGCGGGCACCCTCAACCTGGACAACCTCGTCAAGATCGCCGATCAGCGCGGCGCGACCGTGCGCCTGCTCGGTGACTACCGCCAGCTCAGCAGCGTCGAAGCGGGCGGCGCGCTGCGGCTGATCGCCGCCGAAGCCGGAGCCGTCGAACTCACCACCCTCCACCGGTTCAGCAACAAGACCGAGGCCGCCGCCACCCTCAAGATCCGCACCGGCGACACCGCCGGGCTGGACTTCTACTTCGCCAACCAGCGGGTCGTCAGCGGCTCGCGCACCGCCATGGTCGAGGCCGCGTACGACGGCTGGAAGGCCGACATGCTCGCCGGTCGGACCACCCTGATCAGCGCCCGCACCGGCACCGACGTCACCGCCCTTTCCGCTCGCGCCCGCGAGGACCGCGTGGCCGCCGGTCAGGTCGAGGCGGACGGCGTCCTGCTGCGCGACGGCAACCGCGCGGGACGCGGCGACTGGATCGTCACCCGCGAGAACGACCGCAAGCTCACCACCAACCGAGGCCGCGACTTCCTCAAGAACGGCGACGCCTGGGAGATCCTCAAGCGCTACGAGGACGGCTCGCTGAAGGTTCGCCACCTGGAACACCGCGGACGTCTCACCCTGCCCGCCGAGTACGTCGCCGCCAACGTCCAGCTGCTCTACGCCTCCACCATCACCCGCTCCCAGGGCGGCACCGTCGACACCGCCCACCCCCTGGTCACCGACGACACCACCCGCGAGGAGCTGTACGTCCAGCTCACCCGCGCCCGCCACACGACCACCCTCTACACCGCCACCCACGAACTCCTCCCGTTCGACACCGACGAGCAGCTCGACCGGCCCAAGAACGACCCCGACTCCTTCGCCGCCCGCGAGGTCCTGGAGCGCGTTCTGGGCCGCGAGGGCGCCCAGCTCTCCGCCACCGAGACCATCCGCAACGCCCAGGAGGACGCCGTCTCCCTGGCCACCCTGGTACCCCGGCACCAGCACGCCACCGAGACCCTGACCACCCCCTACTACCACCAGCTCATCCACCGGCTTCTCGGCCCCGCCCTCGCCGAGCAGATCACGACCGACGACGCGATGACCGCCGTCACCCGCGCGCTCCGCACTGCCGAAGCCGGCGGCTGGCAGCCCGAGCGGCTGATCGCCGCCGCCACCTGGCGCGGCGACCTGACCACCGCCGACTCCCCGGCCCAGGCCCTCGCCTGGCGCCTGAACACCATCACCGACGACCGCCCCGCCCCCGCCCACCTCAACGCCCCAACCACCGCCGACACCACCCGCTACGCCGCCCTGGTCGCGCAGCTCACCAACCTGCCCGCCGACCGCTTCGACCCCGAGACCGCGACCACCGAACCGGCCGCCCTGCGCATCGCGCCCGCCGCCGCCCAGGCCCCCGACGCACACCCGCACGTCTCCGCCGACACCCTCAACCGCTACGCCACCGCCGCCGCCACCGCGCTCAGCACCACCACCGGCAAGGTCACCGCCCACACCCAGTGGCCCCACCTCGCCGGCGCCCTGGCCGCCGCCGAACGCACCGGCCACGACACCACCAACCTGCTCACCACCGCCGCCGCCCAGGCCACCGGCACCAGCGACCCGGTCACCGCCCTGACCCGCGCCGCCCGCACCACCCTGGCCGCAGACGGCATCCCCGAGCACCACCAGCAGGCCCCCGAAGCCCTCCGCCACCAGGCCCTCGCCGCCACCGTCCTCGGCGACGCGCACTTCACCCGCGCCCGTAACGAGAACACCTGGCCCGCCCTCACCGCCGCCCTGCGCCGCGCCGAGACCACCGGCCACGAACCCGCCGCCCTGCTGCGCCAGGCTGCCGAGCGCCGCTCGCTCGCCGGCGCCGACAGCCTCAGCCAGGTCCTCGCCTGGCGCATCGGCCGCCAGCTCGCCGCCAACGCCCCGGCCACCGCTGAGCAGCAGAGCGACCGCGCCGAAGCGGAGCTGTGGCGCACCCTCGCCTGGAACCTCAAGGCGATCGAGAACACCGGTACCACCGCGGAGACCGCCCTCTCCGAGGTGACCGGCCGCACCGCCCTGCCCGAACTGCTCCAGCACACCCAGCGGCAGGTGCTCGCCCACACCCGCGCCGCCTCCGGCCGCGCCGACCTCCCCGCCTGGATCAGTGCCGTCCCGCGCTCCACCGCCGCGAACCCGCTCCACCACGAATACCTCACCGACAGCGCCGCCCTGATCGCCAACCGGCTCTCGGTGCTCGCCGACCGCACCGTGGAGCACCGTCCGGAGTGGAGCCGGACCCTGGGCGAAGCCCCGACCGACCCCACCCAGCGTGCCCAGTGGCAGCAGCACCTCGCCGTCGTCGCCGCCTACCGCGACCAGTACCGGGTCACCGACGACAACGCGATCCAGCCCGCCGGTCCCTACATCGAGGAAGGCCGTACCGGCCACGACGCCTACTGGCAGGCCACCGCGGCAGCCCTCGCTGCCCGCCGGACCGCCGCCGCGCCGGTCGGCCCGGCGAGCAGCACCGGGAACACCGACCAGCAGGCCCGCCACCAGCTCACCGCCGACGTCTACCGCGCCCTTCCCGAGGCCGACCAGGCCGAGATCCTGCGCACCGTCGCCACCCGCACCGGCGCCACCTGGCTCGCTAACCTCCCGCGCCTGGACGACGCCGCCCTGGCCCAGCCGTCCGTGGCCGAGCAGGTCACCGCCGTGCTCACCGAGCGCCGCCAGCTGACCGCCGAGGCCACCCAGCCCGAGCAGCCGCAGGCGGAAGAACGACGTCAGCCGACTCTCGCCGAACGCCGCCGCGCCGGCCGCCAGGCCGAGCGCCAGGCCCACCGTGAGCAGCTCCAGCAGCGTGGCGGACAGCCCACCCGAGCTGCCCGGCCCGTACCCGGCCGCCGACCCGAGCCTGTCGAACAGCGTCAGGCTCAGGCCCCAGTCCAGCGCCCCGCCGCGCCGCAGCAGCAAGTCCAGCAGCCGCCGCAGGCTCGCCAGGACCAGCGCGGTCCGCGCATCCGCTGACGATCATGACCGTTCGCGGCCGAGGGTCCCAGGCCCGGTGCCGAGGTCAGAGCCGTCGAAGTGCCCTCTCGCACTCACGGCATCGTCGGTCCTCGAACGCTGCTGGATACCACGGCTCCCCGTAACCGGCCTGGTAGTGCGTGTGCACCAACGGATCGGTGCTGATGCCACAGAGCGTCGTCAGCAGCGGGTCCTCCGGCACCTCAGGATCGCTCGCGGCGGCGTGGACCGACCGGATGAAGACGGGGTCGGCTTCATCCGGGTCGAATCCCTCAAGAACCTCCAGCAGCACCAGTACGCCCATAGCTCGACGGTGCCCGCAGCACCTGGAGAGCGCACGTCGAGCGCCCTCAGTGGGGGTGGCCGAACGCGGCTCGGCGGTCCGCTAGCTGGGCCGCGCCAACTCGATGGCGGCTGGCCCGAGCCTTAGCACGCTGACATCGAGCCCGTCAGGGTCGGAGTCGTGGACGGCGTCGGCGATTCGGATGGCGCTGTTGACCAGAAGATCCCCTACCTGAGCGCAGGACGGCCCCTTTCGCCATGTCAGGCAACGGGTGGTGTTGCTCCGGCGCGCGGGAACGATCTCGGCGGTGTGGGGCCAGTGCCTCCACCAGGTGCTCGCGCGCACCATCAGCCCACTGCGCAACGGCGTACACGGAGTGGGCGCCCAGTGCGGGGAAGCACTCTCCTCTGCATCCGTGAGACCCGAGGTGTGCCAGAACGTGAGGTTCTCCGGGGTCTCGTCGGAGCCGGTTTCCCACCGCAGGCGCGAGTGCATCAAACGCACGGTGCCATGGTGGGATTCGCGCAGTTCGAGACGGCCCTGCGTGGGCAGGTGAAGCAAGTGGACGGCTCGGGCAGAGACACGTTCGATCCGCAGGCCCGGGATGCCGAAGTGCACATGTGAGCCGTCAGCGTAGGTCGCGGTCGTCGGCAGCAGGTAGTGCGCTACCCGTGGAGCCACGCTCACCTGAATCGTCAGCTGGTTTGGTACGGGCATGACCCACTCGTAGTACCCGGCGAGTTCACGGAAGGACCTTCCACCGCGGTGGTCCCACGGGTGAGAACGACCGGAGCTGAACAACAGATCCCACAGAAGGGCCTGGAACCTCTGCTGGCCGGCGTCCTTGGTGTCCAGCTCGATTCGTCCGTTGACCGTTGCCGCCCGCAGCACGTGCTGAGGCACGGACATGAGGGCCAGGTACTGCTTGAGGCGCGCACGGTCGTTGACATGCGGCATTGGAGATCCTCGCTGGCGACAGCCCGGACTGCGCCGCGAAGTGAGACGGTGAAGACGTCTGATGGCACGGCGAATCGCGAGGAGGTTGGGCATCCCACCCGCCGGCTCTCCAGCACAATTCGTCCGGGCGAACGGCCAGCCGTGGACCACCTCCGGGCCCAATAGGAGAGTAGGGGAACCCGTTGCGATCAGCACTTCGCCACGCCGATGCGCCGAGCACCAGCGCGGTGCTGGCAGGGGCCTGGGGATGGCTCTATTCACCGAGAACCACAGCGGTTGCTCGCGGGTTTGGACAGCACTCGACCCGCTGTAGGCATCGAACAACTCATGATTCCGCGTAGCACGGGGCAGCCGGATGGGCGTGGTCAGAGCCGGTCGGAAGTGATGTCCCTTGACGACACGTCGGCGAGTCCGTCTGTGCCTGACGGGTGCTCAGTGGCTGCCCAGGTGGCGAGCAGTCGCAGGGCGTCGTGGTCGGGGGTGCCGGGGGCGGCGCTGTAGGCGGTCAGGGTCAAGCCGGGCTGTGCCGGTAGCTCCATGGCATCGAAGTCCAGGGTGAGGATGCCGATGGCCGGGTGGTGGAACGCCTTCCGGCCGGTGTGGTGCAGGCGCACGTTGTGCTTGGCCCAGGCGGTGCGGAACTCCTCGCTGCGGGTGACGAGCTCGCCGATCAGACCGGTCAGTTCGGTGTCGTGCGGGGCGCGGCCGGCCTCGGTGCGCAGCAGGGCGACGGTGGTGTTGACGCCGGTTTCCCAGTCGGGGAAGAAGTCGCGGCCGGTGGGGGTGAGGAACTGGGCGCGGGCGATGTTGGTGGTCTTCGCGGTGGGGTCGGGGAACAAGGGGGCGTAGAGGGCGCGGCCGAGGGGGTTGGTGGCGAGGATGTCGAGGCGGCCGTTGCGGATGAAGGCCGGGGAGTCGGTCATGGAGGCCAGGACGCGCAGGACGCTGTCCGGGAGGGCTGCGGCGGGGCGGCGGGTGCGGCGGGTGGGGCGTTTGGCGGCGGCTCGGGCGAGGTCGAACAGGTGGGCGCGTTCGGCGTCGTCGAGCTGGAGGGCGTTCGCGACGGCGTCGAGGACTTCATCGGAGGCGCCGGCGAGGTGGCCGCGCTCCAGGCGGATGTAGTAGTCGATGCTGACGCCGGCGAGCAGGGCGACTTCTTCGCGGCGCAGGCCGGGGACGCGCCGGTTGCCGCCGTAGGCGGGCAGCCCGGCCTGCTGCGGGGTGATCTTGGCGCGGCGGGAGGCCAGGAACTCCCGGATGTCGCTCTCGGTGCTCATGCCTTCCACGCTAGACCGGACGGCGCAGACGTGGGGGGTCCTGCCAGTACCTGTAACAGCAGGCCCTTCTCCACCTTGGTGACCTGCGGTTTCCTCGATACCAGAGGCCGCAGGCGCCGCCCGGACCGGTCAGCACCCGGGTCGCAGCGGCTGCTGCGGACCCGGCACCGACACACCGTGGACCTATCCGGCCCACGCCGCCCGATCAAGGAGTCACCCCGTTATGCCGAAGCAGTCCGCGCCCCAGGCGCTTGCCGCAATCGCCCCGAAGCTGGTCGAGGTCACCAACGAGGTCCTCTTCGGTGACGTCTGGGAGCGTCCCGGGCTCTCCCCCCGCGATCGGAGCCTGGTGACCGTGAGCGTGCTGGCGGCGCTGTACCGCAGCGAGCAGCTCGGTTACCACCTGGGCGTCGCCCTGGACAACGGGCTGAGCGTGGAGGAGTTGTCCGAGGCGATCACGCACCTGGCGTTCTACGCCGGATGGCCCAACGCGATGACCGCGATCACGCAGCTGAAGAAGATCGCCGACGAACGCTCCGCCTGACCCTTACCGCGAGCGACACATCGACAGCCCGCACGGCCGATAGAGCCTGCCGGGCCGAAAGGAGAGAACGCCATGACCGACAGCGGATTCGATCAGATCTTCCCCCTCGGGGAGACGAACGACGCCTACGCGCAGTACTTCACCGGCCAGAGCTACCTGGCCCCGCTCGCCTCGGGGAGCGTTCCCGTCAGCAACGTCTCCTTCGAGCCGGGCTGCCGCAACAACTGGCACATCCACCACGGCAGCGCCGGGGGCGGCGACCAGATCCTGCTGTGCACGGCGGGCAGCGGCTGGTACCAGGCCGAGGGAGAGGAGGTCGTCAGCATGGGGCCGGGAACGGTGGTCCGCGTCCCCGCGGGCACCAAGCACTGGCACGGCGCGAAGGCCGACTCGTGGTTCTCCCACATCGCCTTCATCACGCCGGGCGAGGACGTCAGCAACGAATGGCTGGAGCCCGTCACCGACGAGGCGTACGGGAAGCTGCCGAAGAGCGGAGCGAACGCATGAGCATCCTGAACGAGACCTACACCCTGGCGGGCGGCGTCGAGATCCCCAAGCTCGGGCTCGGCACCTGGTTCATCGACGACGACAAGGCGGCCGATGCGGTCCGCGCGGCCGTCCGGACCGGCTACCGCAACATCGACACCGCCCAGGCATACGGCAACGAGCGCGGCGTCGGCGAAGGCGTGCGCACCTCGGGAGTGCCCCGCGAGGAGCTGTTCGTCTCGACCAAGCTCGCCGCCGAGATCAAGGACTACGACCAGGCGCTCGCCGCGATCGACAGCTCTCTGGAGAAGCTGGGCCTGGACCGCGTCGACCTGATGCTGATCCACAGCCCGCAGCCGTGGGACGACTTCCGCGGCGGCGACTACGCCCAGGGCAACCGCGAGGCGTGGCGTGCCCTGGAGGACGCCCACCGGGCCGGCAAGATCCGGTCCATCGGCGTCTCCAACTTCCAGCAGCACGACCTGGAGAACATCCTTGAGGGCGCGAGCGTCGTCCCGCACGTGAACCAGCTGCTCGTGCACGCCGGCAACACCCCCTCCGACCTGCTGGCCTACTGCAAGAGCAAGCAGATCCTCGTCGAGGCGTACTCGCCGATCGCCCACGGCGCGATCCTCAAGAACGCCGAAGTCCAGGCGATGGCACAGAAGTACGGCGTCTCCGTCCCCCAGCTGTGCATCCGCTACACCCTGCAACTGGGCACGGTATCGCTGCCGAAGACGGTCAACCCCGAGCACATGCGCGCCAACGCCGAGGTCGACTTCGAGATCTCCGGCGACGACATGGACGTCCTGCGTGAGCTGCGCGACGTGGACTACGGCGAGCACAGCGCCTTCCCGGTCTACAGCGGCAGGTGACACCGGGCGAACACCACCTCGCGCAGGCACGAGTCGCGGTCGACGGGCAAGACGCTGCCCGACGTCGACCAGGGTGGAGAGGTGTAGGTCATCAGCTGCTGCGTTGAGGTCGGTCCCGACGTCGGCTGAACCGCGGTCGGGAGGGCGGTGTTCCTCCCGAAGTGGAGCAGGTCATGAGGGGCCGGTGGTTGCCTCCCAGGTCATGTGTCGCCACTTCGGCTTGGCGGTGTGGCTTCCGGACGCGGCTGAGGTGCGAGTTCTTCTGGGGCGGGCATCGGGAGCAGCTGTGGCCTGCGGTGGAGGAGCGGAAGCCACCTGAGTTGCTGGCGAACGAACCGCTGAGCTTTGAACAGCCACCAGCAGCGAGCCCAACGCGGCCCGTTGCGCAGCTCGGCGTAGCGCACCACGGCCTCCTCGGTGGTGGTGCGAACCCAGAGTGGGCGGCCCACGATGATCCGTTGGGCCCCCTGTAGGTCGTCGGTGAGGTTCCATCGGGATTCGGTGAGCACGACGTCCGTGTAGACCTCGGCCATGAGTTCGCACGCCTCCGCGTGGAGGATCGTACGGCCGCGGGTCTCCGGATGCCCTGGCTGCGAATTGGGCAACCAGCCCTCTTCGAGCGCGATCCTCAGCACCTCGACGGAGAGGGCCTCAGGGTCGTCCCACTGCGATGTGTTGACCTGGCCCCGGGTCTCCAGGAGTTCCTGCACCGCGAAGTAGGCCGAGGAGTACCAGCCACCGGTGAAGCTGTCGAGCGGTCCGCTGCCGTGGAGGTTGTCCAAGCTGCCGAACAGGCAGAGGTCGACCCGCTGGCCGGCGCGGTTGGTGGTTTGGAGGTGGACGAGAAGGCCGTCGTTCTTGGCATAGTGGATCATCTTCGAGAGATTCACCCGGCCGACAGTCCAGACCCACGCGGCCTTCGGCGTTTGGTCGAGGGCTTCGGTTGCTTCCGAGCCCATCGCCTCCTTGATCCGTTCAGCTTCCTCCGATCGGTTGCGGGTCTTCCTCTCGCTGCCGCTGAAAGCCCCCTGGAGCTGAGCCGATACCGGAAGGTGCGAAACCGTCGCGCTGACGTTGGCCTGGAGTCGTGAGTTCCTCCCCAGGTCCACGCCGTTGTCCTCCGCGAGCGATTGGATGGCTCGATCGGACCAATAGAGGAACCTGCCCGAGATCCTGGCCTTGCCCATGATGTTTCCTTTCCGGCTCGCCACGTGGTCTGCCCTGGCTACCGGAGAGTCGGGCCCGGAACAATCATGCTGCGCGGCCTTGCTACCGCAAAACGACGACCGCATGGCCGGAGGACGCCCGAGGTTGACCTAGCTGGCCGGCCGCTGCCATGCAAAGCGCGAGCTGCGGAACGCATGGATCGAGCACGCGGCGTACTGGCGTGCGGCCCGAGTCGCCGCCTGTCGGGACATGGCCTTTCCGTCTTCGGTGAAGATGGCGCCCTCCGTACGGTCGCCGATGGCCTCCCGGAGGAGGACCGATGCACTTTCCGGGATGAGCATCTCGGTCAGCCCGGTCTTAGAAGCGCCAGCGGTGGACAACGTGGTGTCGGTCGCGTCCCGGACGTCGAGGGAAAGGAAGTCCGTGAGGTTGAACTTGACCTCCGCGAGCAGCACCCACAGAGCGCGGTGAGCGACAGGGATGGTCGAGTCCGAGATCAACTCGTCGAACCGCTGGGGGGTGATGGTGTCGAGGTGCACGGTCAGCTCCTTGGTTACGTTCCGTGATAGTTGGGGTGGGCGAGGGCGCGCTGCTGCCCGCAGGCTCGCAGCGCTGTCCGACCCGGCTTGGTACCTGCGAGGGGGCCGTGGGCCTGCGATACTGATGGGGCCGCCGGCCAGCCGAGCAGTGGGGCGATCGGCGGCGGCCAGAAGGCCAGCGGATCGCCTCGCAGCACGGAATCGGCACACATGAGGCCGAGAAACGCGGAGAGGTTGCGAGAGCCCCAGAGAGGCATTCTCGCAGGTCACCGGCCAAGTGGCCGAAGTTTGCGCAGGTCAGAGGCTTGCCCGCCGAAAACTTGTAAAGCGGGGGTCGTCGGTTCGAACCCGACAGGGGGCTCGCGTAGGAAGCAATGCGACCGGCGCCCGAAGGGCCGACCCGATCACGATCGGGTCGGCCCTTCGTCGTTGGCGGGGAGGGTGAGGGTGGCGAGGGCGCCGCCGGCGGGGTGGTTGGTGAAGGTGAGGGTGGCGCCGATGACGCGGGTGTGGCCGGTGGCGATGGTGAGGCCGAGGCCGTGGCCGCGGCCGCGTTCGGGGGCGTTGGTGCGGAAGCGCTGGGGGCCGTGCTGGAGGAGGTCGTCGGGGTAGCCGGGGCCGTGGTCGCGGACGGTGATGCGGCGGCCGTCGACGTGGAGTTCGACCGGGCCGGCGCCGTGGCGGTGGGCGTTGAGCAGCAGGTTGCCGAGGATGCGGTCGAGGCGGCGCAGGTCGGTGCGGACCTCCGGTGCCTCCTGGCCGGCGGCGATCGCGACGGCGACGTCGAGGCCGGTGAGGGTGACGGTGCGGCGGACGGCGCGTTCCAGCGGGACGGCGGAGAGGTCGGGGGACTCGACGTCGGCGTCCAGGCGGGAGACCTCCAGGAGGTCCTCGACCAGGGCGCGCAGGGCCTGGACCCGGTTCTGCACCAGTTGGGTGGGGCGGCCGGGCGGCAGAAGCTCGGCGGCGGTGACCAGGCCGGTGAGCGGGGTGCGCAGTTCGTGGGCGACGTCGGCGGTGAAGCGCTGCTCGTCGGCGAGGCGGCGGTGCAGGGTGCGGGACATCAGGTCGACGGCGGCGGCGAGTTCGGCGACCTCGTCCTTCCCGTCGACGAGTTCGCCGATCCGGGTGTCGGTGCCGCCGGCCGCGATGCCGCGGGCGGCGGTGGCGGCGGTGCGCAGGCGGCGGCTGATCCGGTCGGCGACCAGCACGCCGGCCAGCACGGTGGTGAACACCGCGGCGACGACGGTGATCAGGATGATCCGGTCCAGGTCGGCGATCGAGCGGCGGTCCTGGGTGAAGTCCACCCGGACGGAGAGCACCCCGTCCTGGACCGGGCCCGCGGCCCACATCGACTCGCCCTGCTGGTCGGTGGCGAGCAGCGAGCCCTGCCGGCCCTCGGCGGCGAGGTCGTGCAGCCGGGTGGGGAGGGCCGGGTCGTCGAGGGCGGCGCCGGGGGCGGCGATGCCGCGGCCGTAGTCGGTCAGGGCGGAGCCGAGGGCGGTGAGCGCCGCGGTGCGGGCCTGGTCGACGTGCTGACGGATCATCGCCTGGTGGACCAGCAGGCCGACGGCGACCGCGACCAGGACGGAGATGGCGGCGACGGCGGTGGCGATCTGGCGGCGCAGGGTCATGCCGGGCGCCGCAGCTTGTAGCCGAACCCGCGGACGGTCTCGATCCGGCCGGAGCCGATCTTGGCGCGCAGGCGCTGCACGTGGACGTCCACCACCCGGGTGTCGGCGCCCCACTCGTAGTCCCAGACGCGTTCCAGCAGCGTGGAGCGCTCCAGCACGATGCCGGGCGCGGCCGTGAACTCCAGCAGTAGCCGCAGTTCGGTGGGGGTGAGCGGGACGAGGCGGCCGTCGACCCGCACCTCCATGCTGTCGGTGTCCACCCGCAGGCCGTCGAAGTCGCGGACGGAGGGGGAGGGGAGGGGATCGGAAGGGAGGGTGGGGGAGGGGACGGAGGAGGAGGGGGCGGCGGGGGCGTCGGGTTCGGCCGTCGGGGCCACCCGGACGCGGCGCAGCACCGTACGGATCCGGGCGACCAGGACGGCGCTCTCGAACGGCTTCACCACGTAGTCGTCCGCGCCCGCCTCCAGACCGGACACCACGTCCACCGGGTCGGTGCGGGCCGACATCATCAGGATCGGCAGCTGGCTCTCCTCCCGGATCCGCCGGCAGAGGCCGACCCCGTCGAGCAGCGGCAGCATGACGTCCAGCAGGAGCAGGTCGGGGCGGACGGCCTGGAAGGCCTCCAGGCCTTCCAGGCCGTCGGCGGCGGTGGTGACCGGGAAGCCGTAGCGCTCCAGGGCCATCCGGGTCGCCTCCCGGATCACCTCGTCGTCCTCGACGAGCAGGATGTGCGGCTGGGCGGGGACGGCTGCGGTGGTCATCGCTTGGCTTCCGGGGAGACGGCGGAGACGGCGGGGCCGGACGGCTGGGGGGTGGCTCGTGAGGGGTACGGGGCGGCCCCGCCGCCGGCGGGGGGCTGCTTCGGTCCGGCGGTGGGGCGCGCCGGGGCGGGCCCGTGGTCGGCGCCGGCGACGGCCGGCCCGTCGGCGCCCGGGTCGGTGGGCTGGAGCAGGCCGACGCCCTCCACCTTCCGGTCGACCATGGTGAGCCGGTGACCGTCCCACTGGTAGTGGCTGGTGGTGCGGGTGGTGTAGGTGGTCGGCTCGTACAGCCACAGGTCGGAGTCGAGGGTCGCGGCGCTGAACCCCTGCTGGACCTGGACCCGCAGGATCGGCAGGACCCGGTCGTCGGCGAGCGTGTAGACGTGCAGCACGAGCGCGCCGGGGGAGCCGACGGTGGTGATCAGCTCGGGCCGCCCGTCGCCGGTGAGGTCGCGGAACTCGGGGGCCCGCACCTCGCAGCCGGTGCAGGAGTCGAGCGCGCGCCGCTCCTCCGCGCTCACCGCCGGATCCTTGGCGAGGAGGGTGCGGACGTCGACCGCGGCGAGGTCGTGCCCGGGGACGGTCAGGTCGGGGACGGGCTGCGGCGGGGCCTGGGTGGCGGAGTCGGTCGAGGTGGTGGGCGGCGGCGACGCGGCGGCCAGGCCGGGCCAGAGCGGCTTGGCCACCGCGGTCGGGCTCGGCGGGGCGACGGCCTGGCGCGGACCGTCGTCCCGCAGGCCGCCGGGGGCGGCGCGGCCGAAGGCCAGGACACCCAGGGCGGTCAGGGCGGCGAGGACGGCGAGGGCGGCCACGGGCACGGTGGCGGGGCGGCGGCGGAGCGGGGTCGGTGTCGGTGTCGGTGTCGCCACGGTCGGTGCTCGTCCTCCTCGGTCGCGGTCGCGGGTCGGGGGTCCCGCAGTCGGTCGCGGGTCGGGTGTCGGTGTCCCGCAGTGGGACGCGGTGGCCCGGGGTACCGGTTCGTCGCTCCCTGTGGTCGTCCTGCAGTTCTACCGGGCCCGCCCCGGCCCGGTCAGGCCGGGTCCGCCAGGACGATGATGTTGTCCGTCCAGTGCCCGTCCGCGCCGATCCGCCCGCCGCAGGTGATCAGCCGGAGCGCGGGGCCGGGGGTGTCGCCGTAGACCGTGTCGGTCGGGAAGTGGTCCTTGGCGGCCTGGAGCATGCTGCGCACCGTGAAGTCCACGGTGCGGCCGTCCGCCCGCCGGACCCCGATCCGGTCGCCCGGGTGGAGCTCCGGCAGGCGCTGGAAGACCGCGGGGCCGTACTTGGTGTCGAGGTGGCCGATCAGGACGGCGGGGCCGGGTTCGCCCGGGGTCGGGCCGTTGCGGTACCAGCCGACCTGGTCGGCGTGGTCGGCCGAGGGCACCTGGACGGTGCCGTCGGCGTTCAGGCCGAGGTCGGCCACCGGGGCGTCCACGCCGATGGAGGGGATCAGCAGACGGGCCGGCGGCGAGGGGGCGAGGGGCTGCTCACCGGCGGTCGGCGCGCCGGAGGGGGTGGTGGCGCCGGGGGCGGCGGCGGTGGCCGCGGGCGCCGGATCGTGGCCGGAGGTCTCGATCCGCACCACCGGGGTGTCCCGACCGGACAGTGCCAGGGTGCTGCCGAGGGCGAGGCAGAGCAGGCCGGCCGTACCGAAGACGCTGCGCTGCAGGAGGCTCGGGCCGGGCCGGGCGGCGCGCCGCCGCCCGCGACCGTCCCGACGGTGGGTCCCCGCCGCCGGGGGCGCCCCGGCGCCGCTTCCCCGCCCGGCCGGGTGCGGGGGAAGGGCGCCGGGGTGCCCGGCGGACCCGGGACGGGTGTCAGCCACGCGCACCGGAACGGCGGCGCAGGAGGGCGAAGCCCAGCGCACCGGCGCCGACGGCGGCGACGGTGCCGCCACCGACCAGCATCAGGCCGTTGCCGTCGGTCGCGCCCGAGCCGTCACCGGCCTGGGCGGCGCCCTTCGGCACCTCGCGGACCTGCGGCTGGGAGCCGACCGGGGCGTGCCCGGTCGACGGGGTGGCGACCCCCGGGGCGCCGCCCGCGGGCGCGGCGGACGGCTGGCCGGGCTGGCCGGGCTTGGCGGGGGCGGCGGTCGGACGGGCCCCACCGGCCGCCGCGCCGGCCGCCGCGTTGTCGGGGGCGGCTGCGGTCGGCTTGGCGGGGGCCGGCTGCGGGGAGCCGTCGGCCCAGGCCTGTCCGCCGGTGACGACGGTCATCAGCGCGGCGCCGGTCAGGGCGCAGACGGCCAGCAGACGGCGGGCGGGCGAACGGTCGGTACGGGTCCTGCTCATGGCGGGGGTTCTCCTTCGTGGCTCTGGTGAACGCGTCAGTGGCGAGACCGCGGTTCTCGCGGACGCCTCGGTCAGCACGGTCGGTACGGCCCGTACGGCCGGTGCGTCGTGAGTGACGGTAGGAGGGCCGTGTCGCGGTCCCCGCCCGGCCGCGTCACGGTCGCCCATCGGCTGCGTAACGGTCTCCGGGCCGACCGGCCCGGCCCCGTGACGTCCGCGGGACCGAGCCCGCGCCGAACGCCGACCGCGCACGCCGACCGCGCACCCCGCTGAGCATCCCCGCCCGCTCGTCCGTACTTCCCGGTGGGGACGCAACCGAGAGAAAGGTGGCAGTGATGAGCATCCTCGCCAACCTCCTGCCGGCGATGCGGCAGTCCCGCAAGGATCGCGGGCACGACAAGGAGACCCGGAACACCAACAACACGACCGGCCGCGGTCGTCGTCACGGCCGCAAGAACAAGCACGACCGGCATTGACGGCTGACGGACCGCTTCCGGTCCCCGGGCTAGGACGAGCGAGTGTGGTCGCTGCGGCGGTTGACGGCGGTCGACACCGGTGACGGCGACGGCCGGGCGGACCCGGTCGTCGCCCCGGCGCCGGCCGTCCCGCTGCGGCGGACGTTCCGACGGTTCTGGCCCTACACCCGAGGGGGACGGCGCTGGCTGACCCTCCTGGTGGTGATCGTCCTGCTCGGCCCGGTGGTCGACGCGGCCATGGTCTGGCTGTTCAAGGTCGTCGTCGACGACGTGCTGGTGCCGCGCAAGCTGGGGCTGTTCCTGCCGGTCGCGCTCGGCTACGCCGGGCTGACCCTGTTGGCAGGGGCCCTGGACTTTGTGGACGAGACGGCCTCCACCTGGGTCAGCGAGCGCTTCCTGCTGGCCCTGCGCACGGACGTGTTCCGACATCTGCAGGGCCTGCCGCTGGGCTTCTTCGAGCGGCGGCGGCTCGGCGACGTACTGTCGCGGCTGACCGCGGACGTCGAGGCGGTCGAGACCTTCCTGCTCTCGGGCGTCCTGGACGCGGTCGCGTACGTCGCCGAGCTGGCCGTCTTCCTGGGGGTGCTGTTCTACCTGCGCTGGGACCTCACGCTGACCGCGCTGGTGGTCGCCCCGCTGTTCTGGATCACCGCCCGGCGCTTCTCGACGAGGGTGAAGGCCGCGTCCCGGGAGCGGCGCCGCCGCAGCGGTTCGGTCAGCGCCCTCGCGGAGGAGACGCTGGGCAACATCGCGCTGGTGCAGGCGTACAACCGGCAGGACTGGGAGCAGGAGCGGTTCCTGCGGGAGAACCTGGCGCGGTTCCGGGCGACCATGGCGGCGACCCGGCTGCGCGCCCTGTTCACGCCGATCGTGGAGCAGCTGGAGCTGGTCGGCGCGCTGATCGTCCTCGGGCTGGGTGCCTGGGAGTTGGTCCGCGGCCGCCTCACCCTCGGTGAACTCCTCGTCTTCGTCGCTCTGTTGAGCCGGCTCTACAGCCCGATCCAGGGCATCGGACGGCTCAGCAACGGCTTCTTCTCGGCCTCGGCCGCCGCCGAGCGGATCATCGAACTGCTCGACCAGCGGCCGGAGGTGGCCGATCCGCCGAGGCCGCTGCGCCCGGCCCGGGTGCGCGGGGCGGTGGCCTTCGACGGGGTGTGGTTCCGCTACCCGGACACGGCCCGCGCGGCGCTGTGCGACGTCTCCCTCCGCGCCGAACCGGGCGAGACGGTGGCGCTGGTCGGGGAGAGCGGGGCGGGCAAGTCGACGGTCGCCAAGCTGCTGCTGCGCTTCTACGACCCGGAGCGCGGCGCCGTCCGGCTGGACGGCACGGACCTGCGCGACCTGGCGCTGGCGGACCTGCGCGAGCACATCGCGGTGCTGCTGCAGGAGACCCTGGTCATCCACGGCACCGTCCGGGAGAACATCGCCTACGGCCGCCCGGACGCCACTGACGCCCAGATCACGGCCGCCGCCCGGGCCGCCGACGCCCACGAGTTCGTCAGCCGGCTGCCGGACGGCTACGACACGGTGGTGGGCCAGCGCGGGCGCCTGCTGTCCGGCGGCCAGCGCCAGCGGATCGCGATCGCCCGGGCGATGATCCGGGACGCACCCGTCCTGCTGCTGGACGAACCGACCACCGGTCTCGACGCGGAGTCGGGGCGGCGGATCCTGGAACCGCTGGGGCGGCTGATGAACGGCCGGACGACGATCATCATCTCGCACAACCTGCTGACCGTGCGGAACGCCGACCGGATCGTCCTGCTGCGCGAAGGCCGCGTCGTGGCCTCCGGCAGCCACCGCCAACTGCTCGCCCGCGACGACGGCTACGCCCGGCTCGCCCGGGCCGCGACCCCGACGGAGGCCGCCCGATGACCGCGGCCCGGTCGCTGCCTGTTGCACGGCCACAGCCCGTTGCGCGACCGCTGCCCGCCGGGACGCCGATCGCCCCCGGCTACCGGGTGCTCGCCCACCTCTGCCGAACCGGCTGGCTGGACGTCTACGACGCCTGGAGCGAGGAACGCGACTGCCGCTGCGTCGTCAAGGTGCTACGGCCGGACCACCGCCGCGACCGCGAACTGCGCGCCCGCCTGCTCCAGGAGGGCCGCTGGCTGGCCGAGTTCACCCACCCCCACCTGGTGCGCGGCTACGGCACCGGCGAACGCCCCCAGCCGTACGCCGTCTCGGAGACCCTCAGCGGCGAGACCCTCGCCCACCTGCTCGACCGGCAGCCGCGCCGCCCGGCCGCCACCGACCTGGCCCTGCTCGGGCTGCAACTCATCTCCGCCGTACGGTACTTGCACGGCAAGGGCCTGCTGCACCTCGACCTCAAGCCCGCCAACATCGTGATCGACTGCCGCCGCGCCAAGGTCCTCGACCTCAGCATCGCCCGCCCGCCGGGCCCGGGCCGCCCGGGCCTCGGCACGAACGGCTACCTCGCTCCCGAACAGGCCGCCGGCGACCGGCTCACCGCCGCCACCGACGTCTGGGGTCTCGGCATCACCCTCTACGAGGCCGCCACCGGCGAACTGCCCTTCGACGGACCGCCGTTGAGCCCGGCACCCCCGGTGTCCCGGCGCCGCCGACTGCCCCGCCCACTCGCCGAGGCGATCGACGCCAGCCTCCGCCTCGACCCGGGCGACCGCCCGTCACCGGCCCAACTGGCCGACACCCTGGACGACTTGCTCCCGCAGGGTCGCCGGGCGGTGGCACCGTCGAGCTAGCGCCCGTCCGGTGGCCGGGCGCTACCGCCCCGCCCGCAGCTGCCGGAGCGTCCAGCCCTCCCCGAGCGGCCGGGTGTGGGCGGTGAACAGTTCGGCCGCCCGGCGGTAGGAGAGCCGGGCGCGGCCGGTGTGCGGGCAGCGGTCGGCGGCGGGGGTGCCGGCCGGGGCGCGGCGGTCGGTGAGGAAGAGCGGGCCGCCGGAGCGGCCGGCGATCAGCAGCGGGAGCAGCCTGGCGGTGCCGGTGCCCCAGCAGAGCTGGGGGCGGTCGGGGCGGGGGCGGGTGCGGCGGCCGGGGAGGTCCAACTGGTCGGTGTCGAGGGCCAGTACGGTCTCGATGGCGGCGCCGGACTCGTGCAGCAGGTGCCAGAGCGTCTGCTCGCGCAGCGGCGCCCGGCGGGTGAACAGGGCGCGCAGCTGCTCCTCGCCCAGCGGGCCGGTCCCGGCCCCGGCGCCGGCCGGTGAGGGCAGCGGGCTGGGGCGCAGGGCGGTGCTCGGGTCGCCGTCGATCCAGCCCTTGGCGCGCCACCAGGCCACGGCCGCGCGCAGGGTGGAGAGTTCGCGGTTGAGCGTGCGCGGGTCGGTGTCGGCGGCGCGCCGGGCGACGGCGGCCCGCAGCCGGTCGGGGGCGTCCGGGTGGTCGAGCAGGGCGAGCGGCAGTACGGGCGGGTGGGCGCGCCGCCGTTCGGGGCCGGTGGGGGCGGTCCGGTCGGCGAGGGCCCAGGCCCAGGTGTCGAGCGCGATCCGGTAGATCCGCCGGGAGCCCTCGGCGAGCCCGGAGGCGGCCAGGTAGCGCTCGACGGCGAGGCCGTACTCGACCGGGGGGAGCTCCGTCACGTCCGCCTTCTTCCGCAGTAAACGACCCTGGTCCATCGCCTTCTATGATATCCGCCAACCGCAGTAAACGGCAGCTCAGTAGCCATATCACAGGCTATTTACTGCGGCAGGACCGACCCTGCCAAACATTGATGCCAACAGGCTCAAGTTTTTCCCCGGAACCCCTTGAACCCCGTTCCCCGGCGCGCGCAGACTGACTGCCCATGGCAGTGGAAACAGAACGGATCCCGGCCCGCTCCCGGCGGCTGGGAGACCGGCTCGCCGTGCTGGGCGAGCGCGACTTCACCCGCTTCTTCATCGGGTACACGACCTCCCTCCTCGGCTCCTCGATGGCACCGGTTGCGGTCGCCTTCGCGGTGCTCGACGGCAGCGGGACCGGAGCTGGGGCCGGCACCGGCGCCGGCAGTGGTACGGACCTGGGCTGGGTGATGGCCGCCCGGATCCTCCCGGTGGTGCTGGTCCTGCTGGCCGGCGGGGTGATCGCCGACCGTCTGGGCAGCCGCCGGCTGATGCTGGGCACGGACGTCCTGCGCGGCCTCGTCCAGGCGCTGTTCGCGGCGCTGCTGGCGGCCGGGCACGCGCCGGTCTGGGTGATGGTCGTGCTGGTGGCGGTCTGGGGGATCGGTGAGGGGCTGTTCATGCCCGCGTTCGGCGCGATCGTGCCCGACCTGGTGCGCCGCAAGGAGCTGCTGGCGGACGGCAACACCCTGCTGGGGCTCTCGCGGTCGGTGTCCACGGTGGCCGGGCCGGCGCTGGCCGGCCTGGTCACGGCCACCTCGGGCCCGGCGACGGTGCTGCTGATCGACGCCGTGACGTACGGCGTCGGCGCCCTGGCGCTGGCCGGCCTCCGGCTGCCCGACCGTCCCCGGGCGGCCGACGGCGGCTCGATGCTCCGCGAACTGCGCTCCGGCTGGTCGGAGTTCACCGCCCGCCCGTGGCTGTGGATCACCACCGCGCAGATGGGCCTGTTCAACCTGCTGGTCTGGGCCCCGTTCCTGGTGCTCGGCCCGCTCACCGCGCAGCGGGAGCTGGGCGGCGCCCGGGCCTGGGGCCTGGTGATGGGGGTGTACGGCGCCGGCGCGGTGCTGGGCGGGCTGTTGATGCTCGGCCGCCGGCCCGGGCGTCCGCTCGCGGTGGCGACGGTGGCCGGACTGGCCTGGGCGCTGCCGTCCGCGGCGCTGGCGGCGGGGGCGGGGCTGCCGTGGGTGGTCGCGGGGGCGCTGGCGGCGGGGGTCGGTTCGGCGGTCTGCGGGACGCTGTTCGGCACCACCACCCAGCGCTGGGTGCCGGCGGAGCTGCTGGGCCGGCTGACCTCCTTCGGGGCGCTGGGCGCCTTCGTCCTCGGTCCGCTGGGGCTGGCGGCGGCCGGTCCGCTGGCGGACCGGTTCGGCGCCGGTCGGGTGCTGCTGCTCGGCGCGGTCTGGCAAGTGGCTGCCGGGGTCGTAGTGTTGGGCGTACCGGCCGTTCGGAATCGTCGTTGGGAGGAGGGCCCGGGCGACTGACTCACCCCTCGGACGGCTCCGGGGCGCACCCCCGGCCACCACCGGTGCGGCCCACCGCGCACCGTGCCCGGCCGGCCCCGGAGTGCCGCCGGTCGCTCCGCCCACGCGTGCGTGCCTCCGCGGCGGGCGGGGTGGCCGGGTCGGTCGTACCGTGGAGGAGCGGGGGTCACGGAGGAGGTTGACCATGCCCGGTTCGCTCACCATCGGCCACCACCAGGCCGGGGCCGTCCTGGACCACGCGGACGCCGAGCGGCTGTCCACCGTCCTGGCCGAACTGGCGTACCTGCTGGAGATCCCGGGGCCGAACCGGATCAACGAGGCCCAGCTCGCCGTGTTGTGCGAGGGCCGGGCGCCGGACCGCGCCGAACTGTCGCACTGGGCGCGGGCGCTGTCCTCGGAGCTCAAGGGACGGCACTGACCGGAGCCGTCCCCGCCGAACACCCCGCCCGGTACCCCGTCGAGCACCCCGCCCGATACCCCGCCGGGGCCCCCGCGGCCCCGCCGTACGATGGCGAACGGGGCGAGCCCGCCCCCCGGACGCCGGGACGACCGGTGGCCGTCCAGGCGGAGGGTGGGGGTCCGAGCGTGCCGCAGTCCTGGTCGATGTCCTGGCTGACCGTGCCCACCCCGCTGCCCAGCGGCCCGATGCACATCGCAGTGACGCCGCTGGGCGTGGCGGCCGCCGGTTACGGCGGCCGGGACGGCGAGCTGCCGCCGTGCACCGACCCGGCGAAGGTCGCCGCCGTCACCGAGCGGATCGACGCCTACCTGGCGGGCCGCACCCGGGAGTTGGGCCTGCCGATCGACTGGAGCCTCAGCTCCGGGCCGCACCGCACCGTGCTGCGGACGCTCTGGGAGCAGGTGCCGTACGGGCGGACCATCACCTACGGCGAACTGGCCGCCCGCAGCGGGGTGTTCGAGGACGTCACCGAACCCGGCCTGGCCGCTCGGACGGTCGGGCAGATGATGGCCGCCAACCCGGTCCCGCTGCTGGTGCCCTGCCACCGGGTGGTGGCGGCGGACGGGATCGGCGGCTTCGGCGGCGGCCGGGTCGGGATCGAGGTGAAGCGCTGGCTGCTCACCCTGGAGGGGGTGTTGGAGCCGACGCTGGACTGGAACGGCCCGCTGTAGCCCCGGCGGGGCGGGTGCGTACGGGAGCTGTCAAGGGGTGGCGCGGGCGGGGCGGCCGATGGGGGAGGATGGGGGCCGACGTTCCGATACTTTCGAATAAATAGTCGAACAAATATCGATCAGGTGATCTAGTCGTACTATTTGTTCGGTTATTCGGAACCACTCGAATGAGTGATTGCGGGACGCCCCCGAACGGGCCCACCATGAAGCTGCAACATGAATGTGCAAGCCGACACTTTCATCGGGCATGCGAAGGGCTCCCCTTATGTCGACCGAAACCAATGCCGGTATTCCTGCGCCGGGCGCGCAGCCGGAGATCCGGCAGCAGCAGTCCCTGAGCACGGCGGGCGCGCGGAACCTCGCCACCACCACCAAGTCCGCGCCCCAGATGCAGGGCATCAGCCCGCGTTGGCTGCTCAGGATGCTGCCCTGGGTGCAGGTCTCCGGCGGTACCTACCGGGTCAACCGCCGCCTGCGCCACAAGGTCGGTCGCGGCCGGGTGAGTTTCGTCAAGACCGGTTCCGAGGTGCGGATCGTCCCGCAGACGCTGGCCGAGGTGCCCGTGCTGCGCGGTTACCAGGACGAGGCGGTGCTGGAGGAGCTGGCCGGCCGGTTCGTGCAGCGGCAGTTCGCCCCGGGCGACGTCCTGGTCGCGGCCGGTACGCCGATCAGCGAGGTGTTCGTCATCGCGCACGGCAAGCTGGACCGGCTCGGCACCGGCAAGTACGGCGAGGAGACGGTGGTCGGCACCCTCGCCGACGGCGACCACCTGGGCGACGAGGCGCTCCAGGAGGAGGACGGCTCCTGGCCGTACACCGTCCGGGCCGCCACCTCCGGCACCGTGATGGCGCTCTCCTGGCCCTCCTTCCAGGAGCTGCACGACCGCTCCGAGTCGCTGCAGCTGCAGATCATGGAGTACCTGAACGGCTTCCAGCAGGCGCAGAACAAGCACGGCGAGGCCGCGATCGACCTCTCCGCCGGCCACCAGGGCGAGTACGACCTGCCCGGCGCCTTCGTGGACTACGAGCTCAAGCCGCGCGAGTACGAGCTGAGCGTCGCCCAGACCATCCTCAAGGTGCACAGCCGCGTCGCCGACCTCTACAACCAGCCGATGAACCAGACCGAGCACCAGCTGCGGCTGACCATCGAGGCGCTGCGCGAGCGCCAGGAGCACGAGCTCATCAACAACCCCGAGTTCGGGCTGCTGGAGAACGCCGAGTACGACCAGCGGATCCAGACCCACTCCGGCCCGCCCACCCCGGACGACATGGACGAGCTGCTCAGCCGCCGCCGCAGCACCAGGATGTTCCTGGCCCACCCCAAGGCCATCGCCGCCTTCGGCCGGGAGTGCAACAAGCGCGGTCTCAACCCGGGCACCGTCGAGGTCGAGGGCAAGCACGTCAACGCCTGGCGCGGGGTGCCGATCTTCCCGTGCAACAAGATCCCGATCATCGGCGGGCACACCAGCTCGATCATCGCGATGCGCATCGGCGAGGACAACCAGGGTGTCGTCGGCCTGCACCAGACCGGAATTCCGGATGAATACCAGCCGGGCCTCTCGGTGCGGTTCATGGGAATCGACGAGAAGGCCATCATTTCGTACCTGGTGAGCGCCTACTACTCGGCCGCGGTCCTGGTGCCGGACGCCATCGGCGTGCTGGAGAACGTGGACGTCGCGCAGCGCTGACGTCGGGCTCCCGGCTCGGCAACCGGGCCCGATCCGCGCCGCCCGGCCGGGGCACCAGCCCCCGGCCGGGCGGCGCGCCGCGGTGCGCACGGCCACCGGCCCGCCGATGCACGCACCCCAACGACGCCCGCTGATCCGACGTGATCCGAAGGACACGCCCTAGAGGGGGAGGAACCCATGACGAGCTCCACGCTGGAGCGGGACCACAAAGAGGGCCACGAGGCGGCGGACATCCTCGCCCGCACCCGCGGGCTGGTCGACCCGGTCCTGCGGGCCGCCGTCGACTCGCTGCCCGGCACGATGCGCAAGGTCGCCGGCTACCACTTCGGCTGGTGGGAGGCGGACGGCACGCCCTCCGAGGCCCCCGCCGGCAAGGCGATCCGCCCGGCCCTGGTCCTCGCCGCCACCCAGGCCCTCGGCGGCACCCCCGGGACGGCCGCCGCCGCGGCCGCCGCCGTGGAGCTGGTCCACAACTTCACCCTGCTCCACGACGACGTCATCGACCGGGACGACACCCGCCGCCACCGGCCCACCGCCTGGCGGGTGTTCGGCACCACCGAGGCCATCCTGGCCGGCGACGCGATGCACTCCCTCGCGCTGCGCCTGCTCGCCGAGGACGCCCACCCGGCCGCCCGCGGATCGATCCGCCGGCTCGCCGACTGCGTGGTCGAGCTCTGCGAGGGCCAGCAGATCGACTGCGCCTTCGAGCAGCGCAACGACGTCTCGCTGGCCGAGTGCCTGGCGATGGCCGAGGCCAAGACCGGCGCCCTGCTGGGCGCCGCCTGCGCGATGGGCGCCCTGTACGGCGGCGGGTCCGAGCAGGCGGCGCAGGCGATGGACGGCTTCGGCCGCGAGATCGGCCTGGCCTTCCAGCTGATCGACGACCTGATCGGCATCTGGGGGGATCCGACGGTCACCGGCAAGCCGGTCGGCGCGGACCTGGTCGCCCGGAAGAAGTCGCTGCCGGTGGTCAAGGCGCTCGGCTCCGGCACCCCCGAGGGGGCCCGGCTCGCCGAGCTCTACGCGCTCGAACGTCCGCTCACCGCAGCCGAGTTGGCGCAGTGCGCGGCCGCCGTCGACGCGGCCGGCGGGCGCGGCTGGGCGCAGGGCGAGTCCTGTGAGCGGATGGCCGCGGCGATGGCGCAGCTGGCCGTGGCCGTGCCGGAGCCCGCCGCGGCGGACGAACTGCTGGCGCTGGCCGAGCTGGTGACCCGCCGCACCCACTGAGCGAGCCCCGCCGGGGCGGGGGCCGGCCTCCCGCCCCGGGTTTCCCGCCCCGGCCTCGCGCCCCGGGCGCCTCACCCAGGCGCCTCATCCGTGCGTTCCGCCCGGGCGCCTCATCCGTGCGTTCCGCCCGGGCGCCTCATCCGTGTGCGGCCAACAGCCGTTGCTCCTTGGCCGGTTCGATGCCCTGGGTGTACGGCGCCCCGACCACCAGCTTCCGCCCCTCGGCGTCGGTGTCCTCGGCCGGCCCCCGGGTGCGCAGCCACTCCCAGGTGTCCCGGGCGGTCTCCGCGAACGGGCGGCAGCGCAGCCCGGCCGCCTCGGCGCGGCTGCTGTCGACCTGCCAGATGTACTTCCACTCCGGCAGGTCCGGTGCCCAGAAGGGCAGTTCGAGCCAGGGGTCGACCTGGTCCGGCCCCTCGGCCAGCAGGGCGGCGTCCCCGATCGGGACCAGCTCGGTGCCGGCCGCGCCCGCGATCTCCCGGCAGGTCTCCAGCCACTGCCCGAAGGTGAGCCGCCCGGGCGGCGCCGTGGTGAGGAAGCGGCCCGTCGTCCCGGCCGTCAGCAGGTCGAGCCCGAAGGCGGCGAAGTCCCGGACGTCGATCACCTGGATGGTCCGCCCCGGATCGCCGGGTGCGAGCACCCGCCCGCCGCGGGCCATCCGCTCCAGCCACCAGGGCAGCCGGCCGCCCAGCTCGTACGGGCCGATCAGCAGTCCGCTGCTGAGCACCAGGGTGCGTTCGGCGCCGAAGCCCGCCAGCACCGCGCGCTCGCCGCCCGCCTTCAGCTCGCGGCCGAAGGGCTGGTCGGGCGGGGTGTCGGCGGGGCAGGGGAGGAGCGCGGAGTCCTCGGTGATCACCTGGGTGGCCCAGTCGGCGTAGGCGTGCACCGAGGAGACGAAGGTGTAGTGGTCGGCCCGTCCGCGCAGCAGCCGGGCGGAGAGCGCGGCCTGGGCGGGCTGGCGGGCGGAGGTGTCGACGACGGCGTCCCAACGGCGGCCCTCGACCAGCCGGGCGAGGTCCTCGGCACTGTCGCGGTCGCCCCGGAAGGCCTCGACTCCGGGCAGGTCGGGGGCGCTGCGCCCGCGGTTGAAGGTGGTGACGTGGTGGCCGCGGGCGAGCGCCTCGGCGGCGTAGGCACGTCCGAGGAAGGACGAGCCCCCGAGCAGCAGGATCTTCATGCCGCCCAGCCTGTCCCCGCCGGCCCGCCGCTACGCCCGGGTTAGCGCTGAGCAGAGCGCCGGCCCGGATCCGCCCGCTGCGGGCGCCGCCCGACATGCCTCCCCTCCCCGCCCCCCTTAGCATCCCAGGTGTACCGATCTGCCCTGATCCGTCCGCATTCGCCTGATCCGGCCTGGGAGAGCGACAGCATGGTCAACCCGGCACTCGTCGATCCGGCCACCATCCGCGCGACCGCGGCCGAGGCCTGGATCCGCGCCCACCCCCTCCTGCGGACCTACCGCACCCTCTACGCCCAGGCCCTGGACGACGCGGACCCGGGCTACGTCGGCGGCTTCGGCGTCTTCCGCCACACCACCCGGCCGGCCGGCCCCGACGACACCGACGCCGTCACCCCCGACAACGACACCCTCCCGTCCCGCGCCTGGCTCGACCTGCGCGCCGAACCCTGGGTGCTCTCGGTCCCCGCCACCGACGACTACCGCGTCCTCGTCGTGCACGAACTCGACACCCTGCCGGCCGGGTTGATCGGCTCCCGGACCACCGGCCAGGGCGCGGGGGACTTCCTGGTGGCCGGCCCCGACTGGCAGGGCCGGCCCCCGCCCGGCATCACGGGCGTGATCCGCACCGCCACCCGCCTGGTCGGCGTCCTCGGCCACACCCGGCTCGCCGGGAACACCCCCGCCGACCTCGCCGCCCTGCGGGCCGTCCAGGAGCAGTACCGGCTGCGCCCGTTGCACCGGTACGCCGGCACCCCGGCGCCCGCCCCCGCCCCCGAGCCGGTCTGGCCGGTCTGGCGCGACGAAGTCCCGGAGGGCGTCGAGTTCCTCACCTTCCTCGACTTCCTGCTCGGCTTCTTCCCGCCGGCCGACGCACTCCCGCCCGCCGAGACCGGGCTGCGCGGCCGCCTCACCGACCTCGGCGTCGACGGCCGCGGCGAGTTCGAGCCCGCCACCCTCCCGCTGGAGGTCCGCGCCGAACTCGGCCGCGGGATCGCCGACGGCCGCGCCCGGCTGACCGGGGCGGTCGCCGAACTCCGCGACTCCGCGGGCCTGTCCGGCACCCGCGAGGAACTGGGTGGGGACTTCCTCCGGCAGGCCGTCGGGGCCGAGCTCGACCCGTACGGGCTGCCCACCGAGGAGGTCTGGTACGGCCGTTGGGCGGCGGACGCCGCGGGCCACCGTCCGCCGAACGCCGCCGACCGCGACCACGTGATCCGCTTCGCCCCGGACGCCCTGCCGCCGGCCCGCTTCTTCTGGTCCGCGACGGTGTACGCGCTCCCCGGGCACCGGCTGGTCGACAACACCCTGGACCGCTACTCGATCGGCGGCCACACCCCCGGCCTGGTCCGCGACCGGGACGGCGGCCTCACCCTCTACGTCCAGCACAAGCGCCCCGCCGACGCCGACCACTCCGCCAACTGGCTGCCCGCCCCGGACGGCCCGTTCGCCGTCGTGCTCCGGATCCACGGCCCGGAGGCCGCCGTCCTGGACGGCCGCTGGCAGCCCCCGCCGCTCACCCCGCGCTGACCCGGTCGCCCGGCTCGCCCAGGCCCCGACCCGCCCCGACCCACCGCCACCGACGGGCACCCGACCCGCCCCCGAAGCGCCCCGACCCGACGAAGGACCCCCGATGAACCTGCCCGAGCTGGAGGCCCTGGCCGCCGACGCCTACGTCTACGGCTACCCGCTCGTCGCCGGCCTCACCATGGTCGAGCGCTTCGCCAAGGGCGGCCTGGGCACCCTCCCGGCGGCGCCGTACAACCACTTCAGCCACGCCACCCGGCTGGCGGGCCCGGCCGACCACTTCGTCTCGGTCAACAACGACACCATCTACTCGATCGCCCAGCTGGACCTCTCCGAGGGCCCGCAGGTGCTGCACGTCCCGGACACCGCCGGCGCCTACTACGTGCTGCAGTTCCTCGGCGCCTGGACGGACAACGTCGCCTACCTCGGCAGCCGGGCCACCGGCACCGCGGCGCAGACCTGGCTGGTCGTCCCGCCCGACTGGCACGGCACCGCGCCGGACCCGGCCCGGGTGATCGAACTGCCCACCACCGTCGGCACCATCGTCGGCCGCTTCGCCTGCGACGGCCCGGACGACCTGCCCCGGGTCAAGGTCCTGCAGAGCGCCCTCGTCCTGGAGCCGCTGGAGCCCGGCGGCCTGGTCGCCGGACTGCCCGAGCCCGACCCGGAGGTCCCCGAGCGGCTGGCCTTCTTCGAGCGGCTGCGGGTGTGGATGCAGGCCTTCCCGCCGGCCACCCCCGACATCGAGTACCAGCGCCGCTTCGCCCCGCTCGGCCTGCTGGACGACGGCGCCTCGCCGTACCGGGCGGCCGCCGCCGAGTGGACCCTGGCGCTCGCCAAGGGCCTGGCCGCCGGGCGCGAGCGGGTCGAGGACGCGACCCGCCCGCCCGAGGACCACCCGCTCGGCGAGTGGCGCTCCGCGCTCCACCTCTTCGACTACAACATCGACCACCTGGGCCCCGGCACCCTGGACGACCCCGAGTGGCGCATCCCCGACCGCCGCGCCGCCTACCTCAGCCGGGCGGCCGCCGCCCGGGCCGGCCTGTGGGGCAACCACGCGTACGAGGCCTCGTACGCGATGACCTACGACGACTCCGACGGCCGCCCGCTCACCGGCGCCAACAGCTACACCGTCCGCTTCGAGCAACCCCCGCCGGCCGAGGCCTTCTGGTCCGTCACGATGTACTCGGTGCCGGACTACTACCTGGTGGAGAACCCGATCGACCGCTACTCGATCGGCGACCGCACCCCCGGCCTGGTGTACGGCCCGGACGGCTCGCTGACCGTGACCCTCCAGCACGAGCCGCCCGAGGACCCGGTGGCCGCCGCCAACTGGCTCCCCACCCCGCTGGGCGAGTTCCGCCCGATCATCCGGCTCTACCGGCCGAAGCCGTCGGTGCTGGACGGCAGCTACCAGGTGCCCCCGATCCACCGCGGCTGACCGCCTCGCGCTCATCCCCCTTGGGGTCGCGGGGAGTTGAGCCGTCTCAGTGCCCGGCCGTCGCCGCCCCCGTCGGGTGCGCGGAGGCGGGGCCGGTCGGAGTCGCCGAGTGGGTCGGCGTACCGGTCGGCGGCCCGGAGGGCGACGGTGCCCCGGTCCGGCCCGGTGACGACGAGGGCGTGCCCGACGGGGACGGCGCCGAGGAGCCGGTCGGCGAGCCCGTCGAGGAGGGCGTCGACGACGGCGCCGGGGAGGTGCTCGCCGACGGCGTCGACGAGGGCTCGGCCGAGGGCTCCGCCGAGGAGGACGCGGACCCGCCCCGGTTCTGCGGCCCGCCCTCCAGGGTGACCACCGCCTGGGAGGGCGGCAGCGCGATCCGGGCGGTCCAGTGGGTGGTGGGCGCGAGTTCCTCGTCCACGGTGACGATCACGGTGATCCGCTGCCCGGGGGCCAGTGTCCCCGAGTCGCGGCTGAGCCGGAGCCAGCCGGCGTCCGTCACGGCGTGCCAACGGATCTCCGTGGTACCGGAGTTGGTGAGGGTGAGCACCGTCCGACTGCCGTACTCCCCGGCTTCGACGGTGAGCAGCCCGGCCGGGGCCGGGTCGGCCGCGCCCGGGGCGGAGGCCCGTTCGACGGTGGGGGCTGGGGCGGCGACCAGGGTGGGGCTGCCGAGCGGGGTCGCGCCCCGGCCGGGCACCGGGACCAGCGGCCCCTGGAGGGTGAGCCTTGGAAATCCAGGGAGCAACGTTTCTGCACCGTTTCCGCCGGCCGTGCCACCCACCCCGCCGCCGCCCGCACCAGCCAGCTCCAGCCCCGGCATTCCCGCCCCGGCCCCGGCGACCGCCCCGGCCGCCCACGACGGCCGCTGCCCGGCGTCCGCGCCGGCTCCGTCCACCCGCACCGCCGACACCGAGGCCGCCGACCCGGCCCCGCCGCCGGCCCGGTGTCCGGCCCAGAGCGCCACCACCGGCGCCGCCAGGACGGCCGCGAGCACCCCGGTGGTCACCACCCGCCGGCGGACCGCCCGGCCCCGGCCCGCGTCCGGCGCCCGGTGCCGGGGGAAGCCGCCGTGGTCGAAGCGCAGCCCCGGCTCGGCCGCACCTCCCGCCGTCGACCGCGCCGTCCCGCCCGCCACCGCCACCCCCGGCGCCACCACCACCGGCGCCGTCAGCAGCGGCAGCCCCGACAGCCCCGCCGCGCCCTCCGCCGCCTCCCCGGCGGCCACCCGCTCCGCCGTCCCCCGGCAGGTCGGGCAGTCCACCACGTGCTGCACCAGCTCCCGCCGCAGCGCCGGGCCGAGCACCCAGTCCCGCCAGGACTCGGCCCCGGCCCCGCCGAGCCGGTCCAGCTCGGGGCAACTGCCCACCCCGAGCACCAGCAGCGCCGCCCTGGTCCGGGCCACCTCGGACTCGGCGGCGGCGAGCAGCCCGCGGGTCCGCTCGAAGGGCAGGCCCAGGACGGCCGCGACCTCCAGCGGGGTCAGCCGGTGCCGGACGGACAGTTCCAGCGCCTCGCGCTGCTCCGGGTCCGTCCCGGCCGCCTCCGGCCAGGCGAGCGAGGCCAGCTCACGCCGCCGCCGGACGGCCTCGAGCTCGCTCGGTTCCGAGGGGACCGGCCCGGCACCCGGCTCCGCTCCGGTCCCGTCCGCGAGCCGCCGCAGGCAGCAGTACCGGGCCAGCGAGAACAGCCAGGCCCGGACCAGCCCGGGCTCGGCCAGTCGGGCGCCGTGCCGCCGGGCCAGTTCACGGACCTCGCGCAGGGCGTCGGCGGCCGCGTCGTGCTCGCACAGCACCGAGAGGCAGTAGGTGAACAGGCCGTCCACCTGGCGGTCGTACGCCGCGAGCACGGCGTCCTGCGCCCCGACGGGCCCAACTGTTCGCGTTGTCACCCGTCCGACGGTAGGAGCACCGGGCGGCCCGTCCCCGCCATTCACCGCGTATGTACTTCTTTCGGGTAACAACATCGCCCATCTGTGTGGGCGCCCGACGCGTCCGCCCTCGGGCCGCAGGCCCAGCGCTGTCACACCCAGCCGCTACCGTGGGCCGCATGCCTCCGCGTTCCAAGACCACCGCCAAGCCGCGCCCGGCCTACCGCTGCACCGAGTGCGGCAACCAGCTGCCCAAGTGGGTCGGCCGCTGCCCGGAGTGCAACGCCTGGGGCACGGTCGAGGAGTACGGCGCGGTGCCGATCCGCACCACCGCCGCGGGCCCGGTCAGCGCGCCCGCCCGTCCGATCGCCCAGGTGGACGGCCAGGTCGCGACGGCCCGCTCCACGGGCGTGCCGGAGCTGGACCGGGTGCTCGGCGGCGGCCTGGTCCCCGGCGCGGTGGTGCTGCTGGCCGGCGAGCCCGGCGTCGGCAAGTCCACCCTGCTGCTGGACGTCGCCGCCAAGGCGGCCACCGCGCAGCACCGCACGCTCTACGTCACCGGTGAGGAGTCGGCCGGGCAGGTCCGGCTGCGCGCCGACCGGATCAACGCCCTCTCCGAGCACCTCTACCTCGCCGCCGAGCAGGACCTCGGCGCGGTGCTCGGGCACATCGAGGCGGTCAACCCCGGGCTGCTGATCCTGGACTCGGTGCAGACCATCGCCTCCGCCGAGCTGGACGGCGCCCCCGGCGGCCCGGCCCAGGTCCGCGAGGTGGCGGGCGCGCTGATCCGCGCGTCCAAGGAGCGCGGCATGGCCACCCTGCTGGTCGGCCACGTCACCAAGGACGGCCAGATCGCCGGCCCGCGCCTGCTGGAGCACCTGGTGGACGTGGTGCTGAGCTTCGAGGGCGACCGGCACGCCCGGCTGCGGCTGATCCGCGGGGTCAAGAACCGCTACGGCGCCACCGACGAGGTGGGCTGTTTCGAGCTGCACGACGAGGGCATCATCGGCCTGGCCGACCCGTCCGGCCTCTTCCTGACCAGGCGTGACAAGCCCGTCCCGGGCACCTGCCTCACCGTCACCCTGGAGGGCAAGCGCCCGCTGGTCGCCGAGGTGCAGGCGCTGATGGTGGATTCGCAGATCCCCTCCCCGCGGCGCACCACCTCGGGCCTGGAGTCGCCCCGGATCGCGATGATCCTGGCCGTGGTCGAGCGGCACGGTGGGGTGAAGCTCGGCAAGCAGGACATCTACACCGCCACGGTCGGCGGGGTGAAGCTGTCCGAGCCCTCCGCCGACCTCGCGGTCGCGCTCGCGGTGGCCAGCTCCTCCACCGACACCCCGCTGCCCAGCAACCTGGTGGCGATCGGCGAGGTCGGCCTGGCGGGCGAGGTGCGGCGGGTGACGGGTGTGCAGCGCCGACTGGCCGAGGCGCACCGGCTGGGCTTCACCCACGCCCTGGTCCCGCCGGACCCGGGCAAGGTGCCGCCGGGCATGAAGGTGGTCGAGGTGGCCGACATCGGCGAGGCGCTGCGGGCCATCCCGGGCCGCCGCCGGGCCGCCGCCAAGCCGCGCGGCGAGGTGCGTGGTGAGGCACCGTCGGCCCCGCCGGCGCCCCGCGCGGCGAGGGTCCCGGCCCACCCGGACGAGCTGATGGCGGGCTGGGAGCCGCTCGACTCCGACGAACTGCGCTGACCCAAGCCCTGCCGAAGCCGCACGCAGTTAGACTTTCCCCAGTCTCATTGGCCAGAAGGCAGTACCGAAGCGGTACTGAGCGACAGAGCAACAGACCGCGGACCGGCGCACGGCGCGAGGCGCGCGGCACGGGGTCGACCGGAGGAGTCACGTGGCAGCCAGCGACCGGGGGGCGGACAAGGCCTCCCGTGAGGAGGCCCTGCTGCGGGCCTCCCTCACCGCCATCGCGCCCGGTACCGCGCTTCGTGACGGCCTGGAACGGGTCCTGCGGGCCAACACCGGCGGCCTGATCGTGCTGGGCTTCGACAAGACCGTCGAGCCGATCTGCACCGGCGGCTTCGTCCTGGACGTCGAGTTCAGCGCGACCCGCCTGCGCGAGCTGTGCAAGCTCGACGGCGCGGTGGTGCTGGACAAGGACATCACCAAGATCGTCCGGGCCGGCGTCCACCTGATGCCGGACTCCACCATCCCCACCGACGAGACCGGCACCCGCCACCGCACCGCGGAGCGGGTCAACCGGCAGACCGGCTATCCGGTGGTCGCGGTCTCGCACTCGATGCGGCTGATCGCCATGTACGTCAACGGCACCCGCCGGGTGCTGGAGGACTCCACCACCGTCCTCTCCCGCGCCAACCAGGCGCTGGCCACCCTGGAGCGCTACAAGCTGCGCCTGGACGAGGTGGCCGGCACGCTCTCCGCGCTGGAGATCGAGGACCTGGTGACGGTCCGGGACGTCACCGCCGTGGCCCAGCGGCTGGAGATGGTCCGGCTGATCGCCACCGAGATCGCCGGCTACGTGCTGGAGCTCGGCATCGACGGCCGCCTGCTCTCGCTCCAGCTGGACGAGCTGATCGCGGGCGTGGAGCCGGAGCGCGAACTGGTCGCCCGGGACTACTTCCCGGAGCGCGCCGCCAAGAAGGGCCGCACGGTCACCGAGGTGCTGGCCGACCTGGAGGCGCTCACCCACGCCGAGCTGCTGGACCTGCAGACGGTCGCCAAGGCGCTCGGCTACTCCGGCACGCCGGAGTCCCTGGACTCCGCCGTCTCCCCGCGCGGCTACCGCCTGCTGGCGAAGATCCCGCGCCTGCCCAACACGGTGATAGAGCGCCTGGTCGAGCACTTCGGCGGCCTGCAGAAGCTGCTCGCCGCCAGCATCGACGACCTGCAGACGGTCGAGGGCGTCGGCGAGACCCGGGCCCGCTCGGTCCGGGAGGGCCTGTCCCGCCTTGCCGAATCGTCCATCCTGGAGCGCTACGTCTGACGGACGCGCGACCGACCACGGACGGCCCCCGGGAGAAACGCTTCCCCGGGGGCCGTTCCGCGTTCCCGGCCCCCGGACTCCTGACGGGCCCCCGGACTCCTGACGGGCTGACGCGCGGATGACGGGCCGACGCGCGGAGCCCCCGACCGCTCGGCGGTCGGGGGCTCCGTGGGGGCTTCACACCCGGGGTGTGACGGACGTTCAGTTGTCCAGTCGGATCGAGGTCCGGGCCGACACCTTGTCGCCCGAGAGCCCGGTGAGCTCCGCGAGCACCACGTACGTCCCGTTCGCCGGGGCCGTCTGGTCGGCGGTCGCGCACTGCGGCTTGCTGCGGCTGCGGTCCCAGGTGAAGGTCTCGGTCTGGCTGCCGTTCGCCGGGATCTGCACCCAGATGTTGCCCTTGTCGGGCGGGCAGTCGCCGGAGGACCAGACCCGGTCGTTGTTGCTGCCGCTGCTGACCGTGATCACGGAGGCGGTGCGGCCCAGGTCCACCCGGCAGTTGGCGCCGGAGGAGTTCTTGACCGTCAGGGCCAGCTTGGGCTTGTCCTTGGGCTGGTACGAGTTCTGGGTGCCGGCCAGCTCCAGGGCGACCTGCTGGGAGGAGCACACCGGAAGCGCCATCACCTCGGCGGTGTTCACCGCCGGGGCGCCGCCGCCCGAGCCGCCGGTACCGCCCGGCGCCGGGGCACCGCCACCGGAGCCGCCCGTACCGCCCGCGCCGCCCGCAGCACCGGAGCCGGTCGCGCCGCCCGGGCCACCGGCCCCGCCGGCTCCACCGGTTCCGCCGCCGCCCGTAGCGCCGCCGCTGAGGCCGACCTCGCTGCCGCCGCCGCTGGCCACCGGCCCGCCGCCGGAGCCGCCGCCGGCCGGGTGCGCCGCGGGGCCGCTCGGCGAGGCGCCGGGCGTGATCGCCTGAGCGGGCGTTTGGCTCTGGGACTGGGAGGGTACGGCCTGCGCGGCCTTGCTCTGTGAGCCGTCACCGCCCCCGCCCTGATCGGTCATCAGCCAGGCGATCAGGGCGACGACCGCCGCGACGGCGACGAGCACGACGACGCGCCGACGCCAGTAGATCGAGGCCGGCAGCGGTCCCACGGGTTGACGCAAAGAGGGCACGATCAAACTCTACGAGACTGCGTGTGGCGATTGACTCACCAACACCGCACAGTCGCCCCTTCTTTCACATGATCCGCCATTTGATCCGTTCGAGGGAGTTGCCGAACCCGGATTTCCGGGGCGGAACCGGTTCATCCGGAACCATGGCATCCACTTCGGCCCGGATCCGCGACCGTGGGAGGATCGAAGGGCCATGACTGCCATCACCGCCGCCGAAGCCGCCCCCTCGCTGCCGCTGCCCCTGCCGCTGCTGCACTCGACCGTCATCGACTGGTACGAGGCCAGCAAGCGCGACCTGCCCTGGCGGACCCCCGACGCGACGCCCTGGGCGGTCATGGTCAGCGAGTTCATGCTCCAGCAGACCCCGGTGAAGCGGGTGCTGCCCGCCTGGCAGGCCTGGATGACCCGCTGGCCCGCCCCGGCCGACCTGGCCGCCGAGGCGCCCGGCGAGGCGGTCCGGATGTGGGGCCGGCTGGGCTACCCGCGCCGCGCACTGCGCCTGCACGCGGCCGCCGTGGCGATCACCGAGGAGCACGGCGGCGAGGTCCCGGACGACCACGCCACGCTGCTCTCGCTGCCCGGGGTGGGGGAGTACACCGCCGCCGCGGTCGCCTCCTTCGCCTTCCAGCAGCGGCACGTGGTGCTGGACACCAACGTCCGCCGGGTCTTCGCCCGCGCGGTGACCGGCGTCGAGTACCCGGCCACCGCCACCACCGCCGCCGAGCGCCGCACCGCGACCGCCCTGCTGCCCGAGGACTCCGGGACGGCCGCCACCTGGGCGGTCGGCGTGATGGAGCTGGGCGCCCTGGTCTGCACCGCCCGCGGCCCGGAGTGCGGGGACTGCCCGCTGTTCACCGTCTGCGCCTGGCAGCGGGCCGGCCGCCCGCCGTACGAGGGCCCGGCCCGGCGCGGGCAGACCTACGAGGGCACCGACCGCCAGGTGCGCGGCAAGCTGCTCGCGGTGCTGCGCGAGGCGCACGGCACGGTGCCGCAGGCCCGGCTGGACGCGGTCTGGCCGGACGCGGTGCAGCGGGCCCGGGCCCTGGACGGCCTGGTCGCGGACGGTCTGGTCGAGCCGGTCGAGCAGGGCGTCTACCGCCTGCCGCAGTAACCCGCGACACGACGAGACGGCGCCCCCGGGAGATCCCTTCCCGGGGGCGCCGTCGTCCATGGGCGGCCGTCAGAGGGCCGCCGCCTCCAGCGAGGCCTCGGCCGGCTTCTCGGCGGGGCCGGAGCCGCGCAGCGGCACCTGGCGGATGAACACGGCGGCGGCCAGCGCGATGATCGCCACGCCCGCGCCCAACAGGAAGACGGTGTGCGTGCCGTTGGACACCGCGTGGTTGTAGGCGTCCTGGAGGTACTCGGGCTGCTGACGCAGCTCGGTCAGGCTCATCTGGCTCGGGTCCTTCATGCCACCCGGAGGCAGCGGCTTCCCGGCCAGCATCTCCTTCATGGTGTCCGTCACCCGGTTGTTGAACAGCGCGCCGAACAGCGCGACACCGAAGGAACCGCCGATGGTGCGAAAGAGCGTGGCGGTGGAGCTGGCCACGCCCATGTCCTTGAGCTCCGCGCTGTTCTGCGCGAGCAGCATGGTGATCTGCATCAGGAAGCCCATGCCGGCGCCGAGCACGACCATCCAGCAGGCCGAGGTGAAGCTGGAGGTCCCGACGCCCATGGTGGAGAGCAGGTACATGCCCACGGTCATCACGATGGTGCCGACGATCGGGAAGATCCGGTACTTGCCGGTCTTGGTCACGACCTGGCCGACCACCAGCGAGATCACCAGCATGCCGAGCATCATCGGCATCAGCAGCAGTCCGGAGTTGGTCGCGGAGGCGCCTTGGACCGTCTGCTGAAAGAGCGGGAGGAAGACGGTCGAGCCGAACATCACGAAGCCTACGATGAAGCCGATGATCGAGACCATCGTGAAGTTCAGGTTCTTGAACAGGCTCAGCGGCAGCATCGGCTCCTCGACCCGCTGCTCCACGTAGCAGAACGCGATCAGCGAGGCGACGGCGAGCGCGCCCAGGCCGAGGATCTCCTTGGAGCCCCAGGCGTACTGCTGGCCGCCCCAGGTGGTCAGCAGCACCAGCGAGGTGATGCCGACGGTCAGCAGGATCGCGCCGGCGTAGTCGATCCGGGCGGTGCTGCGGATCTTCGGCAGCTTGAGGGTGACGGTCACGACGGCGAGCGCGATGACGCCGAGCGGCAGGTTGATGTAGAAGATCCAGTGCCAGCTCAGGTGGTCGGTGAGGAAGCCGCCGGCGAGCGGGCCGCCGATGGTGGCCAGGGCCATCACCGCGGCGAACATGCCCTGGTACTTGCCGCGCTCACGCGGCGGGACGAGCGCGCCCATGATCGACATGACGCCGACCATCAGACCGCCGGCGCCGAGGCCCTGCACGGCGCGGAAGCCGATCAGCTCGTTCATGTTCTGGGACAGGCCGGACAGTGCCGAGCCCACCAGGAAGATCACGATCGAGGTGAGGAAGGTGCCCTTGCGGCCGTAGAGATCGCCCAGCTTGCCCCAGATCGGAGTGGAGGCGGCGGTGGCCAGGGTGTAGGCGGTGACCACCCAGGACAGGTGCTCGGCACCGCCGAGGTCGTGGACGATCGTGGGCATCGCGGTGCCGACGATCAGGTTGTCGAGCATGGCCAGCAGCATCGTGACGACCAAGCCGACCATCACGAGGCGGATCTCGCGGGGTGACCGCGGCTGTTCCTCCTCGGTCGCCTTGTCCTCCGGTACCGGGCCGGCGGTCTTGGACTGTGACATGGGGTGGGGTCTCCCGGAGGGGTGCTTCGGACGGGCTTCGCGCCGTGCGACGGCTCACTTACTTGACGCCCGGCTAGTTTATCGATCGTCGGCACGGTAAGTTGTTTCCTAGCCGGTCGTCAAGCCAGTTTTAAGACCGGGCGCCTGGGCAGGGAGAATGAACCCGGGGCGGACACCACCCTGGAGTCCGCAGCAGCAGTAGTCACCGACGCAGTCATGAGGCAGGCCATGGGCACTCCGCACAGCCCCCGCAGCGACACCCGGGCTCGCATCATCGAGGTGTCGTTGGAGCTCTTCTCGGAGCAGGGCTACGAGCAGACCTCGCTGCGCGAGATCGCCGACCGCCTGGGCGTCACCAAGGCCGCGCTCTACTACCACTTCAAGACCAAGGACGACATCGTCCTGGGCATCGTCGAGCGGATGGCCGCGCCGATCGACGAGATCATCGCGTGGGGCCGGGAGCAGAAGACCTGGAGCCCGGAGATGCGCGACGAGATGATCCGACGTTACGCGGACGGGATGGCCGAGCGGGCCCCGCTGCTGCGCTTCTTCCACGAGAACCAGCCGGCGCTGCGCGAGTCCCCGGCCGGGCTGGCCTTCCGGGAGCGCGTGATCACCATGATGCAGCTGGTGCACGGGCCGGAGGCGGAGTTCCGCGACCGGCTGCGGGCCACCATGGCGCTGTTCACCGCGCACACGGCGTTCTTCCTGCTCAAGCAGGACACCGTGGACGGCGGCGACGTCGTGAACGTGTGGGGCGAGAAGGTGCCGCACGCGGAGCTGGACGAGGCGCTCGAAGCGGCCAGGGAGGTCGCGCTGGAGATCAGCGGCCGGATCACCGGCCACCCGGCCCGCGACACCGACTGATCAGCCGACGGCCGGGACCGGTCGCCTAGAACGCCGTGACGCCGTGCCCGGAGAGGTAGGCGATCGGGTCGACCACCGAGCCGTAGCGGTTGCTGGTGCGGATCTCGAAGTGCAGGTGCGGCCCGGTGGAGTTGCCGGTGCTCCCGGACAGTCCGACCCGCTGACCCGCCGACACCCGGGCGCCGGGCGACACCGAGAGCGCGGACAGGTGCGCGTACTGCGCGAAGTGCCCGTCGGCGAGCCGCAGGACGACCTCCTTGCCGTACGCGCCGTCCCAGCCGGCCGACACCACGGTGGCGTCGCCGACCGCCAGCACCGGCGTGCCCGGGGCCACCGCGAAGTCAACTCCGGTGTGGTACCCGGCGGCGTACTCGGAGTTGGCCACCCCGTACGGATTGCTGGTCGGCGCGTCCGGCGCCGGGGCCGACCAGTCCGGAGCGGGCGCGGCGGCCGGCTGCTGGGCGGGCTGGTCCCCGGGCGCGGGCTGCGCGGCCGGCGGGTCGAGCGGCAGCAGGTTGGGCGCCACCGCCACGAAGGCCTGGGCCGAAGCGGCGTCGTCCGGCAGCTTGTACGGGCTCGGCCCGGCCACCTGCACCACGCCCGGGTCGGGCACCCGCGCCTGCGGGGCGGTGAAGGCCGAGCTGCCAGGAGTGGTCGGCAGCACGGTCTGCGCCGAGGCGCTGCCCGGTGCGGCGACCAGCAGCAGGCCCGCCAGCAGCACCGCGGTCGCCCCGGCCGAGACCACCGCGTGGTCGCGCTCGGCCCGCTGTCGGCTGCCGGGCAGGGTGGCGTGCCGGGGGGTGGCGAGCGCGCGCAGCGGCGGCGCGGCGTGGGTGCGGACGACGTGGCGGATCCGCGGCTGCCAGTCGGCCGCCTGGGCCGTCGCGCGGACGGCGAGCCGGCGCAGGGCCGGCCCCACGGGCGGAACGGTGGACATCGCGGTCGTACCTCACGGTCGGACGGGGGCGGCAGGAAGCGCATGGTCGGGCGCTTCGCTGAGCCGGGGGCCACTCAGCTTTAACCGGCACCGAGTGCAGCCCCAAACGCGGCGATGTACTACCCCGTGTAGTCGCTGTGGCGGCGGGGAATCGGGCCGACGGCGCAGTGATCATGGGATCGGATGGTCGGGGCCCGGCCGGCCCGCCCCCGGAATCCCGACCGCCCGGCTACTAGGCCCGGTCGTACCTCGCCGAACCGCTGTGACCAGCGCCACCCGGCGCCGGGGTTTCAGCCGGGGGCCGCCCGGTGCCGCCTACCGCCGAAAAGCGTCCGGCCCGCCCCCGCGCGGTGGCGGGGGCGGGCCGGACGTGGAGACTTCAGTGCCGCGCGATCACGGCCTGACCGTCAGGACGATCAGTTGTCGACCGGGCGGACCCGGATCCAGGTCTCCAGGTAGTTCGCGGACTCGTTCTCGACCTCGATGCTGGTGCCGGTCTTCGGCACGTCGACACCGGCGTACTGGTCGTCCTTGGACCACCAGGACTTCAGGTCGTTGAACTCGTCGACGCCCTTGGACTTCGGGATGACCGTCTCGACGTCGGCCTTGTGCAGGGTCAGCGCCGGGACACGGCGCGAACCGAAGGTCGAGTCGAAGCCCTGCATGCGCGGACGCATCAGGGTGCCGTCCGACCACTTGATCGGGGTCGGGTGCGAGTCGACCGGCAGCACCAGGCCGTGGCCCGGGTGGGCGCTGACGTTGTTGTCGGTCTGCGACTCGTCCCAGTACCAGATCAGCAGGCCGGGCTGGTACGCGTAGTGCTCGACCCAGTTGGGCTTGGCGGCCGAACCGAAGTTGTACGGGCCGGTCTTCAGCGTCTGGTCGAACGACACGTACTGCTTGTTCTCCGCGATGTAGTACTGCGCGTAGTCCTTGGTGTACGAGCCGCCGAAGCGGGTGAAGCCGGCGGCGGTCCAGCCGTTGTCGCCGTTCTCCACGTCGTCGCTGAACACGGTGGCGCCGTCGGCGACCACCGCGATGTTGTCCACCGCGAAGCCGCGGTAGTGCAGACCGCCGTCGGTGGTGTTGTGGTAGCGGAACTGGATCTTCTTGCCGGCGTAGGCGTCCAGGTTGAACGACAGGTCGCCCCAGGCGGCGGTCAGGCCGCTGACGGCCGGGCGGCCGTTCTCCTTGGGCAGCGCGGCGCCGTTCCAGGTGCCGTCCACCACGGTCCAGTTCTTGCCGCCGTCGGTGGAGACCTCACCGAAGGCGTAGTCGAAGTCCTGCTCCAGCTCGTACCAGGCCTTGGCGTTGATGCTGGCCTTGGCCTTGCCGGTCAGGTCGATGTCGCGGGTCAGCGTGACGTTGAGGTTGTCGGCGCTGCCGCTCCACCACTCGCTGTTGCCACCGAAGGGCTTGTTGATGTCGGTGGTGATGCTCTTCTTCGGCAGGTCGACGATCAGCGCCTGCGGAAGGTTGGTGTTGTACTCGACCGGGCCGATGTGGTGGGTCGACTCGGTGCCCGCCTTGGCGCGGTCGGCCTTCAGCCAGCCGAGCTGGTACTTGCTCCAGGCGTCGAGGTCGTTCGGCATGTCGCCGATGCTGTCCTTGCCCTCGCCGAGCCAGGACCCGGAGGACATCAGGGACCAGAATCCGACCGAGTTGTCGATGCCCTTGCCGGCGGTGTCGTAGAGGTCCGGCAGACCGAGGTCGTGGCCGTACTCGTGGGCGAAGACGCCGAGGCCGCCGTTCTCCGGCTGCATCGTGTAGTCGCCGATCCAGAAGCCGGAGTCACCGACCTGGACGCCGCCGAGCTTGTTGTTGTCCGGACCGGCCTGGCCGGTCAGGTTGCCGTAGACGTACGAGCGGTGCGCCCACAGGGCCTTGCTGCCCTGCTTGCCGCCACCGGCCGACTTGTCCTCGCCGGCGTGCACGATCTGGAAGTGGTCGATGTACCCGTCGGGCTGGTTGAAGTTCCCGTCGTGGTGCGACCCGTAGCGGTCCCACTGGTCGTACGAGGCCAGCGTCGCCTTGATCTGGTCCTTGGTCTGACCCTTCGCCAGCTGGTCCTTGTACCAGATGTCGACGGCGTCGCGGATCAGGTCCTGGGCGCTGGAGCAGACGTTGGAGCCGCAGAAGTCGGAGCCGTACCGGGCCTCGTTCCACGGCACCCGGACCCAGTCCGAGACCACGCCGTCGACCGTGTAGCGGCCCGAGGACTGCTTCTCGTAGAAGGTCTTCAGCGAGGGCTTGTCCTTGGCGAAGTACAGGTCCTGGTAGTGCTGCTGGCTGTAATCGGCCTGCCAGGCGGTCGAGTTGTTCGTGGCGCGGTCGGGCGCTGCGATCTCGTTGTGCTTGGGGCCGGGCTCGCCACCGTACTTGACCTTGCCGTCGGCGGTCTTGGTGGTGTTGTCGACCTGGTCGCCGAAGTCGACCAGGATCGTGAAGATCTTGTCCGAGCGCTCACGCGGGAGCTCGACGTACTTGTCCTTGCCGAGCTTCACGCTGGTGCTGCCGTTGTGCTCTTCGACCTGGGCGGTGCCGTTGAGCAGCTGCTCGGTGGCGGCCTTCTTCTCCGCCTCGACCTTGGCGGTCAGCGGGCCCGGGATGTTGTGCTCGGTGTTGACGGCCTGGACGGCGTCGGCCGGGTCCTTCGGAACCGGTGCCGAGCCGGACGCGACGGCGCTGCTCGGGAACAGACCCGCGCCGAGCGTGACTATGACCGCCGCCGCGGTGGTGACCGCGGCAGCTCTCCTGGTGGTCTTCAACGTTGTGACGCCCTCCCCGACCGAGCCGACTCTTGGCCAAGGCCCGGTAAACCAATATGAAAGACAGGTGGACGTCATTTGACCGAAGTGGAGACGGAAAAGATAGACCTTGACCGTGACATGGCCACGGCGCTATGCTCGCCGATTTCCCGTCAGCTGACGGTGCGTGAGAGAAGGCCAGGTCCGGGCCCTGCGCCGGCACCCGGAACGCACCGAGCCCCCGGCGCGAACGCCGGGGGCTCGGTGGCTGTGAAGTTGTCTGTTAAATGTTGCTCTACTTCGTCAGGTCCGGACCGGACGAAGCGACCGCGGCCGGGGTGTCCGCGACGGCCGACTTCTCCTCACCGCGGAAGGTGAACTTGGCTTCCTTGCCCTCGCCGTCCACGTCGACGACCACGATGTGGCCGGCCCGCAGCTCGCCGAAGAGGATCTTCTCGGAGAGGTGGTCCTCGATCTCGCGCTGGATGGTGCGGCGCAGCGGACGGGCACCCAGGATCGGGTCGTAGCCGCGCTTGGCCAGCAGCTTCTTGGCCTCGACGCTGAGCTCCAGGCCCATGTCCTTGTCCTTGAGCCGCTCGTCCACCTTGTCGATCATCAGGTCGACGATCTGGATGATGTCGTCCTCGGACAGCTGGTGGAACACCACGATGTCGTCGACGCGGTTCAGGAACTCGGGGCGGAAGTGCTGCTTGAGCTCCTCGCCGACCTTCGCCTTCATCCGCTCGTACCCGGTCTGGGTGTCACCCGTGGCCGCGAAGCCCAGGTTGAAGCCCTTGGAGATGTCCCGGGTGCCGAGGTTGGTCGTCATGATGATGACGGTGTTCTTGAAGTCGACCACGCGGCCCTGGGAGTCGGTCAGGCGACCGTCCTCCAGGATCTGCAGCAGCGAGTTGAAGATGTCCGGGTGGGCCTTCTCGACCTCGTCGAAGAGGACGACCGAGAACGGCTTGCGGCGGACCTTCTCGGTCAGCTGGCCGCCCTCCTCGTAGCCCACGTACCCGGGCGGGGAGCCGAACAGCCGGGAGACGGTGTGCTTCTCGGAGAACTCGGACATGTCGAGCGCGATCAGCGCGTCCTCGTCGCCGAAGAGGAACTCGGCGAGCGTCTTGGACAGTTCGGTCTTACCGACGCCGGACGGGCCGGCGAAGATGAACGAACCGCCGGGGCGCTTCGGGTCCTTGAGGCCCGCACGGGTGCGCCGGATGGCCTGGGAGAGCGCCTTGATGGCGTCCTTCTGGCCGATGACGCGCTTGTGCAGCTCGTCCTCCATGCGCAGCAGCCGGGAGGTCTCCTCCTCGGTCAGCTTGAAGACCGGGATGCCGGTGGCGGTGGCCAGGACCTCGGCGATGAGCTCCTCGTTGACCTCCGCGACGACGTCCATGTCGCCGGCCTTCCACTCCTTCTCGCGCTTGGCCTTGGCCTGCAGGAGCTGCTTCTCGTCGTCGCGCAGGGACGCGGCCTTCTCGAAGTCCTGCGCGTCGATCGCGCTCTCCTTCTCGCGGCGCACGTCGGCGATCTTCTCGTCGAACTCGCGCAGGTCCGGCGGCGCGGTCATCCGGCGGATGCGCATTCGGGAGCCGGCCTCGTCGATCAGGTCGATCGCCTTGTCCGGCAGGAAGCGGTCCGAGATGTACCGGTCGGCCAGGGTGGCGGCGGCGACCAGGGCGGCGTCCGTGATGGAGACCCGGTGGTGGGCCTCGTAGCGGTCGCGCAGACCCTTGAGGATCTCGATGGTGTGCGGCAGCGAGGGCTCGGCGACCTGGATCGGCTGGAAGCGGCGCTCCAGCGCGGCGTCCTTCTCCAGGTGCTTGCGGTACTCGTCCAGGGTGGTGGCACCGATGGTCTGCAGCTCGCCGCGGGCCAGCATCGGCTTGAGGATGCTGGCGGCGTCGATGGCGCCCTCGGCGGCGCCCGCGCCGACCAGGGTGTGCAGCTCGTCGATGAACAGGATGATGTCGCCGCGGGTGCGGATCTCCTTGAGCACCTTCTTCAGGCGCTCCTCGAAGTCACCGCGGTAGCGCGAGCCGGCCACCAGGGCGCCCAGGTCCAGCGTGTAGAGCTGCTTGTCCTTGAGCGTCTCCGGGACCTCGCCCTTGACGATCGCCTGCGCCAGGCCCTCGACCACGGCGGTCTTGCCGACGCCGGGCTCACCGATCAGGACCGGGTTGTTCTTGGTGCGGCGGGACAGCACCTGCATGACCCGCTCGATTTCCTTCTCGCGCCCGATGACCGGGTCGAGCTTGGCCTCGCGGGCGGCCTGGGTGAGGTTGCGCCCGAACTGGTCCAGGACCAGCGAGGTCGACGGGGTGCCCTCGGCGGGCCCGCCGGCCGTGGCCGACTCCTTGCCGCCGCTGGTCTGGTAACCGGAGAGCAGCTGGATGACCTGCTGGCGCACCCGGTTGAGGTCGGCACCCAGCTTCACCAGGACCTGGGCGGCGACGCCCTCGCCCTCGCGGATCAGGCCGAGCAGGATGTGCTCGGTGCCGATGTAGTTGTGGCCGAGCTGCAGGGCCTCCCGGAGCGACAGCTCCAGGACCTTCTTCGCCCGGGGGGTGAAGGGAATGTGACCGGACGGGGCCTGCTGGCCCTGGCCGATGATCTCCTCGACCTGCTGGCGCACGGCCTCAAGGGAAATCCCGAGGCTCTCCAGGGCCTTGGCGGCGACGCCCTCGCCCTCGTGGATCAGACCCAGGAGGATGTGCTCGGTGCCGATGTAGTTGTGGTTGAGCATCCGGGCTTCTTCCTGAGCCAGGACGACAACCCGCCGCGCGCGGTCGGTGAACCTCTCGAACATCGTTTATCGCTCCTCAGAGCGGTCGGGCAGTTCGGGGTCCGTCCCCGCCCTGTCCTTCCGCATGCTAGTCCCGCTCAGCGGCGCGGCCCACGGATTCACTCCCCGGTAGAGGAGCGAGATGCTGCGCGACCAGCCGACACCAATCCCAACCTGATGCTGGGAATCGGTGTTCCCACAGGTGGGCCGGATGCACCGGAAACCGCTACGCCATCGGCGAACAAGCGTCGCCGGAGCGGAGCCGGTCCCTCTTCAGCCGGTCGCACATGCTGCCCCTGGACGGGTCGAAGAACCCGTCCACCTGCATTCATACCCGGTATCGGGGCGGTTCTCGCGCAGTTTCCGCGGTGGCGGTGTTCGCCTGGCGAGAAGTCCGGCCGCGGTGACGGTGGTTCGACGGTGGCCGGGGACGGTCGTACGCCGTCCCGGGGTGTCCGCCCCCGGGGGTGTTTGCGCCGCTTCGCCCCTACAGCGTTGCACAGCTCGTGATTGTTCCGCCGCCCGAGCCCGCCGCCCCGGCCGGGGCCGCCGCAGGGCGGTCCTCCGGGTGCGCGCCGCGGGGCGCGGAGGTGTGACCTCCGCGCCCCGCGCGTGTGTCGTCGGCGCCGTACGCGGCCGCCGGGGCCCCGCATCCGCTCCGGCGGGCCGGTGCCGGCACCGGGCTCAGGCCACGTTGGCCTTGTCGTAGGCCTCGCGGACGGTGCTGGGCACCCGGCCGCGGTCGTTGACCTCCATGCCCTGCTCCTTGGCCCACGCGCGGACCTTCGCGGTGTCGGGAGCGCTGCCGGACGGGCGCGCCGCCGGGGTGCGGCCCGGACGGCGGGGGCCGGCCAGCCGACCGCTCTGCTTGCGGCCCTTCTCCACGTACGGCGCCAGCAGACCGCGCAGCTTGTCCGCGTTGGCGCTCTTCAGGTCGATCTCGTAGGCAACGCCGTCGAGCGCGAACGTCACCGTCTCGTCCGCCGAACCGCCATCGAGATCGTCTTCAAGAATGACCTGCACCCTCTGTGCCACGGGCTTCCCTTTCCGCTAAACGACCCATTGCCTAAGGAAAGGAAAGCGCCTTTCTGCGGAAAACACAAACCCTTGACCGGCTCGGAGTCGCTCAGAGGTGCAGCAGCATGCGTGAGTTGCCCAGTGTGTTGGGCTTCACGCGCTCCAGGTCAAGGAACTCGGCGACACCTTCATCGTACGAGCGGAGAAGTTCTTCATAGACATCCGTAGCGATCGCCGCCGGGTCTGTCGTACCATCATCGGTTTCCTGGAGCTCCCCGATCTCGACGAAACCGTGTTTCGCGAAGAACGGCACCTCGAACGTCAAGCAGAAAATCCGACGGACGCCCAGCCAGCGCGCGGTCTGCACCAGCTTCTCCAGCAGCACGTGCCCGATCCCGAAGCCCCGGCAGGACGGATCGACCGCGAGCGTACGGACCTCGGCGAGGTCCTCCCACATCACGTGCAGGGCGCCGCAGGCCACCACCGCACCGTTGTCGTCCCGTTCCGCGACCCAGAACTCCTGGACCGATTCGAACAGTGTGACTGTGGGCTTGTCGAGCAGAATGCCGTCGCGCGAGTAGGCGTCGATGAGCCCGCGTACGGCCCGTACGTCCGTGGTCCGCGCGCGGCGGATGGTGACCTCCATGGCGGGACGTTATCGCGTCGCGCCCGGCGGGGTCTCCCCGGTATCCACTGAGCCGGTATCGGGGCCGCCGGTATCGGTGCCGTCCGCGGCGGAATCCCCGGCCGGCGGATCGGCCGCTGGATCGGACGGGAACAACGCCGCCACCCGCAACGCGTCCCGGAGGGCCTCGCGTTGCTCCGGCGACATCAGGCCGAAGAAGTGCACCAGGGCGGCCGCGGGATTGTCACCGGTGGCCCAGGCGTCGTTCATCAGAGCCGCCGTGTACGCCTCACGCGAGGAGACCGGTTCATATCGATAGGCCCGGCCGACCCGCTCGCGGCGCAACCAGCCCTTTCTGTGCAGCTTGTCCAGGACGGTCATCACCGTGGTGTACGCGATTTCGCGTTCCGACTGCAGATCCAGGAGAACCTCGCGAACCGTCACCGGTCGGTTCCACCGCCACACCCGGGTCATGATGGCGTTCTCAAGTTCGCCGAGTTGCCGGACCATAGTGCGGCCAGGATAGGGAGTGAATGGGGCAAATCTTGTGAAGTGCGCCAAACCGGCGCGCCGCCACCCCCGGGAATCGGGAATGGCGGCGCGGGTCGTTCGGGGCGGCTGACGGCGTCAGTCGGATCAGTCGATGTCTTCCTTGGCCTTCTGGGCCCCGCCCTGGCTGCGGATGATGGCCCGCACCAGGAATCCGAAGCCGATCGCCATGACCAGCGGTGGCACGATCGCGCTGACGTAGTCCATCAGGTCACTCCTCCTCGGTCTTCTCCGCCGTCGCGGCGGAGGCCTTCGGCTCCGGCTTCACCAGCGGGAAGAGCACGGTCTCCCGGATGTTCTTGCCGGTCAGCAGCATGATCAGGCGGTCCACGCCGAGGCCGAGGCCACCGGTCGGGGGCATCGCGTACTCCAGGGCCCGCAGGAAGTCCTCGTCCACCTGCATCGCCTCGACGTCGCCGCCGGCGGCCAGCAGGGACTGCGCGGTCAGGCGGGCGCGCTGCTCGACCGGGTCGACCAGCTCGGAGTAGGCGGTGCCGATCTCGGTACCGAAGATCACCAGGTCCCACTTCTCGGCCACGCCCGCGATCGAGCGGTGCTGGCGGGTCAGCGGGGAGACCTCGGTCGGGTAGTCCTTGATGAAGGTCGGCCGGACGGCGTTCTCCTCCAGCAGGCGCTCCACCATCTCCAGCACGATCTGGCCGTGGCCCCAGTTCTTCTCGAACGGGATGCCGTGCTCGGCGGCCAGCGCGCGCAGCTCCTCGACGCCGGTCTCCGGGGTGACCTCGACGCCCAGGTGGGCGGAGATGCCCGGGTAGACGCTGACCTCCTCCCACGGCTCGGCCAGGTCGATCTCGTGCTCCACGCCGTGCGGGTCCACGCCCTTGATCACCGTGGTGCCCAGGGCGTCCCGGGCGGCGTTGACGATCGTCGCGCGGATCAGCTCGGCCTGGGTGTCGTAGTCGCCGTAGGCCTCGTACGACTCCAGCGAGGTGAACTCCGGGTTGTGGGTGGAGTCCGCGCCCTCGTTGCGGAAGTTGCGGTTGATCTCGAAGACCTTCTCCGCGCCGCCGACCACCAGCCGCTTGAGGTACAGCTCGGGGGCGATGCGCATGTAGAGGTCGATGTCGTACGCGTTGATGTGCGTCTTGAACGGACGCGCGTTGGCGCCGCCGTGCACCGGCTGGAGCATCGGGGTCTCGACCTCGATGTAGCCGCGGTCCTCGTAGGTGCGGCGGATCGAGCGGACGACCTTGCTGCGCAGGTGCAGGATCTCGCGCGCCTCGGGGTTCACGATCAGGTCGACGTAGCGCTGGCGGACCCGGGCCTCCGGGTCGGTCAGGCCCTTGTGCTTGTCCGGCAGCGGGCGCAGGCACTTGGCGGTGAGCTCCCAGCGGTCCACCATCACCGACAGCTCGCCGCGCTTGGAGGTGATCACCTCGCCCTCGACGCCGACCTGGTCGCCGAGGTCGATGTCGGACTTCCAGGACGCCAGCCGCTCGGCGCCGAGCTTGTCCAGGGAGAGCATCACCTGGAGGTCGCCGGTGCCGTCGCGCAGGGTGGCGAAGCACAGCTTGCCGCCGGTGCGGGACAGGATCACCCGGCCGGTGATGCCGGCGCGCTCGCCGGTCGCGGTGTCGGGTTCGAGGTCCGGGTGCTTGGCACGCAGGTCCGCGATGGTGCTGGTGCGGGGGAATCCGACCGGGTACGGGTCGACCCCGGCCGCCCGGAGCCGGTCCAGCTTCTCGCGCCGGACGCGCATCTGCTCGGGAAGGTCGTCGGTCGCGGGGACAAGGCTCTGATCGCTCACCCCACAAGGGTAGCCAGCCACACACGGTGCTCCGCGACCGGATAACGCCGGACGACGCCGGACGACGCCGGACGACGCCGGAGGGGAGGCCGTCGGGTCGACGGCCCCCCCTCCGGGGCGGGTGCGGGCGGCTCAGCCGGTGCCGGTGCGGAGCTCGACCTCCTCCGGGGCCCGCTCGGCGGGCGGGGCGGGCGGGGCCGGCGGCTTGGGGCGACGGCCGAACAGCTCGGCCGGGGTGGGCATCCGGTGCGGACGGGGCGGGGTCTGCGCGGCGGCGGGCTGCTCCGGGCGGGAGTCCCGGGAGTCGGTGCTGCTCATCGTGATCCGTCCTCCTACAGGGGTGGGGTGACTGCTGGGTGGTGCGGCGGGGTTCGGGACGGCCACCAGGTGGCGGGGGTGGCCGGTGGTGAGCGCGAGCCGTTCGCGGACGGCGGCCTCGGCCAGCGCGTGGCAGCGCCCGGCGAGCCGGGAGCGGCGGGCCCGCTCGCCGTGGCCGCAGGGCTGGCGGGTCAGCCCGCGCAGCGCGGTGAGGTCCTCGGGCGCGGGGAGGTAGCCGTCGGTCACCGCCTCCTCGAGGCGTTCCAGGTAGCCGGCGGCGCTGCCGGGCAGGGCGGCCCGGTAGCGGCCGAGGTCGGCGAGCAGGAAGGCGCGCAGTCGGCCGCCCTCCTGGACGGCCTCGTCGATCGCCTCGGTCAGACGCAGGGCGTCCTGGACGTCCTCGGCCCACAGCTCGGCGCCCGGGCCGGCGAGCGCCGTCCGGTCGGGCCCGTGGAGGTGGACGGGGACGGCGGGGTGCAGGGCTTGGGCGAGGGCTCGGCGCAGCACGCGGACTTCGTCGGCGCTGAAGGCCATGCCGCCGCGCGATCCGTGTGGCGTAGGCATGGGTTGACACTACGTGAGGAATATCCGATTTGTCGGTAACGTCGCGCGGAATTCCGCACGATCGGCCCGCTGGGAAATCCTTCCGCCGTGGCGCCGTCCATGCCGAGCGGGCCGGCGGTCCCCGGGGAGCCGGCCCGCTGAGCGGCGGTCAGGCCGTCGGGCGGTTGCGCTCGTACACCAGGCGCAGGCCGATCAGGGTCAGCCAGGGCTCGTGGACGTCGATGGTGGAGGCCTCGCCGAGGACGAGGGGGGCGAGGCCGCCGGTGGCGATCACCTGGACGTCGTCCGGGTCCTTGGCCAGCTCCCGGGCCATCCGCTCGACCAGGCCGTCGACCTGCCCGGCGAAGCCGTAGAGGATGCCGGACTGCATGCCCTCGACGGTGTTCTTCCCGATCACGTTGCGCGGCCGGGCCAGCTCGATCTTGCGCAGCTGGGCGCCGCGGACGCCGAGCGCCTCGACCGAGATCTCGATGCCGGGGGCGATCGCGCCGCCGACGTAGTCGCCGCGCGCGTTGACGGCGTCGAAGGTGGTCGCGGTGCCGAAGTCGACCACGATGCACGGGCCGCCGTACAGGTGGTTGGCGGCCAGGGCGTTGACGATCCGGTCCGCGCCGACCTCCTTGGGGTTGTCCATCAGGACGTGCACCCCGGTCTTCACGCCGGGCTCCACGATCACCGCGGGGACGTCGCCGTAGTAGCGGCGGGTCACCTCACGGAGCTCGTGGAGCACGGCGGGGACGGAGGAGCAGATCGCCAGGCCCTCCACCGCGGCCTCCTTGACCGCGGTGTGGTTGCCCATCAACCCCTGCAGCAGGACGGCCAGTTCATCGGCCGTGCGACGCGGATCGGTGGAGATCCGCCAGTGTTCCACCACTTCCTCGCCGTCGAACAGGCCGAGTGTGGTCTGGGTGTTGCCGACGTCGATGGTGAGGAGCACGAGGACGCTTTCTGCGAGTCGGGACGGGGTCGGGGGCAGGGACCGCTCTCGACCTGACGGTCAGGCGCGCAGGTCCAGGCCGATGTCCAGGATCGGCGAGGAGTGGGTCAGCGCGCCCACGGCCAGGTAGTCGACACCAGTCTGGGCGACCTCGCGCGCGTCGGCCAGGGTCAGTCCGCCGGAGGCCTCCAGCTTCGCCCGGCCGGCCACCAGCGCGACGGCCTCCTTCAGCTGGTCGACGGTGAAGTTGTCCAGCAGGATCAGGTCCGCACCGGCCTCCAGCACCGGCGGGATCTGCGCCAGCTCGTCCACCTCGACCTCGACCGGCAGCTCCGGGTACGCGGCCCGGACGGCCCGGAAGGCCTCGGCCACGCCGCCGGCCGCGACCACGTGGTTGTCCTTCACCAGGGCGGCGTCCGAGAGCGCCATCCGGTGGTTGGCGCCGCCGCCGCAGCGGACCGCGAACTTCTGCAGCGCGCGCAGGCCCGGGGTGGTCTTGCGGGTGTCCCGGACGACCGCGCCGGTGCCCTCCAGGGCGTCCGCCCAGGCCCGGGTCGCGGTGGCGATGCCGGACAGGTGGCAGAGCAGGTTGAGCGCGCTGCGCTCGGCGGTCAGCAGGTCGCGGGTGCGCGAGCGCACCGACAGCAGCACCTGGCCGGCCTCGACCCGGTCGCCGTCCTGGACGTGCCGCTCGACCTCGAACTCCTCCTCGCAGACCAGCGAGACGACCGCCTCGGCGACCCGCAGGCCGGCGACCACGCCCGCCTGACGGGCGGTGAAGTCGGCGGTCGCGACCGCGTCGGCGGGCACGGTGGCCACCGAGGTGACGTCCTCGCCGCCGGCCAGGTCCTCGGCCAGCGCCAGGGTGGCGATGTCCTCGACCTCGATCGGGTCCAGCCCGGCCTCCTCCAGCAGCTCGGCCAGCTGCGGGTCCAGGCCGGTCTCGTAGCCTTCGCCGTCCCCGCAGGCGCAGCCGTCGCCGCAGCCGCCCTGGTCGGCCAGCGGGAGTTCCTCGTGCGAGTGGGTCATGGTTCTACTGCTCCTCAGGGGTGCTGACGGGGTCGCCGGAGGCGGCGAGGGTGGTGATCAGGTGGCGCCGCCAGTGGGCGTCGTCGCGCTCGGGGAAGTCCTCGCGCCAGTGGCAGCCGCGGGTCTCCTCGCGCTGCGCGGCGGCCGCGACCAGCGCGGTGGCGACCAGCAGCAGGTTGGCGGCCTCCCAGGTCTCCACCCGGGGGTCGGCCGGCTTCTCCTCGGCCACGTGGAAGTGGGCCTGCTCGGCGAGCAGGGCCAGCCCGGCCGCGGTGTCGGCCATCGAGGCGGCCGAGCGCACCACGCCCGCGCCGCGCGACATCAGCCGCTGGATCTCCGCCCGGGCCTCGGACGGCGGCAGCGGCACCGGCTGCGCGGCCCGCGCGGCGGCGACGTCCACCGTGCGCTCGGGCAGCTCGCCGGCCGCGTTCCGGGCGGCCAGGTCGGCGGCGATCCGCTCGGCGAAGACCAGGCCCTCCAGCAGCGAGTTGGAGGCCAGCCGGTTGGCGCCGTGCACCCCGGTGCAGGCGACCTCGCCGCAGGCGTACAGGCCGGGGACGCTGGTGCGGCCGTGCTGGTCGGTGCGGATGCCGCCGGAGGCGAAGTGCGCGGCCGGGGAGATCGGGATCGGCTCGGTGACCGGGTCGATGCCGTTCGCCCGGCAGGAGGCGAGGATGGTCGGGAAGCGGTGCTCCCACATCTCGGCGCCGAAGTGCCGCCCGTCCAGGAACATGTGCTCGGCGCCCTGCTGCTGCATGCGCCGGGTGATGGCCTTGGCGACGACGTCGCGCGGGGCCAGCTCGGCCAGCTCGTGCTGCCCGACCATGAAGCGGACGCCGTCCGCGTCGACCAGGTGGGCGCCCTCGCCGCGGACCGCCTCGGAGACCAGCGGCTGCTGGCCCTCGGCGTCCGGACCGAGCCACAGCACGGTGGGGTGGAACTGGACGAACTCCAGGTCGGTGACGGCGGCGCCGGCCCGCAGGGCCAGGGCCACGCCGTCGCCGGTGGAGACCGCCGGGTTGGTGGTGGCGGAGAAGACCTGGCCCATGCCGCCGGTGGCGAGCACCACCGCGCGGGCCCGGACGGCGCCGACGCCGTCGCGCTGGCCCTCGCCCATCACGTGCAGGGTCAGCCCGGCGGCGTGGCCCTCGGCGTCGGTCAGCAGGTCGAGGACGAGCGCGTGCTCGATCAGCTCGATCTCGGGGGCGGTGCGGACGGCGGCGACCAGGGCGCGCGATATCTCGGCGCCGGTCGCGTCCCCGCCCGCGTGCACGATCCGGCGGCGGTGGTGGCCGCCCTCGCGGGTCAGCATGACCTCGCCGTCCTCGCCCCGGTCGAACAGGGCGCCGGCGGCGATCAGCCGGCGGACGGCGTCCGGGCCCTCGGTGACCAGGGTGCGGACGGCCTCCTCGTCACAGAGGCCGGCGCCGGCCACCAGGGTGTCGTCCAGGTGCTGCTCGGGGGTGTCCCCCTCGCCCAGGGCGGCCGCGACGCCGCCCTGGGCCCAGCGGGTCGAGCCCTCGTCCAGCATCGACTTGGTGACCACCATGGCCCGCAGGCCGGCCTTGCGGACGTTGAGGGCGACGGTGAGGCCGGCCACCCCGGAGCCGACCACGACCACGTCGGTGTCGGCGGTCCACCCGGGGTTCGGGGCGGTGAGGCGGTGCGTAACGGGCATGGCTCAGTGGCTCCTTCAGCGCGTGGCCGTGGTGGCCGCGCCGTCCTCGTCACGGTACGCCTCGTCACCGCGCAGCAGTCCGCTGCCCTCCGGTGCCTCGGCGGGGTCGCCGCCGAAGCCGGTGATCCGGTTCCGCTCGTCCACGAAGACGACCTTCGGCTCGTAGCCCTTGGCCTCGGCCGTGTCCATCTGCCCGTAGGCGATGAGTATGACGAGGTCGCCCGGGTGGACCAGGCGGGCGGCGGCGCCGTTGATGCCGATCACGCCGGTGCCGCGCGGGCCGGCGATGGTGTACGTCTCCAGCCGGGCGCCGTTGTTGATGTCGACGATGTGGACCAGCTCGCCGGGGAGCAGGTCGGCGGCGTCGAGCAGGTCCTCGTCCACCGTGACCGAGCCGACGTAGTGCAGGTCGGCCTGGGTCACGGTGGCCCGGTGGATCTTGGACTTGAGCATGGTGCGGAGCATTGCGGGTCACGCCTCCTGTGAGTGCATGCCTAAAAAGGGATCTTGCTACCGGTGTTTCAGCGAACGATTCTGTGCTTGTCGGTCATCTGCCTAGCGGCAGATGACGTGGGCGTTGTCGATCAGGCGGGTCGAGCCCACCTTCGCGGCGACGGCCAGCACCGCCTCGCCCTGGAAGTCGTCCGCCGCCTCCGAGAAGTCGTGCGGGTCGATCAGGGCGAGGTAGTCGAGGGTGACGCCCTCGGCGCCGTCCAGGACGGCGGAGGCGGCCTCGCGCACGGCCTTCGGGCCCTGCGCGGCGACGTCCCGGCCGGCGAACAGGGCCTTGGACAGGGCGAGGGCGCGCTCGCGCTCCTCCTCCGAGAGGAAGCGGTTGCGCGAGGACAGCGCCAGGCCGTCCTCCTCGCGGACGGTCGGCACGCCGACGATCTCGACGTCGAAGTCCAGGTCGGCGACCATCCGCTGGATGAGCGCCAGCTGCTGGGCGTCCTTCTCGCCGAAGAAGGCGAAGTCCGGGTCGGTGATGTGCAGCAGCTTGGCGACGACGGTCAGCACCCCGTCGAAGTGGCCGGGGCGGGTGGCGCCCTCGAAGCGCTCGCCCATCGGGCCGGCCGCCAGGCGCACCTGAGGCTCGCCGTTCGGGTAGACCTCCTCGACGGTGGGCGCGAACACCACGTCGGCGCCGTTCTCCTCGGCCAGCTTCACGTCGGCGTCGAGGGTGCGCGGGTAGCGGTCCAGGTCCTCGGACGGGCCGAACTGCAGCGGGTTGACGAAGACCGTCACCGCGACCCGGCCCTCCCGGCCGACCTGCTTGCGGGCGGCCCGGATCAGCGCGGCGTGGCCCTCGTGCAGGGCGCCCATGGTCATCACCACGGCGTTGTCCACCGGGCTCTCGTCCGGCCAGAACGCGGCCTCGAAGTCGTCCACGGTGTGGGTGACGACGGCCCGGTGGACCTTCGGCGCCCGCTGGGGCTTGTTCGGCTGCTTACCGCGTGCCATCGCGCTTCTCCTCGTTCAGTACGTCCAGCAGTTCCGCCGCCGACGCGTCGTCGATCGTCCCGTTGGCGAGCGCCCGCTGCGCGGTGGCACGGGCCATCGCGCGGTAGGCGGCCGGGATGTCCGGGGACACCGTACTGAGCTGCGCCAGGTGGCGCCGTACGGTGCCCGCGTCGCCCCGGGCGACCGGGCCGGTGAGGGCCGCGTCGCCGGAGCGCAGGCTGTTGTCCAGGGCCGCGCCGAGCAGCGGGCCGAGCATCCGGCCGGGCTCGGCGACGCCGGCCGTGCGCAGCAGGTCCATCGCCTGGGCGACCAGGGTGACCAGGTGGTTCGCGCCGTGCGCGAGGGCGGTGTGGTAGAGCGGACGGACCTCCTCGGGCACCCACTCGGGCTCGCCGCCCATCTCCACCACCAGGGCCTCGGCGACCGGCCGCAGCTCCTCGGGGGCGGTCACCCCGAACGGGCAGCCGGCCAGCCGGGCCAGGTCCACGGAGGTGCCGGCGAAGGTCATCGCCGGGTGCAGGGCCAGCGGCAGCGCCCCGGCCCGGGTGGCGGGCTCCAGGATGCCGACGCCGTGCGCGCCGGAGGTGTGCACCAGCAGCTGGCCGGGGCGCACCGCCCCGGTGGCGGCCAGACCGGCCACCAGGTCGGCCAGCGCGTCGTCCGGGACGGTCAGCAGCACCAGGTCGGCGGCGGCCATGACCTGCGGCGGGGTGACGATCCGCACGCCCGGGAGCAGGGCCTCGGCGCGGCGGCGGGAGGTGGCGGACACCCCGGAGGCGGCGACCACGGTGTGCCCGGCGAGCTGCAGGGCGGCGCCCAGCGCGGGGCCGACCCGGCCGGTGCCGATCACGCCGACGGTGAGCCGGGCCGGGCGGTTGCCGGGGTCGCGGGGATCACCGAGGCCGTCGGCGAGCGGGGCGAACTCGCCGAAGTCGGCGAAGTCGGACGAACCCATGTCCACCCTTGTCCTGAATGACCGTTCCGGTCCACCTGCGGGTACCGGACGTACCGCCCCAGTGTACGGGCGGCCCCGGCAGTCGTTCCTAGTCCGCGGCCCCGGCCCGGATCAGTCCGGCCTCGTACGCCAGCACCACCGCCTGGACCCGGTCGCGCAGCCCCAGCTTGGCCAGGATCCGGCCGACGTGGGTCTTCACGGTGGCCTCCGAGAGCACCAGCCGGGCCGCGATCTCGCCGTTCGACAGGCCCTGGGCGACCAGCAGGAACACCTCCCGCTCCCGCTCGGTCAGCGGGCCCAGGACGTCCGAGCCGGGCGCGCTCTGCGGGGTCGGCAGCACCTCCGCGAAGCGGTCGATCATCCGGCGGGTGGTGGTCGGGGCGACCACCGCGTCCCCGCCGTGCACCGCGCGGATCGCGGCCACCAGCTCGGTCGGCGGGACGTCCTTGAGCAGGAAGCCGCTGGCCCCGGCCTTGAGCGCGGCGAAGGCGTACTCGTCCAGGTCGAAGGTGGTGAGGATGAGCACGTGCGGGGCGTTCGGCAGCGGGCTGCCGTCCTCGGCCAGGCAGATCCGGCGGGTCGCCTGCACCCCGTCCAGGCGCGGCATCCGGACGTCCATCAGGATCACGTCCACCTGCGTGTGCCGCAGCTGGTCCAGGGCCTGGGCGCCGTCGCCCGCCTCGGCGGCGATCTCGATGTCGCCCTGCGACTGGAGGATCATCCGGAAGCCGGTGCGCAGCAGCTCCTGGTCGTCGACGAGCATCACGCGGATGGTCAAGGTGGCTCCTAACAGGGGGCGGAGGGTTAGTGTGCCGCCTTGAGCGGGAGGACGGCGCGGATCCGGAAGCCGCCGCCGGGGCGGGGGCCCACGTCGAGGCTGCCGCTGACCATGCCGACCCGCTCGCGCATGCCGATCAGGCCGTGGCCCAGACCGTCCGTGCCGCCGGCGGCCAGTTGTTCGTCGGTGCTGCCGCGGCCGTCGTCCTCCACCAGGACGGCCAGCTCGCGTTCGCCGAAGTCGACCGCGACCCGGGCGTGCACATCGGGGCCGCCGTGCTTGCGGACGTTGGTGAGCGCCTCCTGGACGATCCGGTAGACCGTCAGCTCGACGCCGCGCGGCAGCTCGCGCGGGTGGCCGGAGGTCGCGTAGTCGACCGCCAGCCCGGCGGTGCGGACCTGCTCCAGCAGGTCCGGCAGCTCCTCGACGCCCGGCTGCGGGACGTACTCCTCGGCGGTGTCGGCGGTGCGCAGCACACCCAGCAGGCGGCGCATCTCGACCAGGGCCTGCCGCCCGGTGGAGGCGATCGTGCCGAGCGCCTCCTTCGCCTGCTGCGGGGAGTTGTCGAGGACGTAGGCGGCGCCGTCGGCCTGGACGATCATCACCGACACGTTGTGCGCGACCACGTCGTGCAGCTCGCGGGCGATCCGGGCCCGTTCGGCCGCGACCGCGACCTTGGCCTGGGCGTCCCGCTCGCGCTCCAGCCGGGCCGCGCGGTCCTCCAGCTCGGTCAGGTAGGCGCGGCGCACCCTGGTCAGCCGGCCCCAGGCCCAGCAGAGGATGAACGGGGTGCTCATCAGCAGGGTGATCAGCACCGCCTCGCCGACGCCGTACGGGCGGGAGACGTACACCCCGGTGTGGTCGGTGGTGGACGTCTTCACCAGGTGCATCCGCCAGAACGCCAGCGGGCCGGCGGCGAGTCCGGCGACCAGGGCGAGCCGGGAGGTCCACTTCTGGCCGAAGGCGGCGCCGGTGTAGGCGAAGACCAGGTAGGCGATGGAGGAGGCGCCCGGGTCGACGTCGGCGGCCACCTGGCCGAGGGCGACGCCGGTGGCGGCGGCGACGGTGACGTCGGGGAAGCGGCGGCGGAAGACCATCAGCAGCGGCAGCAGCACCGCGACCAGGATCTCGGCGTTGAGGCGCCAGCCCTCGTCGGGGAAGTTGCTGCTGGACAGCAGGGAGAAGAAGAGTACGAACGACGCCCAGACGGCGTCGACCACCATGGGGTGACGGCGGAGCCAGGCGTTGAGTCGATGCACGTCTCCAGCCTAGGCAGTCGCGCGTGGTGCCCAGGTCCGCCGGTAGGGCGATCCGTCCTACTCCGTAGGTCGGAGACGGCCGGGCTCCGGTTGGGAGGGGCAGCATGGAGCCCGGTAGCGTCCGGGCCCATGACGTGGATGCGGTGGGCGCCCGCCATGGAACGGGCCCTGTACGACCAGGACGGCGGCTTCTACCGCAGGCCGGAGGGCCCGGCCGGGCACTTCCGCACCTCGGTGCACGCCTCGCCGAGGTTCGCCCGTGCGGTGGCGCGCCTGCTGCTGGAGGTTGACGAGGCCCTCGGTCGTCCGGAGGAGCTGGCCCTGATCGACGTCGGGGCCGGGCGCGGGGAACTGCTGGCCGGCGTGCTGGCCGAACTGCCCGCCGCGGTGCTCGCGCGGCTGCGCCCGTACGGCGTGGAGATCGCGGAGCGCCCGCCCGGACTTCCGTCCACAGCCCTGTGGACGACGGAGCCGCCGCGCGGCGCGACCGGGCTGCTGTTCGCCAACGAGTGGCTGGACAACGTGCCGCTGGACGCCGGGGAGGTCGACGGGGACGGGGTGCTGCGCTACCGCGAGGTGGACACCGCGACCGGTGCGGAGCGCCTCGGCGAACCCGTCTCGGCGGCCGACGCGGCCTGGGCCGAACGCTGGTGGCCCGCCTCCGCGCCCGGGGACGTGGTGGAGTTCGGCGCGCCCCGGGACGCCGCCTGGGCCCGGGCCGTGGCCGGGCTGGAGCGCGGACTGGCCGTCGCCGTCGACTACGGGCACACGGCCGGGCGGCGCCCGCCGTTCGGGACCTTCATCGGCTTCCGGGACGGCCGGGAGGTGGCCCCGGTGCCGGACGGCTCCCGCGACGTGACCGCGCACGTCGCGCTGGACGCCGTCGCCGTGCCCGGTCTCCACAGCCTGTGGACGACGCAGCGCGAGGCCCTGCGCGCGCTCGGGGTCAGCGGCGGACGACCGCCGCTGGCGCTCGCCTCCACCGACCCGGTCGGCTACCTGCGGGCGCTGAGCGGCGCGGGGGAGGGGGCCGAACTCACCGACCCGGCCGGGCTGGGCGCCTTCGGGTGGGTCCTCCAGGCCGTCCACATGCCGGTACCGCGGAGCTTGGAGCTGCTGCCGGGATGGCAGACTCTGGGGTCATGAGGGAGACCACGGTCGGCATCGGGGCGGGAGCCGAGAACTTCACCGGCGAGGCGGGCACCACCGACATGGTGCTCAACATCGGCCCGCAGCACCCGGCCACCCACGGCGTGCTGCGGCTGCGCCTGCTGCTCGACGGCGAGCGGATCGTCACCGCCGAGCCGGTGATCGGCTACATGCACCGCGGCGCGGAGAAGCTGTTCGAGGCCCGCGACTACCGGCAGATCATCATGCTGGCCAACCGGCACGACTGGCTCTCCGCCTTCTCCAACGAACTCGGCGTCGTGCTCGGCGTGGAGCGGATGCTCGGCATGGAGGTCCCCGAGCGGGCGGTGTGGATCCGCACCCTGCTCGCCGAACTCAACCGGGTGCTCAACCACCTGATGTTCCTCGGCTCCTACCCGCTGGAACTGGGCGGGATCACCCCGATCTTCCACGCCTTCACCGGCCGCGAGGACCTCCAGCACGTGCTGGAGGAGGCCTCCGGCGGCCGGATGCACTACATGTTCAACCGGGTCGGCGGCCTCAAGGAGGACCTCCCGGCCGGCTGGCTCGGCCGGGTCCGCACCGCCGTCGCCACCGTCCGCTCGCAGCTGCCGGTCTTCGAGGACCTCGTCCTCGGCAACGAGATCTTCCGCGCCCGCACCGCCGGCGTCGGCGTCCTCACCGCGGCCCAGGCCCAGGCGTACGGGGTCAGCGGCCCGATCGCCCGGGCCAGCGGCCTCGACTTCGACCTGCGCCGCGACGAGCCCTACCTCGCGTACGGCTCCGAGGAGCTGCGGCAGGTGCTCACCGTCGTCACCCGTGAGGAGGGCGACTGCCTCGCCCGCTTCGAGTGCCTGCTGGAGCAGACCCTCAACTCGCTGGACCTCGCCGACGCCTGCCTCGACAAGCTGGCCACCCTGCCGCCCGGCCCGGTCAACCAGCGGCTGCCCAAGGTGCTCAAGGCGCCCGAGGGCAGCACCTACGCGTGGACCGAGAACCCGCTCGGGGTCAACGGCTACTACCTGGTCTCGCGCGGCGACAAGACGCCGTGGCGGCTCAAGCTGCGCTCGGCGTCCTTCAACAACATCCAGGCGCTGATCGAGCTGCTGCCGGGGACGCTGGTCGCCGACATGGTGGCGATCCTCGGGTCGATGTTCTTCGTGGTCGGGGACATCGACAAATAGACCGACCGGTCTACCGGGGGTGTTTGGACCGACCGGTCTACAGACAGGTGTCTGGACCGACCGGTCTACAGACAGGTGTCTGGACCGACCGGTCTACAGACAGGTGTCTGGACCGACCGGTCTACAGACGGGCGTCTGGACCGACCGGTCTACAGACAGGTGTCTGGACCGACCGGTCTACCGATCGGCGGGCGGCCCGGCTCCCCGGAAGGGGACCGGGCCCGCAGCCGCTACTTCTTGTCCTTGGCCTTCCTGGCCGGGACCGGGTCCGCCGGGTGCGGGGCCACCTTGCGGTCGCCCTTGGTGGCGATCCGCTCCTCGCACAGCCCGGCCAGCACGCCGTACGCCGCCTTGCCCATCAGCTCGGTGAGCTCGGGACGGTAGCTGACGTACACCGGCACCGCGCCCTGGTGCGCGGCCGGGGCCCCGGTGCACCACCAGTGCAGGTCGTGGCCGCCCGGGCCCCAGCCGCGGCGGTCGTACTCGCCGATCGTCACCTGGAGGTAGCGGGTGTCGTCCGGGCGGTCGATCCAGTCGTAGGTGCGGCGGACCGGCAGCTGCCAGCAGACGTCCGGCTTGGTCTCCAGCGGCTCGCGGCCCTCCTTGAGGGCGAGCGCGTGCAGGGCGCAGCCGGAGCCGCCCGCGAAGTCCGGGCTGTTCACGAAGATGCAGGCGCCGTTGACCCGGCGGGTCTGGCGGTCGCCGTCCTCGTCCAGCATGGTGACGCCGCCGTCGGACCGGATCCGGCCCTTGGCGTCGGTGCCCTCGGCGAAGTTCTCCCACAGCTCCGGCGTCAGCCGGGCCGCGTGCCCCAGGACGCGCTTCTCGTCGTCCTCGTCCGAGTAGTGGGCGCCCAGCGTGCAGCAGCCGTCCGACTCGCCGCGGCCCTCGCGGATGCCGTGGCAGCCCTGGCCGAAGACGCAGGACCAGCGGGAGGTCAGCCAGGTCAGGTCACAGCGGAAGACCTGCTCCTCGTCGGCGGGGTCGGAGAACTCGACCCAGGCGCGCGGGAAGTCGAGCGGGACCTCGTCGCGCGGGATCTCGCGGCGCAGGGTCGGCATCGCGAGGTCGACGGGGGCGGGGGCGGCCACGGGCTTCGCCTTGGACTTCTTCTTGGACGTTTCTGCTGGTGCCACCCGGCAAGGGTAGAGCTTCGCGGGGGCGAACGGGCCGGTGGGCGCCGCCCGTGGCGGGCACCGGGTGGTGCCGGGGCCGGGCCGGTGGCGGGCACCGTGTGCGGTGAAGGCGGGGTGAAGAGGTCCGACTGTCGGTGCGGAGCCGACCCGGCGCGTGCCTAGGGTGTGTCTTGCGGGTTTTGTCGGATAGGCCGCGGCGTTGGGGTGCGTGCATCGCAAGGCGGAGGAGGGAGCCACTGCGGAGCATTGGCGACTGACGACAACGCGGCGAGGTGCGTGCCCCGGCGTCGCGGACCCGGCAAGGACCCGCAAGACACACCCTAGGATGGCGGCCGGTCCGCTACGGGGAGGTACGGGGATGGCAGGCGGCAGCACCGGGAAGTCCGACGGCGACGGCGGCGGGTTCGCCCTCAAGCCCTGGGAACTCCACGGCGAGGGGCGGGAGTTCGAGAAGCTCGGGCGTGAACTCGGCAAGGCCGTCGGCACCTTGGAGAAGGACCTCGCCGCGCTCGGCACCCCCTGGGGCGCCGACCAGCCGGGCGGCGCCTTCGCCGCCGTGTACGGCCCGGCGCACGGTGAACTCCTGGGCGGGCTCAAGGCCTTGGCCGGCCAGGTGGGGAAGGTCGGGACCGGACTGCACACCATGGCCGAGCGGACCACCGACACCGACACCACGACGGCGGACGGCTTCGGCGGCAACACCGGACCGGCGGGCGACGCACCGGGGGCGGTCGCCCGCCCCGCCGTGTACCAGGGCCCGCCAGCGACTTCCGGAACCGGCGCAACCCCGGGGGCGGCACCGGCCGTCCCCCAGTCCATGTCGGTCTGAACGGCCCGGCTCGAAGGGGGAGAAGCGCGTGACCCGGAAACTGCCCGAGGAACTGGTTCCGCTCCTGGCCAGGACCGGCCACCCGTGGCCGCAGGCCGACGAGGACGCCCTGCGCAAGGCGGCCGCGCACTGGCGCGAGTTCGCCACCGAGGCCGAACGGATCACCCGCCGGGGCGGCGAGTCCGTCCAGCGGGTGGCCGCCGACAACACCGGCCACGCGGTCGACTCCTTCACCGCGTACTGGCGGACGTACAGCGACGGCGGCAAGGGCCGTCTGCCGGACGCCCACACCGCGGTCGGGCTGGTCGCCACCGCCTTCGACACCGCCGCGCAGGACGTCGACGGCTGCAAGGCCGAGATCATCGCCACCCTGCGCAACCTGGCCGCCGAACTCCAGCAGGCCGAGGAACAGGCCGCCAAGGTCCAGCAGACCGCCGCCGAGGTCGCCCGCAGCGCCGGCCGGACCGGGCAGACCGGGGTGTTCGGCGGACTGGAGAAGTCCGTCGCCGGCTTCGCGGACGGCGTGAAGAACGCCGCCGCCAGCCAGGTCACCGCGGGCGTCGAGGCCGTCGCGGTGGAGACCGCCGCCCTCAAGATCGCCGGACTGCTCGCCGAACTCGGCCGCGGCATGAAGGACGCCCTGGCCACCGCGCTCAAGGACCCCGCCGCCGTCGCCCTGCTGCGCCTCGGGACCGCTGCCACGGCGGGCGTCACCACCGCCTCCTACCGCACCGCGGGCGGCTTCGACCCGCTCGCCGCCGGACTGCCCGCCGCCCTCGGCGAACCGGGCGTGCTCGGCCGGGACGGCACCGGACTGGTCGTGCTCTCCGGGAAGGACGGCAAGCCCCTGGTCGGCGTGCCCGGCCTCAGCGTCAAGCTCGACGAGCACGGGCAGCCCGTCCTCGGAGCGGACGGCAAGCCGGTCATCCTGCGCTCCGACGGCACACCGGTGGCCGACGCCGCCGGGCTGCTCGTGACGACCGGGCCGGACGGCAAGCCGGTGGTCGGGGTGGCCGACCTGGCCGTCCGGCTCGACGAGCACGGGCAGCCGGTGCTCACCGACCAGGCGGGCAAGGAGCTGCACGGGCTGCCGCTGGCCGACCTGACCGATCCGAAGGACCCGAAGGACCCGAAGGACCTGAAGGACCTGAAGGACGGCCCGCAGGTGCCGGGGGTGGTGCCGACGCTGGACCGGGCCGCCGCGCCCGTGGTCCCGTCCGTGCTCTCCGCCGCGCTCCCCACCGCCGACCCCACCGCCGTCCCGTCCTCGGCCCCGGCGGTCGATCCGACGGCCGGTCCGCTGGCCGGTCCGGCGGCCGACGCCGCCCCGGCCGCCGGCCCCCCGTACGGGGGCTCGCACCGGGCCGTGGCCGCTGCCGCCGACTGGTCGCCGCCCGCCCGGGACGACGGGCCGGCGGTCCGGACGGCGGCCCCCGCCCACCAGGGCGGCGGCCCGGTGGCGGCGAGCTGGTCGGACGCGGACTACCCGCTCCAGGCGCCCTCGCACAACGGAGGCGGCGGCGGTGGCGGCAGCGTGCCGGTGACCGTTCGGACCGACTCCGTGGCCGCCCCGCCCGCGCCCGCCGCCCCGCCGTCCACCGGCGGACCTGTCTACAACCCGGCGCCGGACGCGCCCCTCGCCGTCCGGCAGGTCGGCGTGGTCGGTGTGGTCGGCGCGCCCGGGCAGTTCGGGACCCCGGCCTACTCGGGCGGCTACCCGGTGGCCGGCCCGATCGGCACCGTCGGGCCCGGCCCGCTCGCCGTCGGCGGCGGCTACCCCGCGCACCAGGCCGCGCCCTTCGGCAGCGGCATCGGTACGGGGGCACCCGGTGGTGTCGTGGGCGGCGGTGTCGTGGCCGGTGCTCCTGTGGCCGGTGTTCCTGTGGCCGGCGCGCCGGTCGTCGGCGCCCCGGTGGCCGCCGGACCGCAGCCCGGCGCGCCCCGCACCCCGGCCGGGACCCCCGGGGCCGGCGCCGCGCCCCACCAACCCGCCACTCACGGCCCGGCCACCGCGCCACCGCCCCCGGCCGAGCCGCCGATCGTCGGCACCACCCCGGTCTTCGGCCGGCCCGAGCCCCACCACCCCGACGGCCGCCGCCGGGACACCGCCGCGGCCCTCGCCGACCCGACCCTCGCCTGGGGCGCCGTCCCGGTCGCCACCGCCCACGCGATGGCCCTCCAACTCGCCCTGCGCGCCCGCCGCGGCCCGCTCGCCGACGGCCCCGAACCCCGGCTGCGCACCATCGCCGACAGCCGCCCCTCCGGCCGGCCCGGCGGACTCGGCCCGGTCGACCCCCAGCACCAGGCCGAACTCGAACGCCGGGTGCCCTGCGACGAGGACGGCCTCCCCGTCCGCCACCCCGACCCGGCGGCCGGCGGCTGGGCCGAGGCCGTCAACGCGGACGGCCACCGCGCACCCGGCCGGGCCAACAACAGCCTGGAGATCGCCCTCTCCGCTGTCGACACCTACACCGGCCGCCCCACCTGCGCCGCCCCGCGCATCCCCACCGAGGGCGACGCCGGCGAACGCGGCGGCCGCGACCGCGCCGAACGCGAACTCGGCGCCCCCTTCCGCGACCTCGGCGACGGCGGCCAGGCCTTCACCCGCCTCGCCGACGAACTCCGCCGGGCCGGCCACGGCGCCCAGGCCGTCCTGCTCACCCTCGACGCCTACGGCCGCCCGCACGCCTGGAACGCCGTCAACCACCAGGACACCGTCACCTACCTCGACCACCAACTCGCCCGCCGCGGCCCCACCCCCCTCCACCCCGCCACCCAGGGCCTCTGGGCCATCGCCCTGAACCCGGAGGGTCGCCCGGTGGACCTGGCGGCGGCCTGAGCACGGGTGCGGCCGGGGGCAGCGCTACCTTCCAGGCACGATTGCCCGGCACGGAGGACGTGTTGGCCGCGATCGACGAGGGGCGGGAGCACCGCCCCGAACCGCCGGCCTGAGGCCCTCGGTGCTCACGGCGCCCCGAGACGCCGCAGGACCGTGGCCGCCGGGGTGCCCGGCGCCGTGCCGGCCCGGACGGCGGCGTGGATGCGGTCGCCCTCCGGGTCGCGGTAGAGCTCGGCGCGCAGCCACCAGCGGCGCAGGACGCCGCCGATCGTCCCGTCGCCCGCCCCGCCCATCTCGCGGTGGAACTCCATCCGCTGGGCCGGCGGGAGGGCCGCGGCCACGGCGTCCTGGGTGCGGGCGACGGGCTGTCGGCCGTGCACGGATGGTGTGTTCACCGTTCCTCCGGAGGTTCTGGTCGGGCGGGGGCGGGTCCAGTGTCGTCCTTCGGCGGCCGGGCGGGGCTGGATGATGGTGGGGTCCGATTCGACGACGGGGGTGGACGGGTGATCGCGCGGGCGCAGGCGGTGGAGGCGGGGCATCGGTGGATCAACGGGGATCTTCCGCAGGGTGCCGGGGTGGCGCGGCGGGTGTGCGTGCACGAGTTCGAGCTGGGGTGGGTCGTCTGGGCGGAGCCGCCCCGGGTGGAGGTGGATCCGCGGACGGGGGAGCGGCGGGCGCCCGAGGAGGTCGGGGCGGCGTGTGCCGTGGTGGACCGGGAGAGCGGGCGGTTCACGGTGTGGCCGTCGGTGCCGGTGGACGAAGTGGTCGGGCTCTACCGGGACTTCGTCGGTGCGGGCGGGTACGACCCGACCCGCCCGCCGGCCACCGGCCGGGGTGCCCGGGCCGAGCTGACGTACCGGGACGGCGCCGGCGCCACCCAGGCGCTGGCGCTGCGGTCGGCCGCCGGGCTGCCGCATCCGGCGCTGCGCGGCTGGTGGTGGCTGCGGGAGCAGGGCGTCGCGGCCGAGGACGTGCTGGCGGTGCGCACCGATCTGCGGCCGGCGGCCCTGCCCGGCGGCTACTGGTCGTACGCGCTGGCGGCCGAACTGCCGCACGCCCGGCTGGACTTCGACCTGCCCTACGGGCCGCGCTTCGACCACCGGGCGTCCGCCGTGCGGGAGTTGCCCGCTGAGCCGGACGGGCCGGGCCGCAACCGGGTGTCGTTCCCGCGGTCGGTGCCGCCGCTGCCGGAGGAGCCGGACGCCGCCCTGGCGGAGCGGTTGGCCCGGCGGTTCGGCCCGGCGGGCGTGCAGCGCTTCGACCGGGCGGACGTGGTGCGCGCGGAGCTGCCCGGGGAGGCGGCGGCGCTGCTGCTGGCGGTCGGGGTGCCGAAGGCGGTGGAAGGTTTCTTCGCGCTGCACCACCCGGGCGTGGAGGCGATCGCGGACGGGTCCCGCCCGGGCACCGTCCTGCCGCCGCTCGCGCCGTACCTCGCGGCGCTCGGCCGCGGCACCCGGGCGGCCGGGCGGGAGCGGTCGGCGCTGGCCGGGCAGCTGGTGCTGGGGACGGACGGCTGGGCGCTGATTGCCCTCGACCGGGCGGAGGGCACCGTCCGGGCCGTCGACCCGGACTACGCGACGGCCCGCCACTGCAACGCCGACCTGCGGGCCTTCGTCCGCTGCCTGGAGCTGTTCGCCGGTTGGTGGCCCACTCTGCGCGGGCTGGACCCGGCCGCGGCGGGCCCCGCGGTGGACGCCCTGCAGCGGGGGCTGGCGGAGCTGGACGGTACGGTCTACGGCGATCCGGAGAACTGGTGGGCCGTCATCGTGGAACAGTTGTGGGACGGCCTGCTCTGATCCGACCTCGGCCCGTGGCGATCCGGCCTCAGCCCGTGGCGATCCGGCCTCAGGTCGGATCGATCCCGGCCGATACCGGCCGATCCCGGCGGGCCGGGGAACCGGAGGCCGGTGCGGGGCTGTCAGAGGGATCAGATGACCACGAACCAGCCGACCCGAAGCGACCGAAACCGGAGCACCGAGCCGTGACCGCCCCGTCCCGCACCCAGACCGCCGTCCTCGCCGCGCTCGCGGTCCTGGCCGCCGGGTGCGCCTCCGGTGGTCCCGCGCTGCAGGCCCGTTCGGCCGCCGCGCCGTCGGTGTGCGCGTCCCCGGTGGTGATCGGGCACCGGGGTGCGCCGTTCAACGCGCCCGAGAACACCATGGCCTCCTTCGACACCGCCCTCGACCAGGGCGCGGACTGGCTGGAGACCGACGTCCAGACCACCCGGGACGGCGTCCCGGTGCTGATGCACGACCCGACCGTGGACCGCACCACCAACGGCAAGGGCGCCGTCGCGGACCTGACCGCCGCCCAGATCGCCGCCCTGCGGGTGACGGTCGGCCCCGGCGGCGCCCAGCCCGTACCCACCCTGGAGCAGCTGCTCCAGCGCCTCTCCGGCAGCAGCGCCACGCTGCTGATGGAGATCAAGTGGCAGCGCCCCGAGGACGTCGCCCGGATCGCCCGGCTCGCGGCCGGCAGCCGGGCGCACGTCGTCCTCTACTCCTTCTCGGTCGCGCACCTGCGCCAGGCCCACGCGGTGGCGCCCGCCCTGCCGGTGGTGCTGATCCAGGGCGGCGCGATCGCCGAGGACCCTGGGGACCTCAAGCTGGACGGGATCGCCCTGGACACCGGCCTGGCCACTGCCGCCCGGATCGCGGCCGAGCGCAAGGCCGGGCGCGAGGTCTACGTCTGGACGCTGGACGGCGACGAGGCCTGGCAGCTGATGACCGCCCGGGACGCCGACGGCCTGATCACCGACACCCCGGGCCCGGCCCGCCGCTGGGTGGACGCCAACTGCCGCACCGAGCGCCGGGCCGGACCGCGCGGCCACTGAGCGGCGATCGACGGAGAGTGTTCAGGCGAGTGTTCACCGGTCGCACCCGGAACGGACGGGAACGACCTGGACCAGCGCGAATACCGTCACAACCGATCGCCTCCACGGCCGGATCGCGTAGCGTGGAGAGTTATGCGACTCGGTGTTCTCGACGTAGGTTCCAACACGGTCCACTTCCTCGTGGTGGACGCCCATCCGGGTGCCGCCCCGCTGGCCGCGTACTCGCACAAGGCCGAACTGCGTCTGGCCGAGCTGCTGGACGAGTCCGGCGCGATAAGCGAGGCCGGCGTCGAGCGGCTGATCGGGCACATCGCCTCCTCGCTGCGGGTCGCCGAGGACAAGGGCGTGGTCGACATCCTGCCGTTCGCCACCTCGGCCGTCCGCGAGGCCGCCAACGGCGAGCAGGTGCTGCGCCGGGTCGCCGCCGAGACCGGGATCGAACTGCGGGTGCTCTCCGGTCAGGACGAGGCCCGGCTCACCTTCCTGGCCGTCCGCCGCTGGTTCGGCTGGTCCTCGGGCCGACTGCTCAACCTGGACATCGGCGGCGGCTCGCTGGAGATCGCCTGCGGCCTGGACGAGCAGCCGGACGTCGCCTGCTCGCTGCCGCTCGGCGCCGGGCGGCTGACCGCCCGCTGGCTGCCGGGGGACGTCGCCGACCCGGACGGGCTGCGCGAGTTGCGACGGCACGTCCGCGCCGAGATCGCCCACGTGGTCGGCGAGATCTCCCGGCTCGGGCCGCCGCAGCACGCCGTCGCCACCTCCAAGACCTTCAAGCAGCTGGCCCGGATGACCGGCGCCGCCCCCGCCGACGCCGGCCCGTACACCGACCGCCGGCTCACCCGCAGCGGGCTGTCGGCCTGGCTGCCGCGGCTGTCCACGATGACCGTCGCCGAGCGCGCGCAGATCCCCGGGGTCTCCGAGGGCCGGGCCAAGCAGCTGCTGGCCGGGGCACTGGTCGCGGACGCCGCGATGGACCTGTTCGGGCTGGAGGAGCTGGACGTCTGTCCGTGGGCGCTGCGCGAGGGCATCATCCTGCGCGAGCTGGACGCCATGGACAGCCCCGCCGACCAGCGCCGCCCCGCGCTCACCCAGTAACGCCAGCCCGGTAGCTCCTGCCCAGGAGCGCCCGCGCAGGAGCGGGGGAGCGTGCCGGTGGTCACTCCGCCGGGCGTCCGCCCCCGTTCGGAGCGTGCTCCGCTTACGCTGTCTCCCGTGGTGCAACCAGCGGGCGAGGACGGAACGCAGGAGGGCCGCGCTCCCGGAGCGGACGGGCAGCCGCGGCCGGCCGACCCGCGCGGCCGACGCGGTACGGCGGGTCTCGGCAAGGCGGCCAAGGGCGCCAAGGCCGCGAAAGCGGTCAAGGCCGTCAAGGGCGTCAAGGCCGTCAAGGCCACGCAGCGCACCGCCGCTCCGGCCGCCGCCGCCGAGCGGACCCCGGCCGACAAGACTGACAAGACCGCCAAGGCCCCCGCCCGGAAGACCGCGGCGCGGAAGGCCGCCGCCGGGGCCGCCGGCGCCGCCAAGGCCGCCGTGCAGTCCGTCCGCTCGGTGAAGGCCGCCAAGCGCGACGCCGCCCGCCCGCCGCTGCTGCGCACCACCGACCGGCTGGTGCTGCCCCAGCACCCGACCCTGCACATCCCGGACACCAAGGTGGCGCTGTCCACCGCCTCGGTGTACCCGGCGAGCACCGCCGTCGCCTTCGAGCTGGCCGCCAAGCTCGGCTACGACGGGGTCGAGGTGATGGTCTGGAACGACCCGGTCAGTCAGGACCTGGAGGCCCTGCGCCGCCTCTCCGACGTCCACCAGCTGCCGATCCTGGCCGTGCACGCGCCGTGCCTGCTGATCACCCAGCGGGTGTGGACCACCGACCCGTGGACCAAGCTGGTCCGGGCCCGGGCGGCGGCCGAGAAGCTCGGCGCGAGCGCCGTGGTCGTGCACCCGCCGTTCCGCTGGCAGCGGCAGTACGCCCGCGAGTTCGTCGAGGGCATCAACCGGATGGCGGGCGAGACCGACGTCCGCTTCGCCGTCGAGAACATGTACCCGTGGCGCTACCGCGACCGCGAGGTGCTGGCGTACGCGCCCGGCTGGGACGTCACCGACGAGGAGTACCGGCACTTCACCATCGACCTCTCGCACGTCGCCACCTCCCGGATCGACACCTTCGCCATGGTCGAGCGGATGGGCGACCGGCTCGCCCACGTCCACCTCGCCGACGGCAGCGGCTCCGGCAAGGACGAGCACCTGATCCCCGGCCGGGGCAAGCAGCCCTGCGCCGAGCTGCTGGAGCACCTCGCCCGCACCGGCTTCGACGGCCACGTGGTGCTGGAGGTCAACACCCGTCGCTCCGCGTCCCCCGCCGAACGCGAGGCCGATCTGGCCGAGGCCCTCGCCTTCACCCGCTTGCACCTCGCCACCCCCTCGCGCGTACGCTGATCACCGGGCCCGAACGGGCCCGAACGGGAGTGAACTGCCGTACACAGGGGGAAATGTGACGGACTACCAGAACTACCGGGAGCTCGCCGTGAGCTTCGGCGCGGTCGCGGCCGAGTACGACCGGGGGCGGCCCGGCTACCCGGCCGAGCTGTTCGACACGGTGGAGCGGCTCTGGGGCCGCGGCCTCAAGGGCGCCCGGGTCCTGGACGTCGGCGCCGGGACCGGCATCGCGACCCGGCTGCTGGCCGCCCGGGGCGCCGAGATCGTCGCGGTCGAGCCCAGCGGCGGCATGGCCGCCCAGTTCCTGGCCTCCTCGCCCACCCTGCCGCTGGTCCGCGGCACCGGCGACGACCTGCCCTTCCACGACGCCTCCGCCGACCTGATCAGCTACGCCCAGGCCTTCCACTGGACCCGCCCCGAGCTGGCCGTCCCGGAGGCGGTCCGGGTGCTGCGGCCCGGCGGCGCCCTCGCCACCTGGTGGAACGTGCACGACGAGACCGTGCCGTGGGTCCGGGCCCGGGCCGAGCGGCTGGCCGCCGCACTGCCCGACCGCTACCACGGCTACGGCGGGATCAGCGGCCACACCCGGCACTTCGCCCCGGCCGGCCTCGCGGTCGAACGGGCGGTGCTGCACTGGGAGCGGCAGGTCACCGTCGAGCACGTGCTCACCGACCTGACCTCCCGCTCCTACCTGGCCTCGCTCAGCCCCGAGGAGCGCGCCCCGGTGCTGGCCGCCGAGCGGGAGGCGATGACCGCCGAGTTCCCGGACGGCCTGGTGGTCGAGCCGTTCACCCTGGACGTCACCGTGGCCGTCAAGCAGGCCTGAGCCTGAGCCCCGCGCCCGCCGCGCCATCCGCTGCCCGCATCGCGGACGCGCCGTCCGCCGGCCGGACGGCGGGCGTAGGCTCGTAAGCCACAACGGCCCCCGCACCCTGATCACCGGCGGGCGCCGGCGAGAGCCCCGAAGGAGTGGAGCACAGTGCCCGAGCTGAGGTCCCGTACGGTCACCCACGGTCGCAACATGGCAGGCGCCCGGGCGCTTCTCCGGGCCGCCGGCGTAGCCCGCGAGGACTTCGGCAAGCCGATCATCGCGGTCGCCAACTCCTTCACCGAGTTCGTCCCGGGCCACACCCACCTCCAGCCGGTCGGCCGGATCGTCTCCGAGGCGATCAAGGAGGCCGGCGGCATCCCGCGCGAGTTCAACACCATCGCCGTCGACGACGGCATCGCGATGGGCCACGGCGGCATGCTCTACTCGCTGCCCTCGCGCGACCTGATCGCCGACTCGGTCGAGTACATGGTCAACGCGCACTGCGCCGACGCGCTGATCTGCATCTCCAACTGCGACAAGATCACCCCCGGCATGCTGATGGCCGCGCTGCGCCTCAACATCCCGACCGTCTTCGTCTCCGGCGGCCCGATGGAGGCCGGCAAGGCCACCCTGGTCGACGGCACCGTGCGCAAGCTGGACCTGATCGACGCGATCTCCCAGGCGGTCAACGAGAACGTCTCCGACGAGGACATCGCGATCATCGAGGAGAACGCCTGCCCCACCTGCGGTTCGTGCTCCGGCATGTTCACCGCCAACTCGATGAACTGCCTCACCGAGGCGATCGGCCTCTCGCTGCCCGGCAACGGCTCGGTGCTCGCCACCCACACCGCCCGCCGGGCGCTGTACGAGAAGGCCGGGCATACGGTCGTCGAGATCACCAACCGCCACTACGGCCAGGACGACGCCTCGGTGCTGCCGCGTGCGATCGCGAGCCGGGCCGCTTTCGAGAACGCCATGGCCCTGGACATCGCCATGGGCGGCTCGACCAACACCATCCTGCACCTGCTCGCCGCCGCCCAGGAGGCCGAGCTGGACTTCGACATGCGGGCCATCGACGCGGTCTCCCGCAAGGTGCCCTGCCTGTCCAAGGTCGCGCCGAACGGCTCGTACTACATGGAGGACGTGCACCGGGCCGGCGGCATCCCGGCCATCCTCGGCGAGCTGTACCGCGGCGGGCTGCTCAACGAGGACGTCCACACCGTGCACTCCGACTCGCTCGCCGAGTGGCTCAAGACCTGGGACGTGCGCGGCGGTTCGCCCTCCGCCGAGGCCGTCGAGCTGTGGCACGCCGCACCCGGCTGCAAGCGCTCCGCCGAGGCCTTCTCGCAGTCCGAGCGCTGGGAGTCGCTGGACACCGACGCCGCCGGCGGCTGCATCCGCAGCGTCGAGCACGCCTACTCGGTCGAGGGCGGCCTCGCCGTGCTCTACGGCAACCTCGCCGAGGACGGCTGCATCGTGAAGACGGCCGGCGTCGACGAGTCGATCTGGACGTTCAGCGGCCCGGCGGTGGTCTGCGAGTCCCAGGAGGCCGCGGTCGAGGCGATCCTCGCCAAGCGGGTCAAGGAGGGCGACGTCGTCGTCATCCGCTACGAGGGCCCCAAGGGCGGCCCGGGCATGCAGGAGATGCTCTACCCGACGTCCTTCCTCAAGGGCCGCGGCATGGGCAAGGCCTGCGCGCTGATCACCGACGGCCGCTTCTCCGGCGGCACCTCGGGCCTGTCCATCGGCCACGCCTCCCCGGAGGCGGCCTCCGGCGGAACCATCGCGCTGGTCGAGGACGGCGACACCATCGCCATCGACATCCCGGCCCGGACGATCTCCCTGGAGGTCCCGGCCGAGGTCCTCGCCGAGCGCCGCCGCGCGCTGGAGGCCGGGAACGGCTACCGGCCGCAGAACCGCGACCGCCAGGTCAGCCAGGCACTGCGGGCCTACGCGGCGATGGCCACCTCGGCCGACAAGGGCGCCGTCCGGGACGTCAGCAAGCTCGGCTGAGCCCCGCGCGCCCCAGGAGGAGCCGTCCCGGACAGCGGGGACGGCTCCTCCGTCGTTCCGTGCCGCCCGGGTGATAATCGACGGCGTGACCGAGCAGCCCCCCACTCCCGCCCCCAAGCCCACCGGCGCCCCCGAGCCGGAGCCGATCCGCTTCTTCGGCACCAGCTGGCTCGACCGGGACAACGGCTACTGGCTGCGCCGGGTCGGCGTCTCCGTCGGCGCGCTGGTCGCCACCGCCGCCGCCGCGCTGGTGCTGCGCTTCGGCGTCGAGGGCGTCGCCCTCTCCGACGGCGGCGGCTTCCTGAACGGGCTGCTGACCGCCGCCATCGCGGTCTGCTCGCTGATGTCCGTCCTGCGCACCTGGAAGGTGCTCACCGAGGGCAAGGACCAGCTGACCGGCTGGATGGCCGAGGAGAAGTCGCTCGGCGCGGTCTGGCTGATCGGCGGGGCCGGCGGCCTGGCCGCCTACTTCGCCCGCAGCCTGGTCGAGGCCCCCGGCGAGGCGGTCAAGCGGGCCGCCCACCGGAAGGCCGTCGAGCAGTACGAGAAGCGCCGGGCCGGCCGCGGCGGCCGACCCGGCGGGAAGCGCAAGCGCTGACCGTCAGAAGCGGCTGACCGTGCCGCAGTCGTCGCCTCCGGTCGTCGGCAGGTCGTGGCTGCGGTCGTAGGGGTCGCTCCTGGGGCCGGTCGAGTCCGGCCCGGGGGCGGCGAACTGGTCGAACTGCGGGTGCAGGAAGCCGTCGTAGACCTCGCACGCGCTGTTGCCGATGTCCGTCGCCGACTTGTCGACCATGAGCTTCGCCCGGTCCACCCGGTACCTGGCCGGGTCGTAGAAGCGGAAGTCCTGCTGCCTGCGCACGATCGTGCGGGTGGTCCAGGTCTCCCCGGCCGCGTCGTCGGCCGGCACCAGGAGGCCCACCGGCTTCGCCGTGCCGTCCTGGGGCGCCTGGGGCGCCTTCGTCGACGGCCGGGCCGATCCGGGAGCCTTGGCGGCGTCCGGGCCCGGCCGGAGGGCGTAGACGTAGGTGAAGTCGGTGTGCACCAGGACGCCCTTGTCGCCGTCGCCCTCCACGCTGATCAGCCCCTGCACCTTGGCGGAGTCACCGATCTGGATCGCCTCGCGGGGGTCGAACCGGGCGAACCACAGCGTGGGGTCCTGCTCCTTGGACGGCTTGTCCAGCGTGGCGCCGATCCTGCCCTGGCTCTCCCGGCTCAGCAGGGCCAGCGCGGCGTCCGGCCGCGCGCCGGCGATCACCTTCGGGTCCAGGTTGGCGGCCGCCAGGTAGTCCTTCACCAGCTTCACCTGCGCGGCGACCTGCTCCGCGCTGAACACCCCGATCGCGTCCGGTGCGTCCTTCGGGCCGAAGGCGTCCATCGAGGTCGGCCAGCCCTCGGCGGGGGAGCCCGCCCACGGGTGGGCGACGGTCGGCTGGTCGGTGGGGACCGCCGACGGCGCGCTGGTCGGCCGGGCCGTCTCCGGGGCGACGGTCGGCACCGGGGCGTAGGCCTTCGGCGAGGAGCCGTCGGCGCCCCCGTGGAGCCAGGTGCGCAGCGCGTCGACGTTGAGCGCGGCCAGCAGCACGGCGACGGTCAGCACGATGAACAGCGGCGTGCGCCACTCCAGCGTGCGCCTGCGCCGGGCCGGGCGCGGGTTGCCCCAGGGGTCGACCACCTGGAGCTTCGGCTTGCGCCCGAAGCGGCGCTTCGGCGCCGGGCCGTCGTTGACCGAGCGTCGACCGCCCGGGTCGACCGGCGGGGTGTGCTTCCAACGGGCGCTCAGCATCCGGGTGCGCCCGGACTGCTCCTTCACGCTGGCGGCCTTGATGAACTCCTCGTCCAGGACGAGGTCGGCGAACGGGTCCTTCCCGCCCGCTCCGGACGGGTCGGACCCGCCCGGCTCACTGCCCTCGGAGGGGCGTGGTTCCGGATCTTCGGCAATCGGCATCGCGCCAGTATGCCGACGTGGTGTGACGATTCGTCGATCGGGGGCACACCATGTGGTGAACCCGTGCGCGGCGCCCGGGGGTTCACCGTGTTTTGTCCGGAAACCGACCCTTCCTCAGGGCCCTACCCCTTGCCGCGGGCCTGCTTCACCGAGCCCACCACCCCGGCGATCACCAGCAGGAGGCCGGCCGGGAGCAGCGAGATGAAGAAGGAGCCGAACAGCCCGGCGTCGCCGAGGAGGTACTGCGCCAGGGTGTTCAGCACCAGCAGCCCGCCGGCCGCCGGGAGGGCCGCCTGCCACGGGTGCGCGTCGGCCCAGCGGCGCAGCCGCCGGTCGGCGGTGTCGCGGCGCAGCTGCCCGCCGACGGTGCCGACCAGGGCGACGAAGAACAGGGCCCAGCCGGCCGGTCCGGCCAGCATGCTCAGCGACCAGTCCCCGGAGATCGCTTCGACCCCCAGGGCGGTCGCGCCCACCACCGCACCGACGCCCGCGGCCGTCCGCCACGGGCCCACCGTCGCCGAGGCGGCGGCGAGTTGCCGGTTCTCACGTCGGGACATCTCGTCGTGTGCCATGGCTCCACGGTGCGCCCGTACGGGCCCGGAGGCCATAGGGGAAACCCCCGAGTTTTCTCCCTAGGGGCAAAGGCCCCCCGGGGCCGCGCGGACCACGGACCGGACGGTCCCGACGGGCGCCCTCGCGCGGTGCGAGGATGGCCGCAGTACCGAGGCAAGGAGCGGACCATGGCCAGCAGCGCAGCACCCGGACGGAAGATCGCCTTCCTGGGCACCGGCAAGATCGGCGAGGCCCTGCTCTCCGGTCTGCTGCGGGCCGGCACCGACCCGGCGGACGTCCTGGTGACCGCCCGCCGTCCCGAGCGCGCGGCCGAACTCGCCGACCGGTACGGCGTGGTGGCCGTCTCCAACGCCGAGGCCGCGAAGCTGGCCGACACCCTGATCCTCGCGGTCAAGCCGCAGGACATGGGCACCCTGCTGGAGGAGCTGGCCCCGCACATCAGCCCGGACCGGCTGGTGATCTCGGCGGCGGCCGGCGTCCCGACCGCCTGGTTCGAGGAGCGGCTGGCGGCCGGCACCCCGGTGGTCCGGGTGATGCCCAACACGCCGGTGCTGGTGGACGAGGGGATGAGCGTCATCTCGGGCGGCTCGCACGCCCGGGAGGAGCACCTGGCGCGGGCCGAGGAGATCTTCAGCTCGGTCGGCAAGGCGCTGCGGCTGCCGGAGTCCCAGCAGGACGCGGCCACCGCGTTGTCCGGTTCGGGCCCGGCCTACTTCTACTTCCTGGTCGAGGCGATGACGGACGCGGGCATCCTGCTCGGCCTGCCCCGGCAGGTGGCGCACGACCTGATCGTGCAGTCCGCGATCGGCGCCTCGGTGATGCTGCGCGACTCCGGCGAGCACCCGGTGAAGCTGCGCGAGGCGGTCACCTCCCCGGCCGGCACCACCATCGCGGCGATCCGCGAGCTGGAGAACCACGGGGTGCGGGCCGCGCTGCTGGGCGCCCTGGAGGCGGCCCGGGACCGCTCCCGGGAGCTGGCCTCCGGCGGGAAGTGACCGGGGGCCGCCCGCGGCGGAAGTCCCTGCGCGACCCCTCCCGCAAACCCGGCGCACCGCCTACGCTCTCGGCCAACATCGTTCTACCGGCCGGTAGCGGGCCCGGGGGCGACCGGTAGCGAGCCGCGTGGAGGTCCGTAGATGAGTGCCGCACCGCCCGTGCAGTCCGTCCCGACCCCGACGGCGCCGGGACTGCGGGTCGGGCGGGCCGCGCTCGCCGTCAGCTTCCTGCTCCAGGGCACCACCTTCGCGCTGCTGGTCACCTGCATCCCGGAGATCCAGCACCGGTACGGGCTGAGCGACGGGCTGCTGCCGGTCTTCCTGGCCGCGGTGCCGATCCTGGCCGGGGTGGGCTCGATCCTCTCCGAGCGGCTGGTGAAGCGCATCGGCGCCCGGGCCGTCCTGCGGGCCGTCCAGCCGGCCGTCTGCCTCAGTCTGGCGGGCGCCGGACTGGGCGACTCGCTGTGGCAACTCGCCGTCGCGCTGGGCGCGTTCGGGCTGCTGGTGGGGGCGCTCGACGCCAGTATGAACATGCTCGGGGTGGGCCTCCAGCACCGCTACGGCCGCTCGATCATGATCGGCTTCCACGCCGCGTTCAGCCTCGGCGGCATCCTCGGCGCGGCGATCGCCGGCCTCGGCTCGCACTACGACCTGGGGCTGCCGCTGCTGTTCGGCACGGCCGCGGCGGTGATCGCCCCGCTCGCGGTGCTGACCGGCACCCGGTTCGCCGGACCGGCCGAACTCGGCGACGCCGTCCGGGACGCCGCCGAGGCCGCCGCCCGGTCCATCCCCTGGCGCCCGCTGCTGCCGCTGTGCCTGGCGATGGCCTTCGCGTACATCGCGGACGCCTCGGTCTCCAACTACAGCGTCAAGTACCTCACCGACGGCCTGGGCAGCCGGGAGGACCTCGCCAAGCTCTCCTACCTCGGCTACATGGTCGCGATGCTGCTCGGCCGGGCCCTGGGCGACCGCGCGGTGCAGCGCTTCGGCGCCGTCCCGGTGGTGCGCTTCGGCGCGGCGCTGGCCGCGCTGGGCTTCGGGCTGGCCGCGCTGGCGCCCGCCGCCTGGGCGGGCATCGCCGCCTTCACCGTGCTCGGCTTCGGCATCTGCGCGATCATCCCGCAGGTGTTCGCGGCCGGCGGCCGGCTCTTCCCGGCCGACTCGGACGCCGCCGTGGCCCGGCTCAACCTCTTCAACTACGTGGGCTTCCTGATCGGTTCGCCACTGGTCGGGGCGATCGCGGACGCGAGTTCGTACCGCTGGGCGCTGCTCGCCCCGATGCTGTTGGTGCTCGCCGTCCTGCCGCTGGCCGAGCGCTTCGCCCCCAGGCCGGCCCTGGCCCGCGCCGCCGCGTGACGGTGGGGGCGGGCGAGGCCCGCCGCCCCCACCCACTACGGTGGAGGCCATGCCCGAAGCCGAGCGTGACACCTCCTGCGGCCTGCACCTCTTCTGGGACGAGGCCGTCACCGCCTACGACTTCGGCCCCGGCCACCCGATGGACCCGACCCGGCTGGCGCTCACCATGCGCCTGGTCGAGGCCCTCGGACTGGCCACCGGGCCCGGGGTGACCGTCCGGTCCGCGCCGCCCGCCGGGGACTCCACCCTGCAGCTGGTGCACACCAAGGAGTACGTCGAGGCGGTCCGGCACGCCGCCGCCCACCCCGAGCAGTCGGACCCCCGGCACGGGCTCGGCACCGACGACAACTGGGCCTTCCCGGCCGTCCACTCGGCCTCCGCGCTGATCGCCGGCCAGTCGGTCGCCGCCGCCGAGGCGGTCTGGCGCGGCGAGACCCCGCACGCCGTCAACTTCGCCGGCGGACTGCACCACGCGATGCCCGGCAAGGCCTCCGGCTTCTGCGTCTACAACGACCCGGCCCTGGCCATCGCCCGGCTGCTCGAACTCGGCGCCGAGCGGGTCGCCTACGTCGACGTGGACGTCCACCACGGCGACGGCGTCCAGGCGGCCTTCTGGAACGACCCCCGGGTGCTGACCGTCTCGCTGCACGAGCACCCCGCCACGCTCTTCCCGCAGACCGGCTGGCCCACCGAGACCGGCGGCCCGGACGCCCCCGGCTCCGCCGCCAACCTGCCGCTGCCGGCCGGCACCGGCGACGCCGGCTGGCTGCGCGCCTTCCACGCCCTGGTGCCCGAACTGCTCACCGCCTTCCGGCCGCAGGTCCTGGTCACCCAGCACGGCGCGGACACCCACCTGGAGGACCCGCTCGCCCACCTCGCCGTCACCCTGGACGCCCAGCGGCTGATCGCCGAGGAGCTGCACGGGCTGGCCCACCGGCTCACCGGCGGCCGCTGGGTGGCCACCGGAGGGGGCGGCTACGCCGTGGTGGACGTCGTCCCGCGCTGCTGGACCCACCTGGTCGCCACCGCCGCCGGCCGGCCCGTCGACCCGGCCACCGAGACCCCCGAGGCCTGGCGCGCCGAGGTCTACCGCCGCACCCGCCGCCCGGCCCCGCTGCGGATGACCGACGGCGCCCGCCCGGCCTGGCGCGACTTCGACTCGGGTTACGATCCGGCCGACCGACTCGATCAGGCCATCCTCGCCAGCCGCCGCGCGGTGTTCCCCCACCACGGTCTGCTGGCCTGAATCCGCCGCCCCGGCCCCCGCCCCGGCCGGGCCCCGGAGGGGCCGTGCGTACGCCCCCTGGGGCGATCCGCCGAGTGACTACGTACTGCAACGGTCCTATCTCTCACAGTACGAGGACTGCACCTCCCCTCTTCCCACTGGTACCACCCATAACTACTCTGGGGATACACGTGTGCCGGTGGAGTCACCGGAGGGGAAGCCGGTGCCTTGCACACGGGTAAGGGTCGGGTGATGGTCATGAGTTCCGTCGAGCGTCCCCTGCAGGAAGTCGTCTTCCTGACCGTGGCCGAGGTTGCCGCGGTCATGCGGGTGTCCAAGATGACCGTGTACCGGTTGGTGCACAGCGGAGAGCTGCCGGCCATCCGGGTCGGACGGTCCTTCCGGGTGCCCCAGCAGGCGGTGCACGAGTACCTCAAGGAGTCGTACGTGCGGCTCGAGAGCGCGTAGCACCGGGGCCGGCGGGGGCGGGTCCACAGCCCGTGGATCCGTCCCCGTTCGCCCCGGATTTCCCGCGAGTTTCCCGCTTCAGGGGAGCACGATTACGGCCCCGGCCACGTGGACGGTAGGCTAGGCCCTCACGTCAGTCGTATGGACTCCGTCTCTCACGGACGCGAGTCTCAGTGAGCGAGGGTTGTTCCGTGGGCTCTGTCATCAAGAAGCGTCGCAAGCGTATGGCCAAGAAGAAGCACCGCAAGCTTCTGAAGCGGACCCGCGTTCAGCGTCGCAACAAGAAGTAAGCGCCCCCGGCCGCGCCCAGCGCGCCCAGCGCTTCCACCGCCCGTCCAGGCCCCTGCGGCCTGGGCGGGCGGTGTCATTTCACAGCCCGGTGTCGTTTCACGGCCCGGTGGGGCGGCGCGGTACGGTGCACGCAGGCCGCTCGGTCGAGGGAATGGGGTGCAGCACCGTGGGCGTGGTCGTGCTCGTCACCGGCGTGGCACGCCATCTCGGTGCCCGCTTCGCCGCCGAGGTCCGGCGCCGTCCGGGGGTGGACCGGGTCGTCGGCGTGGACGTGCAGCCGCCCCGGCTGCCGCTCGAGGAGCCGGACGGACCGGCCGCCCCGTACACCTTCCACCAGCTCGACCTGCGCCGCCCCGCGGTCGCCCGGGTGATCGCCGAGCACCGGGTGGACACCGTGGTGCACCTGAGCGTCAGCGCCACCGGGCTGGGCTCCACCAACCGCGCCGCGGTGAAGGAGTCCAACGTCATCGGCACCATGCAGCTGCTCGGCGCCTGCCAGAAGGCGCCCGGGGTGCGCCGGCTGGTGGTGAAGTCCACCACGGGCGTCTACGGCTCCGCGCCCCGCGACCCGGCGGTGTTCAGCGAGCGGATCCAGCCGAAGGACCCGCCCGGCGGCGGCTTCGCCAAGGACGCGGCCGAGGTCGAGGGCTACGTCCGCGGCTTCGCCCGGCGCCGCCCGGACGTCGCGGTGACGGTGCTGCGCTTCGCCAACATCGTCGGCCCGGGCTCGGACACCCCGCTCAGCGAATACTTCGCGCTGCCGGTGCTGCCGACCGTGCTCGGCTACGACCCCCGGCTGCAGTTCGTGCACGAGGACGACGCCGTCGCGGTGCTCTGCCGGGCCGCCGACGAGCCGGTGCCCGGCACCGTGAACACCGGCACCTTCAACGTGGCGGGGGAGGGCGTGCTGCTGCTGTCCCAGTGCGCCCGCCGGCTCGGCCGCCCCACCCTCCCGCTGCTGCTGCCCGCGGTCAGCTGGATGGCCGTGCTGGCCCGGCAGACCCGGCTGGTCGACGTCTCGCCGGAACAGCTGCGGCTGCTCACCCACGGCCGGGTGGTGGACACCACGCGGCTGCGGGAGACCTTCGGCTACCGTCCGGCGTTCAGCACTCCGGAGGCCTTCGCCGACTTCGCCGCCGCCCGGGGCCCCGGCCTGCTGCCGCCCGGGCGGCTGGCCGCCGTCACCGACCGGCTGACCGCCCTGCTCGGCCCGGAAGGGGCCACCGACGCCGTACCGACCCGCCGCCCGAGGAGCTGAACCCGCCATGAGTGCCGCCGCCGAGAACGCGCCGGGCGAGGCCAAGGTCATCCCGATCGAGTCCGCCCCCAGCTGGAGCTCCCCCGAGGGCCCCGGGCCGGCCGACCGGCTCGCCAGGGCCGTCGGCGGGGCGCTGTCCGGGCAGCTCGGCCCGGCGGCCACCCGGCTGTTCGGCAAGGGCTGGGAGGGCCGGGCCACCGAGGGACTGGCCTTCCTGCGCCGCCGGATCACCGGCGACTACGAGGTCGACGAGTTCGGCTTCGACCGGGAGCTCACCGAGGAGGTGCTGCTCTCGCTGCTGCGCCCGCTGGCCGAGAAGTACTTCCGGATCGAGGTCCAGGGCGTCGAGCACATCCCGGCCGAGGGCGGCGCCCTGATCGTCGCCAACCACTCCGGCACCATCCCGCTGGACGCCCTGATGACCCAGGTGGCCATCCACGACCACCACCCGCACCACCGGCACCTGCGGATGCTCGCCGCCGACCTGGTCTTCGTGCTGCCGGGCATCAACGAGCTGGCCCGCAAGGCCGGCCACACCCTGGCCTGCAACGAGGACGCCCAGGCGCTGCTGGAGCGCGGCGAGGTGGTCGGCGTCTGGCCGGAGGGCTTCAAGGGCATCGGCAAGCCGTTCTCCGAGCGCTACAAGCTCCAGCGCTTCGGCCGCGGCGGCTTCGTCTCCTCGGCGCTGCGCGCCGGGGTGCCGATCGTGCCGTGCTCGATCGTCGGGGCGGAGGAGACCTACCCGATGATCGGCAACGTCAAGACGCTGGCCCGGCTGCTCGGCCTGCCGTACGCGCCGATCACCCCGACCTTCCCGTGGCTGGGGCCGCTGGGGATGCTGCCGCTGCCGACCAAGTGGACGATCCGCTTCGGCGAGCCGATCGCCACCGACGGCTACCCGCCGGAGGCCGCGGACGACCCGATGCTGGTCTTCGACCTGGCCGACGAGGTGCGTGAGACCATCCAGCACACCCTGTACCAGCTGCTGGTACAGCGGCGTTCGGTGTTCTTCTGAGCGCCTCAGAAGAACGCTGCCGATGATCCTGACGCGCTGAGGGCCCGGTGGAACGCGTTCCACCGGGCCCTCAGCACGTCGCTCAGCTGCCGCCGAGGATCCGCAGCCCGGGCAGCAGGCCGGGGATCAGCGGGGGCACGTCCACGCCCTGCTGGGCGCCCGGCGTGCTGGGCGCACCGGACGGCGGCTGCGGCACCTGCGGCGGGGCCGCGTCGGCGCTCGGCGAGGGCCGCCCGCCGCCGGTGAGCCCGTTGGTGAGGTTGCCGACCAGGCCGTTGACGGCGTCCGGGGCGCTGGTGGGCAGGGTGCTGGGCAGCCCGCCGCCCTTGGCCCCGCCACCGGCCGTGCCGCCGTTGCCGGCGGCGTCCGGGGCGCGGTCGGTGCCGCCGGGGCGGCTGCTGTTGCCCGTGCCGCCCTGGGACTGCGCGGAGCCGGGTGCGGCGCCGGAGCCGTTCGCCCCGGAGTCGGCCGGGGAGCCGCCGGTCGAGGAGGACGAGTCGTCGCCCGCTCCGGTGCCGCCCGGTCCACCGCTCTTGGCGGCGGGCTGGGTCAGGCGCAGGGGCGCGACGTCCTCGCTTATGTCGTCGAAGAGCTGGTTCACCAGGTGGGCCTGCTCGGTGAGTTGGACCGGCAGCCGGCCCTGCAGCTCGCTCCAGCGGCCGTCCTCGTCGTGGGCGAAGCCGGCCAGCGCGCGCATCGGGTCCAGCGAGCCGTTGCTGCGGTAGACCGAACGCAGCAGGTCGCGGCCCTTGAGGGCGTCGGCGTGCATGTCGTCCAGCGCCCGGCGGACCCGGTCGACCGTGCCGGGGCTGAGCCCGGTGGTCGAACCGGTCTGCCCGACCAGGGCGTTGGCCTCGCCGAGCCGGGTGGCGGCGTTGCCGAGCAGCAGTTCGCCGCGCTCCGAGTCGGAGTCCGCGAGGTCCAGCCGGAGCCCTTCGAGGCCGCGCTTCATGCCGTACAGCGTGTCCCCGGGCAGGGCGTTGGAGCTTGCCGCGGCCGCGCCGGCCAGGCTGCCGACGGCGAGCCCGGCGACCAGTCCGCCGATCGCGAAGCGGCGGCTCCACCGGCCGCGCGGCGCCGTCCGGATCGCCCGGTGGCGGCGCTGGCGGGGCACCGCGGCGCCCGGCCCGCCCGCGAAGGCCTGCTCGAACGCGGCCATCAGCTGGGCGCGTTGGACCGTCCGGACCTCTTGGTCCAGGGCTGGTCCGGGTAGTGCCCCCAGTGCGTCGGCCACCCCGACCAGTTCGGCCATCGCGACCGAACCGGCCTCGGCGACAGCGGTGTTGGCCGATTCGGCGTCGGCCGCACGGCGTTGCTCCGCCTGGTGGGCCTCCAGCGCCTCGGCGAAGGCCTTCGCCCGTCGGTGCTCCAGCACGTTTGCCGTCACGGGCCACACCTCCCTTCGTCGTTGTCGACACCCCGGCCTGCCGGACGGTTGCCCCGGCGGGCCAAAGCCACTCCATCGGGTGATAGGTCACAAATCGGCTTGACCGTATGCCTGGTGGGGGCTTGCATGCTGGCCAACGAGCGGTACGGGCGGTCGGTTACGCACGGCTGATCATCGGATCGACCGTTCACCCGGACGTGTCGGTCGGGCGGCGGTGATGACGGGCCGTCGGATCGCCGCCCGGGCAGGGTCCTCCTGGGCAGGGCCCGACGGGGTAGGGCCCGTCGGGGCAGGGACCGCCCTATCGCGCCCTCGGTCACCGTCGCCTCACCGTGCGTCGGGCGGCAGGAGCCGGGCCAGGGTGCGTACGGCGCGGTACTGGAGGGTCTTGATCGCGCCCTCGTTCTTGCCCATGATCCGCGCGGTCTCGGCCACCGACAGCCCCTGGAGGAAGCGCAGCGTCACGCACTCCTGCTGCTGGGGGTTGAGCCGGCGCACCGCGTCCAGCAGGGCGGCGTTGGAGAGCGACTCCAGCACCGACTCCTCCGGGCTGCGCTCGCACTCGTTGGAGTCGAGCATCTCGCCGGTGGTGACCTCCAGCCGGAACCGGCTGGACTTGAAGTGGTCGGCGACCAGGTTGCGCGCGATGGTGACCAGCCAGGCGCCGAAGTCCCGGCCCTGCCAGGTGAAGGTGCCGATCCGGCGCAGCGCGCGCAGGAAGGTCTCGCTGGTGAGGTCCTCGGCGGTGGCCCGGCTGCCGACCCGGTAGTAGATGTACCGGTACACGGTGTCCGCGTAGTGGTCGTAGAGCCGGCCGAAGGCCTCGCTCTCGCCGGCCTGGGCCCGCTCGACCAGCTCCATGATCGGGTTGTGCTCGGTCTCGTAGCCGGGGCTCGGCGCGGTGCGGGAGCGGCTGCGGCCGACGCTGCCGGTGCGGCCGCGCGAGCCGGTGCCGGTCGAGCCGGCGGCGGTGGTGCGCAGCGCGGTGCCGGGGCCGTGCTGGTGGCCGACCAACGGCCCACCGGCGGGCACGAGTTGGGGCGAGACGACGAGCTGGCTGCGGAGCAGGGTGCGCAGCAGGTCCAGGCCGGTGGAGATCTGCCGCTCGGCCGGGCGACCGCGGAGGCCGGTGCGGGGACGCAGGGGCGCGGACGACGGGCGGGAGGGTGCAGGCGCGTCGTTCCGGACGGGTGGGTACACGGGACTCCCAGAGGCAGAACTGTGGACGGATCACCTCCGCCTGCGCGGAGAGCACTCCCCATGGCACCCGTTCGAGCGGGACGCTTGGGTGACGTGCATCCAGGAGAGAATAACGCTTTGTGCAATGACAGCTACACCGTGTGGTCGAAGTGGTCGTTTGGGATCCATTTGTTGTGCATATTCGGCTGACACTGACCGGAGATGTCGGCGTTCATCCGGCTCAACGTGACCGTTCGGGCGCCCAGGGTGACCAATTCGGCGGTACTGGCGGCGGTTTCCCAGCCTTGGAGCTCCGTAACCCCTGACTTTCCCGGTCTGGCGAACGATCAGAACCGGTCACCGCGTGACAGGTTCGTGCATCGGGCCCGGACGACCTTGTCGGACCAGGGAGTTCGCCCGTACGAGGGGCCCGATCAGGCCGCCGATTGACGCCTTCTCACCCGCGCGGGGGAGGGGCGGGGAGGGGAAGAAACGGTTCCGTGGCCGGAGTTCAGCCCCGCCGCCGGCGGCGTTGCAACGCCACCCCGGCCGCCGCCGCACCCGCCAGCACCCCGACCGCGGCCGCCGCCGGCAGCCCCACCCGGGCCGCCTTGCGCCCGGTCCGGAAGTCGCGCACCCGCCAGCCCTGCGCCCGGGCGTGCCGCCGCAGCGCGCCGTCCGGGTTCACCACGTACGGGTGGCCGACCAGCGAGAGCATCGGGATGTCGTTGGCCGAGTCGCTGTAGGCGGCGCAGCGGTCGAGGTCCAGCCGCTCGTGCCGGGCCAGCGCGTTCACCGCGGCGGCCTTGGCCGGGCCGTGCAGCAGGTCGCCGACCAGCCGGCCGGTGTAGTGGCCGTCCCGGGCCTCGGCGACGGTGCCCAGCGCGCCGGTCATGCCGAGCCGCCGGGCGATGATCCGGGCCACCTCCAGCGGGGCGGCGGTCACCAGCCAGACCCGCTGGCCGGCGTCCAGGTGCATCTGGACCAGGGCACGGGTGCCGGGCCAGATCTTGTCGGCGACGACCTGCTCGAAGACCTCCTCGCAGATCGCCTCCAGGTCGGCGGTGCGCTTGCCGGCCACGATGCCCAGGGCGGTGGTCCGGGCGTCCGAGATGTGGTCCGGGTCCTCGGTGCCGTGCAGCCGGAAGAGGGCCTGCTGCCAGGCGAACCGGGCGATGTCGCGGCGGGTGAGGAAGCCGTGCCGGTAGAGGCCGACGCCGAGGTAGAAGATCGCGGCGCCGCGCAGGATGGTGTTGTCGCAGTCGAAGAAGGCGGCGGCGCGCGGGTCGTCCTGGTCCGGGGTGTGGTTCCCGGGCGGGGCCTTGGGGGCCCTTCCGGCCCGGCCGGCCGTCGGGCTCCCCGCCGGGGCGGCACCGGCCTCGGGGCCGCCCGTCCCGGGGGCCTCCACGGGGCCCTCCGCCGGGGCGTCCGCCGCCGGGGCGCCGGTGGTGGGGGCGAGCAGCGGTTCGGCGCGCAGCGCGGCCTCGGCCGCCGCTGCCGCGGCCTCGCCCGCCAGGGCGCTCCGCTCGGTGGTGGAGCGTCTCGCCTGGGTGAGCCTTCGGAGCACGGCCATGTCATCGAGCATAGCCAGCCGGGCGGGGAGCGGCCGTGACGGAGCCGTGCCCGTGCGGTGAACAGCTTCCCGCCGAGGGGGCCGGGCGGTCCCGGGGGCGTGCGGGCGAATAATGGCCAGGTGAGCCCACTGCTGCGACGCAAGAGCCCCGAGCCGGCGGACCGTACCGTGACCCTGGTCGGCAAGCCCGGCTGCCACCTGTGCGACGAGGCCCGGGAGGTGATCGTCCGGGTGACGGCGGAGCTGGGTGCGACCTTCGAGGAGAAGGACATCACCCGGGACGAGGAGCTGTACCGCCGCTACTGGGAGCAGATCCCGGTCACCCTGATCGACGGCCGCCAGCACGACTTCTGGCGGGTCGACGAGAACCGCCTGCGCAAGGCCCTGGCGGGCTGAACCGGCCTGTCCGGCGTCGCGGACCCGGCAAAGACTCGCCGGACAGGCCAGGTTCGTACGTGCACCACCGCCCCCGCCGACCGGCGGGGGCGGTTCGCCGAATCGTTGTCAAAGACACTCCGTTCCGGCTTGGGGCGGGGCGCCCCGGTCGGCTTACGATCGAACGCGTTTGCGCCCGTGGGGGGCTGAGCACACGAGGAGTGCCGCCATGCTTCCCCGCCCGATCCCCGCGCTGCCCGAAGCCCCGGGCTTCGCCGTGGTGGACGTGGAGGCGACCGGCCGCAGTCCGTGGCGGCACCGGGTGGTCGAGGTCGCGGTGGTGCTGCTGGACGCCCGGCTCCGCCCCGAGGGCGAGTTCGCCACCCTGCTGGATCCGCTGGGCCCGGTCGGCCCGACCCATGTGCACCGGATACGCCAGGCGGACGTCGAGGGCGCCCCGCGCTTCCGGGAGATCGCCCCCCGGCTGCTGGAGCTGCTGGCCGGCCGGGTGCTGGTCGGTCACCACGTCAGCTGCGACCACGCCTTCCTGGACCGCGAGTTCGCCCGGATCGGGGTGCCGCTGCCGCCCGTCCCGCTGCTGTGCACGATGGGGCTGGCCCGGGCCCATCTGCCGGAGGCCCGCGGCCACGGCCTGGCGGCCTGCGCGGAGGCGGCCGGTCTCGGCTGGTTCCCGGCGCACACCGCGCTGGGCGACGCCCGGGTGACGGCGGAGCTGCTGCGGTACTGCGCGGGCGTCCCGTCCTGCCCGCCGGACGACTGGACCGGGCCGCTGCGCGAGGCCGCCCGGGTGCCCTGGCCGCGGCTGGGCCGGGCCCGCTCCCGCCCGTCCGGCGACGCCGTCCCGCTGCTGCGCCGGGAGGCGTCGTACGGCCCCTGGCTGCCGGGCGCCCAGGCCCCGGAAGTGGTCCTGACACAGGCCGGTGCTATGAGCTCATCGGCGTGATGCGTGTCACTGTGCCGGGACAAATCGGACACCATCTTTGTGCACACGTTCACAAACGCTTAGCCTGGCTGCCAAAGCCCAGCTTCACCCACAGGAGCACCGTGGCAATCGGCCGATCACCACAGAGCAGTTCGCAGACGCCCGACCAGGGCGCCGCGCGCCGACCCTCGCGTGCCCGGGGCATCCCGGAGGCGACCGTCGCCCGCCTGCCCCTCTACCTGCGGGCCCTCACCGCGCTCTCCGAGCGCTCGGTGCCGACCGTCTCCTCGGAAGAGCTGGCCGCCGCGGCCGGAGTGAACTCCGCCAAGCTGCGCAAGGACTTCTCCTACCTCGGCTCCTACGGCACCCGCGGCGTCGGCTACGACGTCGAGTACCTCGTCTACCAGATCTCCCGCGAGCTCGGTCTGACCCAGGACTGGCCGGTCGTCATCGTCGGCATCGGGAACCTCGGCCACGCCCTCGCCAACTACGGCGGGTTCGCCTCCCGCGGCTTCCGGGTCGCCGCCCTGTTGGACGCCGACCCGAACGTGGTCGGTTCCACCGCGGCCGGGCTGCCGGTGCGCCACATGGACGAGCTGGAGTCGATCGTCGAGAGCCAGCACGTCTCGATCGGCGTGATCACCACCCCGCCCGGCGCCGCCCAGCAGGTCTGCGACCGGCTGGTCGAGGCGGGCGTCACCAGCATCCTGAACTTCGCCCCGACCGTGCTGGCCGTCCCGGACGGCGTGGACGTGCGCAAGGTGGACCTCTCCATCGAGCTGCAGATCCTCGCCTTCCACGAGCAGCGCAAGGCCGGCGAGGAGCCCGACCGCACCGAGTCGGTGCTGGACCGCGCCCCCGGCCCGGTCCGCGCGGCCGCGGCCAAGCTGCGCCGGGCGGCCGGCGGCAGCACCAAGGGCCGCACCGGCGCCGAGCCGGCGGCCAAGGACCAGGCCGAGCCGTCGGCCAAGGGGAAGTCCGCCAAGGGCGGCGAGGGCGAGCTGTCCGCGGTGATGCCCGCGTGAACACCGAAAGCTGTGGGGGGCGGGCATGAGTCTTCTCGTCGTCGGACTGAGCCACCGGACGGCACCGGTCGGCGTGCTGGAGCGCGCCGCGCTGACCGGCGAGGTCCCGACCCGGCTGCTGCACGACGCGGCCGCGACCTCGACCGTCGCCGAGGCCGCCCTGCTGAACACCTGCAACCGGATCGAGCTGTACGCGGACGTGGACAAGTTCCACGCCGGCGTCGCCGAGCTGTCGCTGCTGCTGGCCCACCACAGCGGGGTGGACCTGGAGGAGCTGACCTCCCACCTGTACGTCCACTACGAGGACCGCGCCGTCCACCACCTGTTCTCGGTGGCCTGCGGCCTGGACTCGATGGTGGTCGGCGAGGGCCAGATCCTCGGCCAGCTGCGCGACGCGCTGGCCAAGGCCCAGGACGAGCACACCGCCGGGCGCGGCCTGAACGAGCTGTTCCAGCAGGCCCTGCGGGTCGGCAAGCGGGCGCACAGCGAGACCGGCATCGACAAGGCCGGCCAGTCGCTGGTCACCTTCGGCCTGGAGCAGGTCGCCGCGGGCGCGGGCGAGATCGCCGGCAAGCGCGCGCTGGTGGTCGGGGCCGGCTCGATGAGCTCGCTGGCCGCCGCCACCCTGGTCCGTTCCGGGGTCACCGACCTGCTGATCGCCAACCGCACGCCGGCCCGCGCCGAGCGCCTGGTGGAGATCCTCGGCCCGGACGTGGCCCGCACCCTGGACCTCGCCAAGGTGCCGCAGGCGCTGGCCGACGTCGACCTGGTGATCTCCTGCACCGGCGCGGCCGGCGTGGTGGTCCGGGCCGAGGACGTCGCCGCCGCGGTCGCCCTGCGCACCTCCCCCCAGCCGCTGGCCCTGCTCGACCTCGCCATGCCGCGGGACGTCGACCACGCCGTGCACGAGCTGGACGGCGCCCTGCTGGTCGACCTGGAGAGCCTCTCCCACGCGCACGCCGCCAGCCCCGGCGCCGGCGACGTCGACGAGGTCACCCGGATCGTCTCCGACGAGGTGACCGCCTTCGGCGCCGCCCAGCGGGCCGCCCGGATCGCGCCGACCGTGGTCGCGCTGCGGGCGATGGCCTCCGACGTGGTCGCCGCCGAACTGGGCCGGCTGGACTCCCGGCTGCCCGACCTGGACGAGCGCTCCCGCGCCGAGATCACCCAGACCGTCCGCCGAGTCGTCGACAAGCTGCTGCACGCCCCGACCGTCCGGGTGAAGCAGTTGGCCGCCGAGCCCGGCGGTGCGTCCTACGCGGACGCCCTGCGCGAGCTGTTCGACCTCGACCCGGCGGCTGTGCACGCCGTGTCGGGCACGCCCGTCGGCGGCCGGCCCCAGCCTTCCGGCGGGGGCACCAGATGAACCGTCAGCCATCCCACGAGTACCACCGGGACGATCACCTCATGAATGGTCAACCGCTCACCGAGCAGGCTCCGGCCACCGCCCTGCGGCTCGGCACCCGGCGCAGCGCGCTCGCCATGGCCCAGTCGGGCATGGTCGCCCGCGAGGTGACCAGGCTCACCGGCCGCCCCGTCGAGCTGGTCGAGATCACCACCTACGGCGACACCTCGCGAGAGGCGCTCGCCCAGATCGGCGGCACCGGCGTGTTCGTCTCCGCACTGCGGGACGCCCTGCTGGAGGGCCGGATCGACTTCGCCGTGCACTCGCTCAAGGACCTGCCCACCGCGGCGCCCGAGGGCCTGGCGCTGGCCGCCGTCCCCGAGCGCGAGGACGTCCGGGACGCGCTGGTCGCGGCCGAGGGCCTGGCCCTGGACGAGCTGGTGGAGAAGCTGGCCGGCGCCGGCCGCCCGGCCCGGATCGGCACCGGCTCGCCGCGCCGGATGGCCCAGCTGAACGCCTGGGCCCGGGCCCGCGGGGCCCAGCTGGAGACCGTCGCGATCCGCGGCAACGTGGACACCCGGATCGGCTACGTGACCGCCGGCGAGCTGGACGCCGTGGTGCTGGCCACGGCCGGCCTGAACCGGCTCGGCCGCAGCGCCGAGATCTCCCAGCACCTCGACCCCGAGCTGATGATCCCGGCCCCCGGCCAGGGCGCGCTCGCGATCGAGTGCGCCGCCGCCGACACGGACCTGACCACCGCGCTCGCCGCGCTGGACCACGCCCCCACCAGGGTCGCCGTGGCCGCCGAGCGCGCCCTGCTGGTCACCCTGGAGGCCGGTTGCTCGGCCCCGGTCGCCGCACTGGCCACCTGGGGCCGGGAGTACGAACTGCAGCTGGACGGGGTGGTCGGCGATCCCGACGGCACCGCCCTGCTGAAGATGTCCGCCAACGGTCCGATCGTCCTCGACGAGACCGCCGAGCAGCAGGCGCGGGCCCTCGGCCACGCCCTGGCCGCCCGGCTGCTCGACGCGGGCGCGGCCACCCTGATGGGGGAGCGAGCCCGATGAGCCCCACCGACGCCCTCTTTTCGGCCGGCCAGCCCACCGGACGGTGCACCTTCCTGGGAGCCGGCCCCGGGGACCCGGGGCTGCTGACCCTGCGCGCGGTCGAGGTGCTGTCCTCGGCCGATGTCCTGGTCGCCGACCCGCTGACCGCGGCCGCCGTGCGCACCCACTGTCCGGCCGGCGTGCAGGTGCACGCCCCGGCCGCCGACGGCACCGACTTCGACCTGGCCAAGCTGGTCGCCGAGGCCGTCCGGTCCGGCAAGCACGTGGTCCGCACGGTCGACGGCGACCCGGGCCTGGACGGCTGCGCCGCCGAGGAGATGCTCAGCTGCGCGGGCGACGGGATCCCCTTCGAGGTGATCCCGGGCGTCGCCCAGTCGGTCGGCGTCCCGGCGTACGCGGGCGTCCCGCTGCGCGGCGCGGCCGGCACCGACGTCCGCTTCGTGGACGGCGGCCAGCTGCTGTCCGGCGCCCCGGTCGACCTGGGCGCCCCGGAGACCACCCTGGTGGTCCGCACCACCCTGGGCCAGCTGCCGGCCACCGCGGGTGCGCTGGTCTCCAACGGCCGCAAGCCGGACTCGGCGCTGAGCGCCACCCTGTCCGGCACCACCACCCGCCAGCGGACCTTCACCTCCACGCTGGCCACCATCGCGGCCGACCTGAAGGCCGCCCGGGTGCTGCCCTCGCCGGTCTCCGCCCCGGTGGACCCGGCGACCTCGGTGATAGCCGTGGTGGGCGAGCAGGTCGCCCACCGGGCCTCGCACTCCTGGTTCGAGACCAAGCCGCTGTTCGGCTGGAACGTCCTCGTGCCGCGCACCAAGGAGCAGGCCCACGGCCTGTCCGAGCAGCTGCGCTCGTACGGCGCGGTGCCGCAGGAGGTGCCGACCATCGCGGTCGAGCCGCCGCGCACCCCGCAGCAGATGGAGCGGGCCATCAAGGGCCTGGTCACCGGTCGCTACGAGTGGATCGCGTTCACCTCGGTGAACGCCGTCCGCGCCGTCCGGGAGAAGTTCGAGGAGTACGGCCTGGACGCCCGCGCGTTCGCCGGGATCAAGGTCGCGGCGGTCGGCGAGACCACCGCCCAGGCCCTGGTGGACTTCGGCGTGAAGCCGGACCTGGTGCCCTCCGGGGAGCAGTCCGCGGCCGGGCTGCTGGAGGACTGGCCGCCGTACGACCCGGTCTTCGACCCGATCGACCGGGTGCTGCTGCCGCGCGCCGACATCGCCACCGAGACCCTGGTGGCCGGCCTGGTCGAGCTCGGCTGGGAGGTCGACGACGTGACGGCGTACCGGACGGTGCGCGCCTCGCCGCCGCCGGCCGAGACCCGTGAGGCGATCAAGGGCGGCGGCTTCGACGCGGTGCTGTTCACCTCGTCCTCGACCGTCCGGAACCTGGTCGGCATCGCCGGCAAGCCGCACAACGTCACGGTCATCGCCTGCATCGGCCCGGCCACCGCCAAGACCGCCGAGGAGCACGGCCTGCGGGTCGACGTGATGGCCCCGGCGCCGTCGGCGGCCGCGCTGGCCCAGGCGCTGGCAGACTTCGGGGCCAAGCGCCGGGACACCGCGACGGCCGCGGGCGAGCCGGTCTACCGGCCCAGCGAGCGCCGTCCGGGATCCCGCCGCAAGGCCCGCTGAGCGGGGCAGCCCCCACCGGGCTGACTCCCTAAGCCCAACTATGGTGCTGGGGGCGGCACTTCGTCGCCCCCAGTGCTGCACAACCGTTCGGAGAGAGAAGCCGTGTCCGCTGAATTCCCGTACGTTCGCCCGCGCCGGCTGCGGCAGAGCCCGGCGATGCGCCGGCTGGTCGCCGAGACCAGGCTGCACCCGGCCGAGCTGATCCTGCCCGCCTTCGTCAGCGAGGGCATCAGCGCGCCCAAGCCGATCGCCGCGATGCCCGGCGTGGTCCAGCACACCCGGGACAGCCTGCGGAAGGCCGCGGTGGAGGCCGCCGAGGCGGGGGTGGGCGGCATCATGCTGTTCGGCCTGCCCGAGGTGAAGGACGCCGTCGGCTCCGAGGGCACCAACCCGGACGGGATCCTCCAGCAGGCCATCCGCGACGTGGTCTCGGAGGTCGGCGACCGGCTGGTGGTCATGTCCGACCTCTGCCTGGACGAGTTCACCGACCACGGCCACTGCGGCGTGCTGGCCGAGGACGGCAGCGTGGACAACGACGCGACCCTGGCGCGCTACGCCGAGATGGCCGTGGTCCAGGCCGAGGCCGGCGTCCACATGGTCGGCCCGTCGGGGATGATGGACGGTCAGATCGGCGTCGTCCGGCGGGCGTTGGACGCGGCCGGGTACCACGACGTCAGCGTCCTCGCCTACACCGCCAAGTACGCCTCCGCGCTGTACGGGCCGTTCCGCGAGGCCGTCAACTCCTCGCTCAAGGGCGACCGCAAGAGCTACCAGCAGGACCCGGCGAACGCCCGCGAAGCGCTGCGCGAGCTGGAGTTGGACCTCGCCGAGGGCGCGGACCTGGTGATGGTCAAGCCCGCGATGCTGTACCTGGACGTCCTGCGGCAGGTCGCCGACGCCTCGCCGGTGCCGGTGGCCGCGTACCAGATCTCCGGCGAGTACTCGATGGTGGAGGCCGCTGCCGCCAACGGGTGGATCGAGCGGGAGCGCACCATCCTGGAGACGCTCACCTCGATCCGCCGGGCCGGCGCCGAGCAGATCCTCACCTACTGGGCGGTCGAGGCCGCCGCGATGCTCAAGCAGCAGTAGCAGCAGTAGCAGCGCTACGGCCGGAGGGCCGGGCCGCTCCCCACAGTGAGCGGCCCGGCCCTCCGGCCGAGTCGTTTCCGGCTGCGCTGCCTTCCGGCTGTGTTACTTCCAGCCCTTGATGTGCGCGAAGCCCCCGCCGCCGCCGATCAGGTCCTTGGCGGTGGCGGCACCGGCGATGAAGCCGCCGGCGGCGACGTCGGAGGTGTGGGCGACGCCGAAGGCCTTACCGGCCACGAAGGGCTCGTCGCCGGTGGCGACGATGCCGCCGCCGCCCTCCAGGCCGACGTGGGCGAACGCCGGGGTGGCGGCACCCGCGAGCGCGAGCGCGGCGGTGACGGTCAGGGCGGCCTTGGCCAGCTTGCTCTTCATGGATCTGCCTCTCTGTGGGGGGCGCCCCCGCGGGCGCCCGTCCGCTGACTGGTGCTGTGACGCTTGTCGATCAAGCCCGGAGGGCCCGGGGAGACCTTCCTCCCCGGGCCCTCCGTCCGTGCCGTGCCCCTTGATCAGCCGATCAGGTGCGAGACACCCGCGTCGCCCGAGGACTGGGTGTTCTGGCCGACGTTGCAGATCTGCTTCGGGGTGCTGTTCAGGACGGGCACCTCGACCGGAACCGCGACGCCGACGACGGCGACGGCGATGTTGTGGACCTCCGGCAGGCAGATGTTCGCGTTGTCCAGGGTGTGGAAGTTCGGGCTGCCGTTGCCGTGGGTGCCGGTCTGGTTGGTGCCGCCGTTGCCCTGGACGGAGGTGGCGGCGCCGTCCGAGTCGACGATGGCGGAAGCCGAGCCGGCGGACATCGCGATGGCGGCGGCGGCCAGGCCGGCGGCGGCGAGGGACTTCTTGATCATTTCCGGTTTTCCTCTCAAGGGTGAATCGGGGAGCGATTCGGGGGTGGTTCAGGGGGGTGGTGCGGTGGTGGGCTGGGGGAGCGTCAGCCGACCAGGTGGGACACGCCCGCGTCGCCGTGGCTCTGGGTGCCCTGGCCCTGGGTGCAGTACTGCTTGCCACCGCTGTTGGCGATCGGGACCTCGACCGGGACGGCCACACCGAGAACGCCGACCGCGATGTTGTGGATCTCGGGGAGGCAGACGTTCGCGTTGTCCAGGAAGTGGAAGTTCGGGCTGTTGTTCCCGACCGTCCCGGTGAAGTTGGTGCCGCCGTTGCCCTCGATGGAGGCGGCCGCGCCGTCCGCGTCACCGATGGCGGAAGCGGGTGCGGCGGCACCGGCCAGAGCGGCGACGGCCAGGCCGGCGGCGGCGAAGGACTTCTGGATCATGGGGAGATCCCTCTCTGAAATGCTTTCGGTTTCCGTGCGTAGCAACGCGTCGAACGCTCAGACCCGGTCTGCAGTCACTGACGTCCAGATCAAAGAATGACGGCACGGAAGGTTACGGGGATTTTTGAAAAGAGTCCGGGAGGCGCGTCCGAGAGTGGTTTCCGGTCGGATTATTACGCCGAATCGGTTAACGCCCGCAATCCGAACTCACGGTCACTCGTTGCGCAGATTGCTTTCCGGCTGCGGCCCCGCAGCCCTCCCCGAAGGAACTCCGGTACTGGACCACCAGGACGTCCCCAGTACGGACAGGCAGAACGGTGAAAAGCATGAAGTTCTCCAAGCGGGCCGGCGCGATGCTGCTGGCGGTCGGTGCGGGCGTGCTCGCCTCCCAGGGGGCGGCCTCCGCCGCCCAGGTCAGCCCCGACCAGGTCGGAGCCCTGGAGGACAAGCTGGCCACCCAGCAGGTCCCGGCGGACGTGCCGCTCACCCCGCTGGGCAGCCACGTCACGGCCGGCATCCCCACCTCGCTGCTCATGCCGCCGGTGGCCGGCCGGACCACCGACAACGGGCTGCTCCCGGACCACCTGGTGCCCCAGCTGGCCACCGGCAAGGTCGGCCCGAGTGCCAAGGCCCAGCTGCCGCTCCCGCTGGTCGACCAGGGCGCCGACCTCGGCCAGGTGCTGCTGGAGGCCCCGGCCGCGCCGTTGCAGGCCAAGACCCCCGGCCTGGACGTGGGCAAGCCGCTGTCCCTGGTGCACGACGGCACCGGCCAGCTGGCCGACGGCCGGCTCCGGGTGGACGAGGTGGACCCGCGCCTGGTGCCCGGCGCCGTGCAGACCGTTCCCGGGGCCACCGCGAGCCTCGGCACGGACGACAGGCGGCTCTCCGTCACCGATGAGGCGAACGACCTGGCCAACACCACCACCGCCACCGCCACCGGCGTCCTGCAGCAGACCGACGCGACCGACACGGTGACCACGACCGCCACCGGTCTCGTCCAGCAGAGCGGCCTGGCCGACCTGACCCGGCTCTGAGCCCGCGCCGGACGCGCCGGAGCCCGGCACCCTGGCCACCAGGCGGGGTGCCGGGCTCCGGCGCGTCCCGTGCGTCAGCCCGGCAGGACGCCGGAGAGGCCGCCGACCAGCGGCAGGTCCTTGACGCCGCCGCCCGCGCTCAGCGGTCCGGTCAGGGTGCCGGTGCCCACCGGGGCCAGGCCCTGGTCCGGCTTGACGGTCGCGCCGTTGTTGAGCACGTCGGCCGAGGAGTTGGCCCACGGGTCCAGACGCAGGCTCTTGATCGGCGCGACGCCGTAGCCGAGGCCGGCCGTCGTCCCGTTCAGCGCCTGCCCGACGTCGGTCTTCGCCAGCGTGGCCGGGCCCGCGGCGGGCTCCTGCCCCGGGGCGGTGGCGGCCTGCGCCGAACCGGCGCCGAGCAGCACCACGGCGCCCACGGCGGCGGCCAGCCCGGCCCCGCCCTTCTTCGAAACCATGCGGATCACCCTTCGGTGGAGTGGGGCCCGGCCCGACGTAACCCGAGGGAGGGGCCCTGAGCTTCCGGACGTCCCGTCCGGGGATGCCGAACTGCCCCCCGGCCGGCTGGTCGGGGGGCAGTACGGCCGGAACACGTGCCGATCGGGGATCAGCAGTCGTCCGCGGGCTTCGGGGGCATCTCCACGTTGGCGCAGCTGTTGCCGAAGGCCGGGTTCAGCAGGCCGATCACGTTGATGGAGTTGCCGCACAGGTTGATCGGGATGTGCACCGGGACCTGGATCTGGTTGCCGGAGACGACACCGGGGGAGCCGGCGGCCACGCCCTCGGCGCCCGAGCTGGCGGCGGCGGAGCCCGCCGCGCCCATCACCAGGCCGGCAGCGGCGGCGGAGAGGACGGCGACCTTCTTAACGTTCTGCATGGGGGTTGATCTCCTCGATCACACACGGGTGGAGCGTGCCGCGCCCCGGCGCTGCGGGGCGCGGCACGGGCTCGGTGAATCAGCTGTCGCCGGGTCGGCGACCGCGGGTTCAGCCGACGTTGGCGCAGGAGTTGCCGAACGCCGGGTTCAGCAGGCCGATCACGTTGATGGTGTTGCCGCAGACGTTCAGCGGGATGTGGATCGGCACCTGGATCTGGTTGCCGGAGAGCACGCCGGGGGAGCCGGCGGCCACGCCCTGGGCGCCCGAGCTGGCGAACGCGCCGCCGGCGGCACCGAGCACCAGGCCGGTGGTGGCCAGGGTCAGGACGGCGGCCTTCTTGAGGTTACGCATTGTTTCTTCCTCCGATTTCTGCCCGACGGAAGGAAATGTCGGGACTCGGGCGGGCGTGAATACTCACCCGAAGGGTTCAGGGATTGCCGTGAATGTCACTCCGGCGGCGCACACCGGCGTTCTCGCCCATGGCTCGGGCGTCGACGCAGCCGCCGCGTTCTTCCAGCGCCTCGCGAACACTTCCCGCACGGCCGGGAACGGTTCGGGCGGAGGCGCGACCAGGAATTCCCGGTCAGGCGTTCAGGCGGTGTCGCCGAACGCCGGGTTCTGGGGGGCCCGCCACGTCGACCGACTTGCCGTGGGCCTCGGTGCCGTCGAGGCCGTGGGCGAGCTGCGCATGGGCGGTACTCGTTTCGTTGAGCAGGGCCGGTGGATCGTCTTCGTGAGGGAGAACGAGGCAGTGCGCGCGGGGAAACGGTCCGGTCCCGTGATCACCCGAATGCCGGTCAGGAGCCCCATTGGGCCAGACGGGTGACAGTGCGGGCACCGTCGCAACCGGTCCGGACGGGTGTCGTTCTAGATGTCGCACTCCCCGTGCATCTCTGTATGAACAGTCAGGAGGCTCGCATGAGCATCAAGAAGACCGCCGCCGTCGGCGCGGCCGTGGTGGGCATCGTGGCCGCCGGCGCCGGCACCGCCATGGCCAGCTCCGGCGCCGAGGGTGTCGCCGCGGGTTCCCCCGGTGTCATCTCGGGCAACCAGATCCAGATTCCGGTGCACGTTCCGGTCAACCTGTGCGGCAACAGCGTCGACGTCGTGGGTCTGCTGAACCCGGCGTTCGGCAACCACTGCGCCAACCTGGGCTGAACCCACCCCCGGTTCGGCCGGTGAGAGCCGCCGTTCCGCGCTTCCCTCCTGGGGCGCGGAACGGCGGCTCTTTTCCGTGCCGTCGTGCTGTTCCGGGGTCGGTTCCCGGTGCTGTCACAAGCCTTGTTGGACTACTTGTCAGTACTTAGAATGTGAGACCTGCTCACCTTTTCGGCACCTCTCTTGCTCCGCACCGCTCGGCACCCCCGGCCGGGCGGCCCCCACCCCCGCAAGGAGTCGCGTGTGATCAGGTTCCGCACGTCCGCGGCGCGGCGAACGCGAACGGGCTCGTCCCGGTCCGCCGCGCTGCTCGCCACCGGCGTCCTCGTCGCCACCCTCGGCCTGGCCGGCGCCCCCGCCGCCCTCGCCGACTCCGCCCCGGCCCCCTCCCCGGCGCCCACCCGCCCGGCCGCGATCGTCGCCCTCGGCGACAGTGCCATCTCCGGCGAGGGCGCGGGCACCGACACCAACGACGGCTACTTCCCGGAGACCGACACCGCCACCAACTACTGCCACCGGCACCCCAAGTCGGAGATCTTCGCCACCGACATCCCCGGGGTCACCCCGATCGACCTCGCCTGCTCCGGCGCCCAGACCGGCGACCTGGTCAGCGACCCGGAACTGGCCAAGACCACCGGCGGCGGCAGCGGCGACTACGGCGAGCCCAAACAGGACGTCAAACTCGCCGACACGGCGGCCAAGTACGACGTGAAGATGGTCGTGGTCACCATCGGTGCCAACGACGACTTCGACTTCAGCGGCATCATGATGCACTGCCTCGCGCAGTACTTCCCGATCCCCAAGGACCAGGGCTGCCGGGACACCATCGGCAGCGACGAGATCCGCCGCCGGGCCAAGGCGGTCCAGCCCAAGGTCGTCGCGGCGCTGCAGAACATCCGGCAGACCATGCGCAAGGCCGGCTACGCGGACTCCTCGTACCAGCTGGTCTACCAGTCGTACTTCAACCCGATCACCCCGGACATCCGGCGCAACGACTACCTCGGCAAGATCGCCGACGGCTGCCCGGCCTTCCCCGAGGACCTCGCCTGGGGCCACGACTGGGTGGTGCCGACGTTCAGCGACGCGCTCCGCGGCGCGGCCGAACAGGTGCCCGGCGTACGGTACTTGGACCAGCGCAGGGTCGCCTTCGGGCACGAGGTGTGCGCGGAGTGGACGAGTTCGCCGTACGAGTACAGCAACGGGGACGTCATCAACCTCTCCGAACGGGCCCGCAACGGCTGCGACTCGCAGATCGGCATCCCCGGGCTGTGCATGAACATGGTCCGCCAGTCGTACCACCTGCGGGTGGCCGGCTACCGCGGTGAGGGCGTCTGCCTCGGCCAGTTCTTCGCCAAGCCGGACCAGACGGAGGCGTACTGCACGCTCAACCAGCAGAACACCACCTCGATCCAGCCGCTCACCCCCGGGAAACCCTTCGGCGACGTCCCCGAGGACGGCTCCTGGTACCAGCTCACCAACGCGGCCACCGGCAACGCCCTCGACCTCACCGGCGGCGGCACGTACGGCGACTCCACCAACGGCCGGGCCGCCATCAGCTACCCGGCGACCGGCGGGCTGAACCAGTCCTTCGTCCTGGAGGCCAAGGCCGGCGGCAGCTACGAGCTGGACTTCAGCGGCAACCGCAACATGTGCCTGGACGCCAACGCGGCCTCCACCGCCGCCGGCACCCGGATCCAGCAGTGGGGCTGCAACGGCGGCGCCAACCAGCACTGGGTGTTCAAGCCGGCCGGCAACGGCAACTACAAGATCGCCGACTCGGCGGACCCGACCAAGGTCCTGGCGGCCGGCGCCACCCTCGACGCCAACGGCAACCCCGCCATCGAACTCGCCACCGACACCGGCGCCCCCGCCCAGCTCTGGCAGCTCACCAAACTCGGCATCGTCTACCTCCACAGCTGACCCGAGGGACACGCTCTAGGCCGTCGCCACCCCCAACCGGGCGGCGACGGCCGCACCCGTCGGGTACGGCGTCTCCACCGGCAACAGCGCGGGGTCCCGCTCCAGCCGCACCCGCCCGGCCAGCGCGGTGACGTCGGTGATCCCCCGGATCCACTCGTCCGCGTAGCGCCGCACCGCCTCGCCGCGCAGCCCGACCTGGATCGCCCGCCACTCCAGCGCGCCGAGGTCCGGCCCGCGCTCCGGATCCCACTGCACCCGCACCGGGCTCTGCCGAAGCTCCCGCTTCCACGCGGCCTGCGAGGCGTGCACCCGCCCGGTGTAGCCGCTCAGCACAGCCCGTTCCAGCGCCCAGTCGAAGCCCTCGCGGCTGATCTCCAGGGCCAGCACCCGCTCCTGACCGGGGCTCCGGCCCCAGTCGCTGCGGTGCATCATCCAGAGGAACGAGGGCTTGATCCAGGTCATCCGGTCCCGCCGGAACGCCTCCGGGAACCGCCCCTCGGCGGCCGCCGGTTCGGCGATCTCCGGTGGGAAGGCCTGGTAGACGGTGAGGGTGTCGGCGGTGTGGAGCGCCCGGATCTGGTGCTTCGGCGGCTGGAGCGGCATGGGGGGCATCGTCGTGGTCGCACTCGCCCGGCGCCACGGGTTTTTGCGGGGCGGGCGGGGGCGGGTCGGGGTGTGGGGGCGTGCCGTAGGCTCCTGGGAACGTCGTTGCGCCGGAGCCGCGCGCACCAAGAGCGGGGCGGGGAGTACCCAGAGCAGATGAGCACGGCATCGAGCACCGAGTCGTCCAGCACCGAACCGTCCAGCGCCGAGCCGGTGGCCGTGTCCGGGGAGCCGGCCGAGGAGCGGGCGGGCCGCGCGCCCGGCCGGTTCATGGCGCTGGTGGACCGTTTCGCGCCCGCGCTGGGCGCGTACGCGGTGGTCAAGGCGATCGGCCTGACCGTCTTCCTGATGCTGCTGGAGCACACCGGCGACTACCTGAAGAAGCAGCCCGGCCGCGGCGGCGGCGCCCACGCCTGGGACGTGCTGGGCACCTGGGACGGCGTCTGGTACCAGCGGATCGCCGAGAACGGCTACGACCCGCAGCTGATCGAGCTGCACGGCTTCCCGCTGGCCACCTACTACGAGAACTCCGCCGCCTTCTTCCCGCTCTACCCGTGGCTGATGCGGCTGGTCGGCGCGGTGACCGGGCTGGGCCCGTACGGCTCCGGGATCGTGGTCTCGGTGCTCGCCTCGCTGGTCGCCGCGGCCGGGATCTTCGCGATCGCCGAGCGGCTGGCCGGCTTCCGGGCGGGCGTGATCGCCGCGGTGGTCTGGGGCCTGTTCCCGGGGTCGGGCGTGGAGTGGGCGGTCTACTCGGACTCGCTGTTCGTCGCGCTGTCCGCCTGGGCCTGCTACTGCGTGATGACCCGCCGCTGGCTCGCGGCCGGGCTGCTGGCCCTGGTCGCGGGCCTGAACCGGCCGACCGCCGCCGCGCTGATCGCGGCGGTGTCGATCGCCGCGCTGGTCGCGCTGGTGCGCCGCACCGACGGGGTGGCCCGCCCGCTGACCGCGATGCTGATCACCCCGTGGGGCCTGTTCGGCTACGTCGCCTGGGTGGGCTGGCGGATGGGCGACTGGGGCGGCTACTTCAAGCTCCAGCGCGGCGCCTGGAACCGCTACTTCGACTTCGGCGCCTCGACCGTGCGCACGGTCATGGACGTGATCACCGGACACTGGGACTTCTGGCAGTCCAATCCGGTGCCGGACCTGATCGCCATCGCCCTGCTGATCGCCCTGCCCGGCCTGGTGGTGCTGCTGGCGCGGGCCCGCCCGCCGCTGGTGCTCTGGGTCTACACCGCGATGACCGTGTTCACCGCGTTGAGCAGCAACCAGATCTTCGGCAACATCTCGCGCTACCTGCTGCCGGCCTTCCCGCTGTTCATCGGCCTGGCGGTGGCGCTGCGCAAGGTGCGGACCTCCTCGTTGATCGGGCTGTTCGCGATGCCGGCGATCGCGGCGGGCTGGTACGCGGGCTATGCGCTGTTCGAGTTGGGTATCCCGTAACCCCGGTGTTGGTTGGCTACGGGATCATCCGACAGCGGACGGGCCGTTGCTAACCTCGGACGTATGACGACGACCCCGCCCGTGCGGCAGATCCGCGACATCTCCGGCCTGCTGGACCACGCGAGCCACGTGCTGGCGACCCGGATGGCGGCCGCCTTCACCGAGCTCGGGATCACTCCGCGTGCGTACTGCGTGCTGTTCCACGCGCAGGAGACCGAGCGCACCCAGATCCAGCTGGCCGAGCTGGCGGACCTGGACAAGACCACCATGGTGGTCACCGTCGACGAGCTGGAGAAGGCGGGCCTGGCCGAGCGCCGCCCGTCCGCCACCGACCGCCGGGCCCGGATCATCTCGGTTACCGAGGCGGGCGAGCGCGCCGTCGAGCGGGGCACCGCGATCGCCGACCGGGTCCACCGCGAGCTGCTGGAGGCGCTGCCGCAGCCCGAGCAGAACGCCTTCGTCTCGGCCCTGACCCGCCTGGTGGACGGGCACCTGGCGGAACCGGTGGAGAGCGAACGGACGGTCCGCCGGGCCCGTCGTTCCCGCGGGTGAGGCACGCCCGCAATCTGCTCCCGAGATAGATAGTCCCGAACAAAACAATCTGATAGCGTCCTTCCCGGTACTCGACGAACCGGGAGACCCGCCATGACCACCCATGCCCCGACCGCGCCCGACACGGCGCCCGCGGCCCCCCTCCGCTCCCGCGCACTGGCCCTCGCGGTGCTCTGCGCGGGCATGCTGATGATCGTCCTGGACGGCTCGATCGTCACCGTGGCGCTGCCCGCCATCCAGGACGACCTGCACTTCTCGCCCGCCGACCTCACCTGGACGGTCAACGCCTACCTGATCGCCTTCGGCGGTCTGCTCCTGCTGGCCGGCCGGCTCGGCGACCTGATCGGCCGCAAGCGGGTCTTCGTCGCCGGACTCGTCCTCTTCACCGCCGCCTCGCTGCTCTGCGCCCTCGCCACCGGGCAGGGCATGCTGATCGCCGCCCGGTTCCTCCAGGGCGTCGGCGGCGCGATGGCCTCCTCGGTCAGCCTCGGCATGATCGTCACGCTCTTCCCCGAACCCGGCGAACGCGGCCGCGCGATCGGCGCGTTCAGCTTCGTCGGCGCGGCCGGCGCCTCGATCGGCCAGGTCCTCGGCGGGGTGCTCACCCAGGCCCTCGACTGGCACTGGATCTTCCTGATCAACCTGCCGCTCGGCCTCGCCGCCGTCCTGCTCGCCGTCCGGGTCCTGGCACCCGACCACGGCCCCGGTCTGCGGGCCGGCGCCGACGTGCCGGGCGCCGTACTGATCACCGCCGCCCTGATGCTCGGCATCCACACCATCGTCGGCGCCGGCGGGAACGGCTGGACCTCCGCCCGCACCCTCGGCCTCGGCGCGCTCTCGCTCGCCCTGCTGGCCGGCTTCCTGCTCCGCCAGGCCAGGGCCGCCCGGCCGCTGCTGCCGCTGCGGATGTTCCGCTCCCGCAACGTCTCCGGTGCCAACGCCGTGCAACTGCTGACCATCGCGGGGATGTTCGGCTTCCAGATCATGGTCGCCCTCTACCTGCAGCAGGTCCTCGGCTACGGCTCCGCCGCCACCGGCCTCGCGATGCTGCCGGCGGCGGTCGCCATCGCCGCGGTGTCGCTGCTGCTCTCCGCCCGGCTGAGCGCCCGGTTCGGCGAGCGCTCGGTGCTGCTCGTGGGCCTCGCGATGCTGGTCGTCGCGCTCGGCCTGCTGGTCCGGCTGCCGACCGATGCCGACTATCCGGTGCACCTGCTGCCGACCATGCTGCTGATCGGCGGCGGCGGGCTGGTGCTGTCCGCGCTCGCCGTGCTCGGGATGTCCGGCGCCGGCCCGGAGGACGCGGGCACCGCCTCCGGCCTCTTCAACACCACCCAGCAGGTCGGCGGCGCGCTCGGCGTCGCCGTGCTCACCACCCTCGCCGACGGCCGCAGCGGGGCGCTGGCCGCCGCCGGGCACCCCGCCGCCGAGGCGCTGGCGGGCGGCTTCCGGCTCGCCTTCGCGGTGGCCGCCGGGCTGTTGACGGTGGCACTGCTGCTGGCGGTGGTGGTGCTCCGGCCCGCCGCGAAGGATTGACGGACCGTCAATCCGGCGAACCCCGACCGTCGTTCAGCGGTCGGGGTTCGGCGCGCTCAGGGCCAGACCAGGCAGTACAGCTGGTGCCCGGCGTCGTGCAGCCGGTTGGCGAAGTCCTGCCACTCGTGCAGCATGCTGTAGATCACGAAGGCGTCGCGCGGCCCGCGCCGGTCCGGGACGGTGGACCAGATGAAGGCGGCCGCGCCGAGCTCGGTCTCGTCCGCCTTGCGCAGCGGCTCGACCACGTTGTGCGGGAGTTGGACGACGGCGTAGTCGGGGTGCAGTACGACGAGTTCCAGCGGCGGCACCTGGTGCAGCGGGACGCCCTGGATGCCGGTGAGGACCATCGCGCTCATGGTCTCCGGTTTGATCTTGGTGGAGAGGTGGCCGGTGGGGGAGCCGCTGGTCTCCATCAGGTCGCCGAGCCGCCCCAGCGCGCCGAGTTCACCGGCGTCCAGGCCCAGTCCGCCCGGGCCGAGGGCGGTGGGGACTCTGGCGGCGGTGGCGCGGTCCGGTGCGCCGAAGTACTTGTACGTCACCCCCACGCGTCCCTCACCCCGCCTCTCGCCGCCGCGGCGGCCACGACCCGTACCCGCTCCCGTACCCCCGCGTGCGGTCTCGGCGGGCCCACGGGAGCCACCCGCGGCCTCGTCGAAGCCGTCCTGCGCCTCGGACACTCGGACCATCCTCACCGGAATTCGCCGGAATCGACAGACCCCCGCACGCCCGGCGTCCCGCCGGACGTGCTCCTTACCCGTCATGCGCCGCCGTACCCACTCTCGGTACGCGGCAGTCCTCTCCACACCCCTGCACACAACCGGAGCGCTCGCGCACCTGTGCACACAGTCTGACTGGTCCGTGCTCCGGAACAGCCAGCGGCCCCGCCCGTGGACCACCGCCACGGCCGACCGTCAGGGACAACCGTACAGACAACGGTGCCCGGATCATCGTTCCAGATGATCGGGCCGGACATGCAGAGCTCAAGGACACGATTTGAGACCATGTCTCCCGTGAGCTACCCCTACGAAGCCCCCCAGTCCCAGTCGCTGTTCGATCGCGCCTCCGTGGTCACGCCCGGCGGCGTCAACTCCCCGGTGCGCGCCTTCCGCGCGGTCGGCGGCACGCCGCGCTTCATGGTGTCCGGCACCGGCCCCTACCTCACCGACGCCGACGGCCGTGAGTACGTCGACCTGGTGTGCTCGTGGGGTCCGATGATCCTCGGCCACGCGAACCCCGCCGTGATCGACGCCGTCCAGCAGGCGGTCACCCGCGGCACCTCCTTCGGCACGCCCGGCCAGGGCGAGGTCGAGCTGGCCGAGGAGATCGTCTCCCGGGTCGCCCCGGTCGAGCAGGTCCGCCTGGTCTCCTCCGGCACCGAGGCCACCATGTCCGCGATCCGGCTCGCCCGAGGCTTCACCGGCCGGGCGAAGGTGGTCAAGTTCGCCGGCTGCTACCACGGTCACGTGGACGCGCTGCTGGCCGCCGCCGGTTCCGGCGTGGCCACTTTCGGTCTGCCGGACACCCCGGGCGTCACCGGCGCCCAGGCCGGCGACACCGTCGTGCTGCCGTACAACGACCTGGCCGCCGTCGAGCAGGCCTTCGCCGCCCACCCGGGCGAGATCGCCTGCGTGATCACCGAGGCCTCGCCCGGCAACATGGGCGTCGTCCCGCCGCTGCCCGGCTTCAACGCCGGCCTCGCCCGGCTCTGCCGGGACAACGGCGCGCTGTTCATCTCCGACGAGGTGATGACCGGCTTCCGCGTCTCCAAGGCCGGCTGGTACGGCCTGGAGGCGGCGAACGAGGGCTGGGCGCCGGACCTGCTGACCTTCGGCAAGGTCATGGGCGGCGGCTTCCCGGCCGCGGCCTTCGGCGGCCGCGCCGACGTGATGGCCCACCTGGCCCCGGCCGGCCCGGTCTACCAGGCCGGCACCCTGTCCGGGAACCCGGTCGCCACCGCGGCCGGCCTGGCCCAGCTGCGCGGCTGCACCGACGAGGTCTACGCGACGGTGGACAAGGTCTCCGCCGAGATCTCCGGCCTGGTCTCCGAGGCGCTCACCAAGGAGGGCGTGGCGCACCGGCTGCAGACCGCCGGGAACATGTTCTCGGTGTTCTTCACCGAGGCGGCCGTCACGAACTACGACGAGGCCAGGACCCAGGAGGCGTTCCGCTTCACCGCCTTCTTCCACGCGATGCTGGCCGAGGGCGTCTACCTGCCGCCGTCCGCCTTCGAGTCCTGGTTCGTCTCGGCGACCCACGACGCCCGGGCGATCGAGCGGATCGCCGCCGCCCTGCCGGCCGCGGCCCGCGCCGCTGCCGCCGCCACGGCCTGATCCCTTTCCAGACCACAGGAGCAGTCGAGAAGTGAGCGCCAAAGAGATCACCGTCGTCCACGTGATGCGCCACGGTGAGGTGCACAACCCGGAGGGCGTGCTGTACGGCCGCCTGCCGGGCTACCACCTGTCCGAGCTGGGCCGTCAGATGGCCGACCGGGTCGCCGAGGACCTGGCCGGACGGGACATCACCCACGTGGTGGCCTCCCCGCTGGAGCGGGCCCAGGAGACCGCCGAGCCGATCGCCAAGGCGCACGGCCTGGAGGTCGCGGCCGACCCGCGGCTGATCGAGGCGGAGAACGTCTTCGAGGGCAAGACCTTCGGCGTCGGCGACGGCTCGCTGCGCAACCCGGGCTACTGGAAGTACCTGACCAACCCGTTCAAGCCCTCCTGGGGCGAGCCGTACCTCGACCAGGTGGTGCGGATGATGGGCGCGCTCGGCGCCGCCCGGGACGCCGCCCGCGGGCACGAGGCGGTCTGCGTCAGCCACCAGCTGCCGATCTGGATCCTGCGCTCCTTCGTGGAGCGCCGCCGGCTCTGGCACGACCCGCGCAACCGGCAGTGCTCGCTGGCCTCGCTGACCAGCTTCACCTTCGAGGGCGACAGCATCGTCTCGGTCGGGTACCGCGAGCCGGCCCGCGACCTGCTGCCCGCGCACCTGGTGGGCAAGGGCCGCAAGGGCGACAAGCCGGTGGGCAAGAGCTTCGGCGCCTGACGCCCGTAAGCGGTGCGTAAGTATGACTTCGGGTCACCCGGCGAGCGCCGGGTGACCCGAAGTCTTCGCAGGTCAGAGTAGGTGTGACGCGCAAGGCGGGACCCCGGCGAACCGGCTCGGAACTCCATGCGAAACTTTTCACATGTCTGCCATGACGCGCCCCCGTCCCCGTGTCGCCGCAGCCGCCGCCACAGTCGCCGCCGCTGCGCTCGTCCTCACCGGCTGTTCCTCCTCGGGCTCGTCGAGCAGCAGCGAGGGACAGGTCGGCTTCGTGACCGTCAAGGGGACCAACCTGTCGAAGGCGGACACCGGAAAGCGCGGCGACGCGCCGGACATCTCCGGGGAGACCCTGGAGGGCAACCAGGTCAAGCTCTCCGACTACCGCGGCAAGGTCGTGGTGCTGAACGTCTGGGGCTCCTGGTGCGGGCCGTGCCGGGCCGAGGCGAAGAACCTCCAGGCCGTCGCGGACGAGTACAAGGACAAGGGCGTCCAGTTCCTGGGCATCAACACCCGGGACACCGACAAGACCAACGCCGTCCGCTTCGAGCAGGAGCAGGGCGTCAGCTTCCCGAGCATCTTCGACCCGGCGGGCACCCAGCTGCTCAAGTTCCCCAAGGGCAGCCTCAACCCGCAGTCCATCCCGACCACCCTGATCGTCGACCGCGACGGCAAGCTCGCCGCCCGCGCCGTCGGCGGGACGACCCAGGAGGCGCTGGAGTCGATCGTCCAGCCGGTGGTCGCGGAGCAGCAGCAGTGAGTGGGCCACTGGACCCGGCCGCGCTCCCGCTGGCCGCACTCCCGCTGGCCGACAACTTCACCACCGTGCAGAGCGGTGCGCTGCTGGCGGCCGCGCCGATCGCGCTCGCGGCCGGGCTGGTCTCCTTCTTCTCGCCCTGCGTGCTGCCCCTGGTGCCCGGCTACCTGTCGTACGTGACGGGCTTCTCCGCCGCCGACCTCGCGGACGCCCGCGGCGCCAAGCGCGGCCGGATGCTGCTCGGGGCGACGCTGTTCATCCTCGGCTTCACCGTGGTCTTCGTCTCCGGCGGGGCGCTGTTCGGCCAGTTCGGCAACACCCTGCTGGAGCACAAGCGGGTCATCTCGATCGTGCTCGGCTCGCTGACCGTGGTGATGGGCCTGGCGTTCATGGGCCTCGTCCCCGGCCTGAGCATGCGCGAGGTGCGCTCGCACCGCCGCCCGGCCGTCGGCCTGGTCGGCGCGCCGCTGCTGGGCATGGTGTTCGGCGTCGGCTGGACGCCCTGCATCGGCCCGACCCTGGCCGCCGTGCAGACCCTGTCGCTGAACCAGGCGGACGCGGCGCGCGGAGCCCTGCTGATGACCTTCTACTGCCTGGGCCTCGGCGTACCGTTCATCGTGGCCGCCCTGGCCTTCCGCCGGGCGCTGGGCGCCTTCGGGTGGGTCAAGCGGCACTACCCGCTCGTGATGCGGATCGGTGGCGGCATGCTCGTCGCGGTCGGTCTGCTGCTCGTCACCGGGATCTGGGATTCCTGGATGAGCGAACTGCAGTCCTGGACCGCCGACTCGCAGATCGGAATCTGACCGTGAGCAAGACCACGACCGATACCGAGCTGCCCCCGGCGCCGGACGACTCCGCCGCCGAGCGGCTCAGCACCGCGCCGGTCGAGTCCGACGGGCCGACCGGCATAGGGGTGCTCGGCTGGGCGCGCTGGATGTGGCGCCAGCTGACCTCGATGCGGGTCGCCCTGATCCTGCTCTTCCTGCTGTCGCTGGCTGCCATCCCGGGTTCGCTGATCCCGCAGAACGGCCAGAACCAGTTCAAGGTGCAGACCTGGAAGGCGCTGCACACCACCGTCGCGCCGATCTACGAGAAGCTCCAGCTGTTCGACGTCTACAGCTCGGTCTGGTTCTCCGCGATCTACATCCTGCTGTTCGTCTCGCTGGCCGGCTGCATCGTCCCGCGGACCTGGCAGTTCGTCGGCGTGCTGCGCTCCCAGCCGCCGGCCGCCCCGAGCAACCTGACCCGGATGCCGGTCCACGCGGCCTGGCGCACCGGGGCGGACCCGGAGCAGGTGACCGCGGCCGCCCACCGGCTGCTGCGCAAGCGCGGCTTCCGCGCCAACCTGTTCGGCGGCTCGGTGGCCGCCGAGAAGGGCTACCTGCGCGAGGTCGGCAACCTGCTGTTCCACCTGTCGCTGTTCGCGCTGCTCGGCGGCTTCGCCTGGTCGAGCCTGGCCTCCGGCACCGGCGGCAAGCTGATGGTCGAGGGCCAGGGCTACTCCAACACCATCACCCAGCTCGACGACTTCACCGGCACCCGGTTCTACGGCAACCAGGACCTCGACCCCTTCTACCTGAAGCTCGACGACTTCACCTCGAAGTTCCAGAACACCGGTGACCAGATGGGCGCCGCCCGGCAGTTCACCGCGAACGTGGAGTACTACGAGGGCAGCGACGAGTCGAAGCTGAAGAAGGGCACGATCGAGGTCAACCACCCGCTGGAGATCGGCGGCAGCAAGGTCTACCTGATCGGCCACGGCTACGCCCCGGTGATCACCGTGAAGAACGGCAAGGGCGACGTGGTCTACCACGACGTCGTGCCGTTCCTGCCGCAGGACGCCAACCTGACCTCGACCGGCGTGGTGAAGGCCTCCGACTACGGCGTCGGCCCGGACGGCAACAAGACCCAGCTGGGCTTCTCCGGCTTCTTCCTGCCGACCGCCCCGCTGAGCTTCGCCGGCACCGGCCCGATCTCGCTGTTCCCCGGCGACGCCGCCCCCGAGCTGGTGCTGAACGCCTTCGCCGGCGACCTCGGCACCGACTCCGGCCTGCCGCAGAACATCTACCAGCTGAACACCTCCAAGCTCACCCAGCTGCAGCAGGACGGCCAGCCGGCCAAGGCCCTGCTCAAGCCCGGCCAGGGCTGGACCCTGCCGGACGGCTACGGCACCGTCACCTTCGAGGGCTACAAGCAGTGGGCGAGCTTCAACGTCTCGCACCGCCCCGGCAACGAGATCGCGCTGACCGGCGCGGTCCTGGCGATCCTCGGCCTGATCGGCTCGCTGTTCATCCAGCGCCGCCGGATCTGGGTGCGGGCGGTGGCCCTGCCGGGCGGCGGCACCCAGGTGGAGCTGGCCGGCCTGGCCCGCAGCGAGTCGGCGAAGATCGCCGAGGAGCTGGCCGAACTCGCGGTGGACCTCCAGGACGACGCCCCGGCGTCGGAGGACGAGGAGCCCGCGGCCGAGGATCCGCCGACTGAGGACCTCCCGGCAGAAGACAGCGCAGCAGTAGACGGCGCAGCAGAAGACCCCGCAGCAGAAGACCCCGCAGCAGAAGACCCCACAGCCCCTGCCGACCAGAACTCCAAGGAGTAGACGGTGCACCTCGCCTCGGGAGTCGACCCACAGCTGGCCGACCTCTCCAACAAGCTGATCTATTCGGCGATGGCGGTCTACACGCTCGCCATGTTCGCCCACATGATCGAGTGGACCTTCGGCAGCAAGGGTGCCGTCGCCGTCCGCTCGAAGGAGCAGGCGGGCAGTCTGGCCGAGACCGTCGCCGCGGCCGGGCAGCCGGCCGCGAGCAAGGCGGTGAAGAAGGTCACCGTCACCGTGGCGGGCGCCGGCGGCGGCACCACCACGCTCACCCGCACCGCCGTGGCGGGCGAGGGCGCGACGGTGGTCACCACCGGCCGCGGCGCGGACGAGGAGGACGGCCCGGGCGCGGCCGGCACCAGCGAGAAGGCCGACCTGGCGGGCCGGATCGCCGTCTCGCTCACCGTCCTGGCGGTGCTGCTGCACGGCGGCGGCATCGTCACCCGCGGCCTCTCGGTCTCCCGCTGGCCGTGGGGCAACATGTACGAGTTCTCCTGCGCCTTCGCGTTCGCGATGACGGCGGCGTACCTGGTGCTGCTGGCCGCGCGGAAGAACGTCCGCTGGCTCGGCCTGCCGGTCGTCGTCGCGGTGCTGCTGACCCTCGGCATCGCCACCCAGGTGCTGTACACCGACTCGGAGCAGCTCGTCCCGGCGCTGCACTCGTACTGGCTGGCGATCCACGTCTCCACCGCGATCTTCTGCGGCGGCGCCTTCTACGCGGCGTTCATCGCCACGCTGCTGTACCTGTTCCAGGACTCGTTCCGGAAGAAGGCCGACGCCGGCTTCTACGAGTTCCTGCGGCCCGGCGCGGCGCGGTCGGCCGAGGGGAAGTACAGCAAGACCCGGATCAGGCTGGCCCGGGTCCGGGTGTCGGTCTGCAACCGCCTGCCCGCCCCGTCCACCTTCGACAAGCTGTCGTACCGGATCAACGCCCTGGTCTTCCCGCTGTGGACGTTCACCATCATCGCGGGCGCGATCTGGGCCGAGGCCGCCTGGGGCAAGTACTGGGAGTGGGACCCGAAGGAGACCTGGTCGTTCATCACCTGGGTCGCCTACGCCTGCTACCTGCACGCCCGTGCGACGGCCGGCTGGAAGGGCCGCAAGGCCGCGTACCTGGCGCTGGGGGCCTTCGCCTGCTGGCTCTTCAACTACTACGGCGTGAACATCTTCGTCACCGGCAAGCACTCGTACGCGGGGATCTGACCGGGGGCACCCACCCACCGGCCCGGCTTTCCGCAGGAGGTAGCCGGGCCGAGGTGCAACAAGGGGTAGTTCGTGCCGGCCGTCCGTGCCGGTACGGGGAGGAACGAGGAGGAATCGCGCGATGGAGTGCGACGAGGTCATGCTGACCGTCCGAATCACCGCCGCCGAGCGCATGCTGCTCCGACGGCTCGCCCAGGGGCACCGGAGCGACGTGTCCGAAGTGGCGGCCGACGCTCTGCTGGACATCATCCCCACGCTCAGCGCACCGGGGGACGCCTACCGGCTGCTGAGCGCCCTCGCGACGCCGGCGCCGTGCGCGCTGACCGTCTGGCTGCCGACCGCGCTGGCCGACCTGCTGGTGCCCGGCGCGGCCCGGATCGCCCAGATCACCGACCTCCGGATCGAGTCGGCCAGCGCGGCCCTGGGCGCGGCGCTGCGGCTCTGGCTGGCCCAGGACCCGGTCCGGCTCGCGGCCAACCTCAGCGTGATGCACGCGGGGCGGCGGCCCGCCGCGCTGGTGGCCGCCTGACCCTCAACCCGCCAGACGTCAGCCCGGCTGGCCCTCAACTCGCCAGCGGCAGCAGGCCGGTCGCGGCGGGGCGGCCCTCGAAGGCGTCCCGCCGGACCGGCACCCGCGGACCGTCGACCGGCTCGGTGAGCAGTCGGCACTCGGCCGCCGTCCGCCCGTCCTGGAGCAGTCGGACCAGGACGGGGGTGCGGCGGCCGTCCGCTGCCCGCTCGCGGACGGCCTGCACGAAGCAGGGCCGGTCCAGCTCGATGTAGCGGTCGAAGGAGGTCACCAGCTCGACCGGCACCACCGGCTCGGGGTGGTGCAGCCGCTGCGCGGCCTGCCGGGCGGCCTCCAGCACCAGCATCCCGGGCACGTGGTCGAGCTCGTGGTCGAACAGCACCGGGTGCCCGGCGTCGGCGCGCAGCAGCCAGGTGTCCGGCCGCAGGGTCGGGCTGAGCACCACGTCCCCGGACTGCGCCCGGCCGACCAGCTCGGGCGCGGCGGGCTCCGGCGGGCGGGGCGGGGCGACGGCGCGCCGGCCGGGGCCGCGCAGCCGCTGGTACGAGGCGGGGGTGACCACCCGCAGCTGGCCGGCGCCGTGGCCGATCCGCCGGCCGTCCCGGGTGACGTCGGCGTGCACCCGCAGCGAGGACAGCCGGCCGTGCCGCATCCGGACGTCCTGGCAGCCGACGGTGAGCATCAGCGAGGCCGGGTCGGCGGTGACGGCGAGGCCGGGCAGACCGGCCTCGCCGAGCGCGTAGCCGAGCTCCTCCATGACGAAGTGGTGGTCGCGCGGGACCCCGAAGCCGGCGTGGCCGATCAGCAGCCCGGCCTGCCGGACGGTCTCGGCCATCAGCACCGGGTCGTGGTAGCGGTCGCCGGGCAGCCGGTAGAAGCCGTGCAGCCGGGGCCACTGGGCGCCGAGCAGGAAGTCGTACGGGCCGGTGGCCTGCCAGCCGGTGAGGAAGACCTCGGAGACCGAGGCGCGGTGCACCAGGTGCCGGGAGACGGTGCGGTCGTGGAAGTCGTAGCCGGCGTCGGGGCGGGTGCCGTAGCCGGGGCCGGGGTGGGCGTACGGACCGTGGGCGTCCGGCTCTACGATCAATGGCATGACTGGCCCCAGCTCCAGGGTGTCGGTCGAGCGTCCGCCACGGACGCCCCGCAGCAAAACATACATACCACCCGGTTTGTCTTCTACGGCCGGGGGTGACCCCGCCGCGCGACCCGGAGTGACCACGCTACCCGGCCCCTGGTCTGCGGGAATGCCCGAAACGGGGAGGGCAGACCTTGGGCGGGGGGTGGTCCCCGCTGGACGGCGGGGTCGACACAGGCGCTAGATTAGATACCAACCATGCGGTTTCGGCCAGTTCCGTCCGCATGCGAGGTGCCGCCTCCGACCGAGGGCGCGCCGACAGCAGCCGGGTGGGGCGGGGAGCGCGTCCGGCGGAGTCCGGAGGGGTCAGTGGTCAAGCAGGAACGCGCGGGGCGGACCAGGCAGGCCGTGCTGCTCGCCGCCGCGGACACCTTCGCGGGGGTCGGGTTCGAAGCCGCCAGCCTGGTCGACATCAGTCGCCGGGCCGGGGTGAGCAAGGGCGCCCTCTACTTCCACTTCGTCTCCAAGCAGGCCCTGGCCGACGGCGTCCGGGCCGCCGCGGGGCGGCAGATCGGCTCGGCCGCGCTGCGCGCCCTGCGCACCGAGGACCGGGCCGTCCAGGGGCTGATCGACTTCTCGCACGAGCTGGCCCGGCTGCTGCGGGAGGACGTGGTGGTGCGGGCCGGCGTCCGGCTCGGCCGCCAGGGACCGCGGCCGGCCGGGGCCCCCGCCGGACCGGACACCGCCTGGCGCAGCCTCACCGCCGTCGTCCTCCGGCTGCTGGACCGGGCCGAACGGGCCGGCGAGCTGCGCCCCGGGGCCGACCGGCGGGCCTGCGCCGAGCTGCTCACCGCGGTGGTGGCGGGCCAGGTGCTGCTGGCCGCCGAGGAGGTCGGCCGGCCGGAGCCGGAGGCCGTCCGGCGGCTCTGGGCGGCCGCGCTGCCGGCCCTGGTGGGGCCGGGCGACTGCGCGGGCTACCGGGTCTGACCCGGACGTGCCGCAGGGCCCCAGTGGCCGCTGCGGCCGCAGCCCGGGCCCGGGCGGGGCTCAGCCGCGTTCGGCGACGCTCAGCCGGGCGAGCGCGTGCGGCTGGACCAGGCCGGGCAGGATCAGCGTCCACATGTCGGCCATCCGCTGGATCAGGTCCTGCCGGTCGGCCAGCACCTGGGAGCTCAGCTGGATCCCGGTCACCGCCCCGGTGATCACCCCGGCGGCCGCGACCAGGTCGACCCCCGGGTGGAGGTCCCCGGCCTCCCGGGCGCGCTCCAGCAGCTCGCGGACCAGGTCCATCCAGCCCTGGTACGCGGCGATCTGCGGCTGGGTGAAGCTGCCGTGCTCGATGGTCAGCCGGATGCTGCCGCGCACCAGCGGGTCCTCCTGGAGCGCGCGGGCGAACGCGTACCCGAGGTCGATCAGGGTCTGCACCGGGCTGTCCGAGGAGGGCTCCCAGGAGCCGATCCAGAGGCCCTGCCCCTCGATCACGGCGAGCGCCAGCTCCTCCTTGGAGTGGAAGTGGAAGTACAGCGCGCCCTTGGTGACACCGGCCCGGTCCAGGATCTCGGACATCGTGGCGGCGGCGTAGCCCCGCTCGTCGAACACCTCGGCCGCCGCGAGGAGTACCGCCTGGCGGGTCGCCAGCGCACGGGCCTGCCTGGCCATCGCAGCCTCCCTGGAAAGTTCTGTACCTCGGCAGCGGCCGATCCTATGGGGGCCGACGGGGCGACGGGCGTGAACCGTCCGGTAGGTATCCTACCGAGCCGCTCCGCGCCCGGTCGGACGGGCACGAACGGGGCCCCGGCGCCCCCGCGGCCGGTCCGCGGCGGGCCCGCCGGGGCGCCGCGTCGGCCTCACCCGGACGGCCCGACGGCCGGTCACCCAGGGGGTGACCGGCCGTCGGGGCCCGTCTCTCGGTGCCGGCGGTCCGGGACCGTCAGGCGGCCTGCTGCCAGCTGACCGGCGAGTAGTAGGCCGGGCGGCGCTCCAGGCGCTGCCAGTTGGCGATCGGCTCGACCTGCGCGGCGGCCGCGGCCTGCTGCGCGACGGCGGCGCGGGCCATCAGGACGGCGGTCAGGGCGGCGAGCTCCTCGTCGGAGAGGCTGCCGCGGACGATGCGGACGAGGGGTTCGGCGGAAGCGGTCATGTCCTTGGTTTCTCCCCCGGTTGCTGTGGTGTGTGGTGGTGCCCGGTACGGCCTGCCGCGGCGGACCGCGCTGCTACATCGGCGGGTTGCCGTGCTTGCGGCTGGGCAGGTCGGCGTGCTTGGTGCGGAGCATCGAGAGCGCCGAGGCGATCACCAGGCGGGTCTCCGCCGGGTCGATGACGTCGTCCACGAGGCCGCGCTCGGCCGCGTAGTACGGGTGCATCAGCTCGCTCTTGTATTCCTTGATCTTCTCGGCGCGCATGGCGTCGGGGTCCTCGGCGCCGTTGATCTCGCGGCGGAAGATGACGTTGGCGGCGCCCTCGGCGCCCATCACGGCGATCTCGTTGGTCGGCCAGGCGTAGGACAGGTCCGCGCCGATGGAGCGGGAGTCCATGACGATGTAGGCGCCGCCGTAGGCCTTGCGCAGGATCAGCGAGATGCGCGGCACGGTGGCGTTGCAGTACGCGTACAGCAGCTTGGCGCCGTGCCGGATGATGCCGCCGTGCTCCTGGTCGACGCCGGGCAGGAAGCCGGGCACGTCCAGCAGGGTGACCAGCGGGATGTTGAAGGCGTCGCACATCTGGACGAAGCGCGCGGCCTTCTCGCTGGCGTTGATGTCGAGCACGCCGGCCAGCGACTGCGGCTGGTTGGCGATGATGCCGGTGACGTGGCCGTCGACCCGGGCCAGCACGCAGAGCACGTTGGTGGCCCAGCGCTCGTGGACCTCCAGGAACTCGCCGTGGTCGACGATCTCCTCGATCACCTTGCGCATGTCGTACGGGCGGTTGCCGTCGACGGGCACCAGGTCCAGCAGGCTGTCGTTGCGGCGCTCGACCGGGTCCTCGCTGACCACGGACGGCGGCATCTCGCGGTTGTTCTGCGGCAGCAGCGACAGGAGGTAGCGGACCTCCTCGATGCAGGACTGCTCGTCGTCGTAGACGAAGTGCGAGACGCCCGAGACGCCCGCGTGCACGTCGGCGCCGCCCAGGCCGTTCTGGCTGATCTTCTCGCCGGTGACGGCCTGGACCACGTCCGGGCCGGTGATGAACATCTGCGAGGTCTCGCGGACCATGAAGACGAAGTCGGTCAGCGCGGGGGAGTACGCGGCGCCGCCGGCGCACGGGCCGAGCATCACCGAGATCTGCGGGATGACGCCGGAGGCCTTGGTGTTGCGCTGGAAGATGCCGCCGTAACCGGCCAGGGCGGTGACGCCCTCCTGGATGCGGGCGCCGGCGCCGTCGTTCAGCGAGACCAGCGGGGCGCCGGCCGCGATGGCCATGTCCATGATCTTGTGGATCTTCTGCGCGTGGGCCTCGCCCAGGGCGCCGCCGAAGATCCGGAAGTCGTGCGCGTAGGTGAACACGGTGCGCCCGTGCACGGTGCCCCAGCCGACGACCACGCCGTCGGTGTGCGGCTTCTTGGCCTCCAGGCCGAAGCCCTGGGCGCGGTGCCGGCGCAGCGGCTCGACCTCGCGGAAGGAGCCCTCGTCCAGCAGCAGGTCGATCCGCTCGCGGGCGGTCAGCTTGCCCTTCGCGTGCTGGGCCTCCGTGGCCTTGTCGCTCGGGCCGCGGCGCACCTGCTCGCGGAGCTCGAGGAGCTCGGCGACCCGCCCCTTGGCGTCAGCCGGGACCTCGGGGACCTCGCCGCCGACCGGCGCCTCATGCACAACCGTCATCTCGAACCACTCCAAGGGTGAGGGAACTGTCCGACAGCGAACGTCTGCTGTGCCCCCAGCTGCGAATCAACTTCTTCACTTATGACTCTACGAGGGGCCGTGCGCTGGTTTCGGCGTCGATTCCGTACAAGGTCGAGTTCGTTTAGCTGTGAGGCCTGTACAGAAGCGGTCGGTTCGAAGGCTGTGCGCTCGGTGATCGCTCGAATACCGGGGGTTGTCGGGCAGATGATGGTCCGATGAGCTGAGCGTGAACGAAAGCGCAGGTCAGGGCCGTCTCACAGCACTGTAGTGCGGTCGTCTGGGGTACCGCTCAAGGACGGCTGGATCGCGGCGCCGGAAAGCGGTCGAATCGCGCTGGAGGCGCTCCGGTCGTAGGGAAGCGCCAAAAACGCCGCAGCCCACCCGTGGGTGTCCGGGTGGGCTGTCCGGGGGACCGGCCGAACCGCTCCGATCAGCTCTTTCGCCCGTCCTCGGGCTCGTCCCCACCGCGCAGTTCCTGCTCCCGGCGGCGCAGATCGGCCTCCCACTGACGCAGCATGGACTCGTGGTCCTTGTCGTCCTTCTTCAACGACTCGTTCCCGAGGGACGCCAGGAACTCCGGATCGTCGTCCGGGGCCACCGGCCGACCGCCGCGCGGGGCGCCGGGGCCGGGTCGGCCTCCGGCGGCCGACTGCCCCGGGTGCCCGTCCGGCGCACCCGCCCGCAGGAAGCCGCGCTGCCTCCCGGCCAGCAGCCAGGCGATCGGGCCGAGCGGCGGGAAGAGCAGCACGATGATCACCCAGATCGGCTTCGGCAGGTGCTTCACCTCGGCCTCGGGCGTGATCAGGCAGTCGATGAACGCCCACACCCACAGCACGAGCGGAAGGACGATGGTCAGAAGAATCCTCAGCACGGCTGCGGTCTCCCCCGTCGAGGGTGGTGGCGGCGGGCGCCTCCCGGGGCCCTTGACGCAAGCCAGGCTATCGGGTGGCGGATACTGACAGGCATGGCATACGACGATCTCCGCTCGTTTCTCCGGGCCCTCGACCGCGAGGGCGACCTCAGGCGCATCAAGGCGGAGGTGGACCCCCACCTGGAGATCGGCGAGATCGTCGACCGCGTGCAGAAGGCCAAGGGCCCGGCGCTGTTGTTCGAGAACGTCAAGGGCTCGTCGATGCCGCTCGCGATGAACGTCTTCGGCACCGAACGGCGGCTCGCCAAGTCGCTCGGCCTCAAGGGCCCGGAGGACATCGCCGAGAAGATCGCCGGCCTGCTCAAGCCCGAACTGCCGCAGGGCTTCACCGGGTTCCGGGACGCCTTCGGCAAGCTCGCCTCGATGGCGCACGTCCCGCCCCGGCACGTGAAGGCCGGCGACGCCCCGGTCCAGGAGGTCGTGCTCACCGGTGACGACGTCAACCTGGACGAGCTGCCCGCGCTGTTCACCTGGCCGCTGGACGGTGGCTCCTTCTTCAACCTGGGCCTGACCCACACCAAGGACCCGGACAGCGGGGTCCGCAACCTCGGCCTCTACCGGCTCCAGCGGCACGACCGCCGCACGATCGGGATGCACTGGCAGATCCACAAGGACAGCCGCAACCACTACGCCGTCGCGGCCAAGCGCGGCGAGCGCCTCCCGGTCGCGATCGCCTTCGGCTGCCCGCCGGCCGTCACCTACGCCGCCACCGCGCCGCTGCCCGGCGACATCGACGAGTACCTGTTCGCGGGGTTCGTCGCGGGCGAGCGGGTCCGGATGGTCGACTGCAAGACCGTCCCGCTGCAGGTCCCGGCCGACGCCGAGGTGGTCCTGGAGGGCTGGCTGGAGCCCGGCGAGATGCTCCCCGAGGGCCCGTTCGGCGACCACACCGGCTTCTACACCCCGCAGGAGCCCTTCCCGGCGCTGACGATCGACTGCGTGACCATGCGCCGCCGGCCGATCCTGCAGTCCATCGTGGTCGGCCGCCCGCCGACCGAGGACGGCCCGCTGGGCAAGTTCACCGAGCGGTTCTTCCTGCCGCTGCTGAAGATCATCATCCCGGACATCGTCGACTACGACCTGCCCGAGGCCGGCGGCTTCCACAACTGCGTGATCGTCTCGATCGACAAGAAGTACCCCAAGCACGCCCAGAAGACGATGCACGCGATCTGGGGCGCCCACATGATGTCGCTCACCAAGCTGATCATCGTGGTGGACTCCGACTGCGACGTCCACGACTACCAGGAAGTCGCCTGGCGGGCCTTCGGCAACGTCGACTACAGCCGCGACCTCACCGTCGTCGAGGGCCCGGTCGACCATCTCGACCACGCCTCCTACCAGCAGTTCTGGGGCGGCAAGGCGGGCATCGACGCGACCCGCAAGCTCCCCGAGGAGGGCTACACCCGGGACGGCGGCTGGCCGGAGATGGTGTCCTCGGACCCGGAGACCGCCGCGCTGGTCACCCGTCGCTGGAAGGAATACGGACTGTGAGCACCGCTGCGGTCGAGACCCCGGGGCGCACCAAGGCCTTCCTGCGCCTGGTGATGATCGAGCACTCGGTCTTCGCCCTGCCCTTCGCCTACATCGCCGCGCTGTCCGCCATGTTCCTGGCGGACAAGCGGGTGCACTGGGGCGAACTGTTCGTCGTCACCGTCTGCATGGTCGGCCTGCGCACCTTCGCGATGGCCGCCAACCGGATCATCGACCGCGAGATCGACGCCCGGAACCCGCGCACGGCCGGGCGCGAACTCGTCACCGGCGCCGTCTCGTTGAAGACCGCGTACGTCGGCTCGGCGGTCGCCCTGGTGGTCTTCCTCGGCGCCGCGGCACTGCTCAACCCGCTCTGCCTGGCCCTCGCGCCGGTGGCCGTGGTGCCGATGGTCGTCTACCCGTACGGCAAGCGGTTCACCAACTTCCCGCAGGCGATCCTGGGCCTGGCCCAGGCGATGGGCCCGGTGGGCGCCTGGCTCGCGGTGACCGGCAGCTGGTCCTGGGAGGCCGTGGTCCTCGGCGCCGCGGTCGGCATCTGGATCGGCGGCTTCGACCTGATCTACGCCTGCCAGGACGTCGAGTCCGACCGGGAGCACGGCGTCGGCTCCCCGCCGGCCCGCTTCGGCGTCCCCGCGGCCATCTGGGGCGCCCGGGTCTGCCACGTCCTGACCACCCTGCTGCTCGGCTGGTTCGCGCTGCTCACCCACGCCGGCGCCGCCTTCTGGATCGGCCTGGCCGTCGTCGCCGGCGCGTTCGTCTACGAGCACACCATCGTGAAGCCGAACGACCTCTCCAAGCTCAACCGGGCCTTCTTCCAGACGAACAGCTTCGTCGGCATCTCGCTGTTCTTCTTCGCCCTGGCCGACCTGGTCATCCGCGGCCTCGGCATCTGACGGGGCGGGAGTCGCCCGCCGGGCCCGGCCGGGGTCAGGCGGGCGGCGTCACCTGGCAGACGACGACGAGTTCGAGCCGGGGAACGACGTAGTACGCGACCAGGCCGCCGGCGACGTCGAGGTACTGCATCGGCTCGCCGCTGCCCTCGTACGCGGTGCCGTCCAGGTACAGCGCCTCGGCCGCCCGGACGAGTTCGGCGGCCTTCGTCTCGACGGCCGCCAGGAACCCGGCGGGCGCCCCGCCGGTGACGTGCTCAGGGCTGGGCAGGTACTCCCAGCTCCAGCTCACTCGTTCACCGCCCCGAACGCGGAGCGGTAGATCGTGGCGACCTCGCCGGCGTGTCGGCGGCACTCCTCGACGGTCGCCGCGTGATTGGCGAGGTAGTTCGCCCGGTGGTAGGCCCGTGCCGTGGCCGGAACCCGCTCGATCTCCACGACGGTGGCCCAGTGCGCGACGAACGCGCGGATCGGGTTGACGCTGCCCGCCTCGATGGCCGCGGCCATGGCCCTGGTCTGCCCCTCCACCATCTCCGGAAGTCGGGCGGAAGCCACCACGGCGAGGGCGGCCTTGAGAGCGGCGGGCGACTTCTCGGGCCTGGGGATGAGTGCGGCTACGTCCGACACCGGCTGACTCACGGGGCTCTCCTCTCGTCCCGTCCGAGCCTACTCGTCGTCGGCCGGGCGTCTCAGCGGAACAAGTGGGCGTGGTCCGCGGCCCAGGCGCGGAAGGGGCGCGGGGGCTGGCCGGTGACGTCCTGGACCGTGGTGGTGACCGGTTCGGGGGTGGTGGTGCGGGCGTGGAGGAAGTCCAGGGCGCCGTCCACCAGGGCCGGGGGGCAGCCGGTGGTGAGCATCCGGTGGCGGGCGGCCTCGCGGGGGATCTCCTCCCAGCGGACCTCCCGCCCGGCCGCCTCGCCGATGATCCGCACCTGCTCGGCCTGGGTGGGGGACTCGGGGCCGGTGAGGACGTAGCGGGCGCCGTCGTGCCCGTCCTCGGTCAGCGCCCGGGCGGCGACCGCCGCGATGTCCCGCTCGTCGACCACGTTCAGCCCGGCCCCGCCGCCGTAGCCGCGCACGGCGCCCCCGGCCCGGATCTCCTCGGCCCACCGCAGCGCGTCGGCGGCGAAGCCGTGCGGTCGCAGCACGGTGTGCCGCAGCCCGCCGGCCGTGAGGAGCGCCTCGATCTCCCCGTCCGGCCGTCCGGGCGAGTACGGGCCGGCGCCCGGGACGTCCCGGACGGCGGCGGAGGAGAGCAGGACCACCCGCCCGACCTCGCCGGCCAGCGCCGCCACCGCCTCCGCGGCGCCCTCGGCGGTGGCGAACGGCCAGCCCAGGAACGCCGCGTCGACGCCGTGCGCGGCCGCCCGCAGGGACTCCGGGTCGCGCAGGTCGCCCAGGACGTAGCCTTTCTGCCGGGCCCGGTCCACCCGCCGGGTCAGCGCCCGCACCCGCACCCCCGCGGCGGCGAGTTGCAGTCCGAGGTGGCGCCCGACCGCGCCGGGGGCGCCGAGCAGCAGCACGGTCGACGCGTCGTCGGTTGTCTTCTCCGTCATGACTCCGACGGTAGGTGCGGAGGCTCCGACTCCCCATGCGTACGGGTCTCCGGTGCATGCGTCGGCGTCTACGCCCGGGCCGGCCGCGGGCCGGTGCCCCCGGCCGACCCGGGCGTTCCCGCGGGCCGACGGCCGGTCAGGGGCGGGCGGGAGCCTGCCGGACATCCCCGCCCCCGGCCGGGAACTCACCCGAACGGGTGAACTCCGCGGGCCGGTCGTGCAGTCGTCGGTTGGGCAGCCGTCGGTCGTGCAGGCGCCGGTCGTGCAGGCGTCAGTTGTGCAGGAAGGACTCCAGCGAGGTCGCCAGCGCCACCGGCGCCTCGTACATCGGGTAGTGCCCGCTGCCGCCGAGCTCCTCCAACTCGGCGTTGGGGTAGTGCTCCAGCCAGGTGCCCCGCATCACGTCGGCGGTCAGCGCGAGGTCGTGCTCGCCGACGATGACCTTGACCGGGACGGGGTTCCCGCTGATCCGGTGCTCCAGGTCGGCCGAGGCCCAGTCCTGGACGTAGCTGCCGAAGGCCTCGGGGGTCGACAGCCGCAGCGACTGGTCGACCATCCGGTCCAGCCAGACCCGGCCGGCCCGCTGCCCGGTGACCAGGTCGAGGATCGCGTACCGCTTCTCGCGGTCCTCGGCGGCGCCGTAGAACAGCGCCGCGCCCGCTTCGTCCAGCGGGTAGGCCCCGGCGGGCACCGGGGCCAGGCCGACCAGCTTGCGCACCCGCAGCGGCGCCTCGGCCAGCACCTGCTGGGCCGCCTTGCCGCCCATCGAGTGGCCGACCACGGAGAAGCGGTCCCAGCCGAGCTGGTCGGCGAGGGCGAGCGCGTCGGCGGCGATCTCGGCGAGGGTGTAGGCGCCGGTCACGTCCTTGCGCTCGCCGTAGCCGCGGTAGTCGAGGAAGGCGTAGCTGAACGACTTGCCGTCGAGGTAGTCGAGGAAGGGGCCCCAGCCCGCGCTGGTGCCGAACCAGTCGTGCAGGACGAGGACGGGGTGGTCGCCGGTGCCGGTCAGGCGGTGAGGGATCGTCATGCCGGGGGTCGTTCCCCGGAAACCGCCCGTCCGAACGGCCGGTCCGCTGCGGGCCTGCCGCCCGGTCGGGTCGGCCGCTCGCCCAGGGGCCGCCCGCCCGGTCAGGCCGACGGCCGGCGGGCGAAGGCCGGGGCGTGTTCGGGGCGCGGCCCCAGGGCGAGGAGCCGGGACAGGCCGATCCGGAGGGCGGGCACCCGGCGAGCGACCGTGATGAAGGCGGTCGGCGGCCCGGAGCGCCGCCCGGTGAGCACCGGGACGAACATGATGCGGTGCAGGACCCGCTGGAGGCGCTGCATGACCACGGTCGGCCACCAGCGGCGCTGCTGGACCCGGGCCAGGGCGGCGACGGTCGGGCGGCCGCGGCGCAGCGGTTCGGCGAGCAGGGCGGCGGCCGCGACGGCGTCCTGGATGGCGAGGTTGATGCCGACGCCGCCGGCCGGGGACATCGCGTGGGCGGCGTCGCCGATCAGCAGCAGCCCGTCCACGTACCAGCGGTCCAGCCGGTTGAGCTTGACGTCGAGCAGGTGGACCTCGTCCATGCCGGTCAACTGGTCGACCCGGTCGGCGTACTGCGGCAGGAGTCCGGCGATCCGGGCGCGGAAGCCGTCGACGCCCTCGGCGCGCAGCTGGGGGTCGGAGCCCTTGGACTTGAAGTAGGCGATCTGGAAGTAGTCGTCGCGGGGGAGGCTGAGGATCATCTCGCGGTCGCCGAAGGCGGGGATGAGGCTGGGCTGCCCGGCCTGCTCGTGGGCGTGCCGGGGGAGCCGGAACCACCAGGTGTCGAAGGGCACGGGGTACTCCTCGGGCACCAGGCCGGCCTCCCGGCGCAGGGTGGAGTGCCGGCCGTCGGCGGCGACGGTGAGCTCGGCGCGGATTTCGCCCTCCTCGCCGTCCCGGGTGCGGTAGCGGACCCCGACCACCCGGCCGTCCTCCCGGAGCAGTCCGGTGGCCTCGGTGTCCATCCGCACGGTGAAGGTGGGTTCCCGCTGCGCCTCCTCGACCAGGAAGTTGAGCAGGTCCCACTGCGGCATCATGGCGATGTAGTTGTACGGCGCGGGCAGTTGGTCGTAGGCGCTCAGTTCGAACTGGCCGCCGCCGGGCACCGGCATCACGAGGTTGCCGAGCCGGCTCTGCGGCAGGGTGGCGAACTTGCGGCCGAGGCCGAGTTCGTCCATCAGGCGCACGGTGGACGCGTGGACGGTGTCGCCGCGGAAGTCGCGCAGGAAGTCCCCGTGCTTCTCCAGCACGGTCACCTCGACGCCCGCGCGGGCCAGCATCAGACCTAACACCATTCCGGCCGGTCCGCCCCCGGAGATGACGACGCTCATGGCTCTCTCCCCTTGGATCCCTTGTCGTTCCTGGATGGAACGTGCATATAGAGCGTCTCTGGAACCGTCTCAGGTGTCAAGTAGTACGATGTCTCACATGAACGATCTGGTGGCGGCCGCCCTGGCGGCGGCGAAGGCGCGGGGACAGGACGTCGCGGACGTCCCGCTGACGGCGATCGCCTCGGCGGCCGGCATGTCGCGCAGCACGCTGCTGCGGCGCCTCGGCGGCTCCCGGGCCCCGCTGGACGAGGCCGTCCGGCGGACCGGCGTCGACCCGGGCGGACGGCCGCCGGTACGGGAGCGGGCGATCGAGGCGGCGGCCCGGCTGGTGGCCGAACGCGGCCTGGCCGGGGTGACCCTGGACGCCGTGGCCGATCGGGCCGAGTGCTCGCTGCCCAGCCTGCACGCCGTCTTCGAGGGGCGGGACGGCCTGTTCGCCGCCGTCTTCCTCCAGTACGGCCCGCTGCCGGACCTGGAGGCGCTGGTCGCGGACCCGCCGGAGAGCGTGGAGGACACCGTCCGGGCGATCCACGGCGCCTTCGCCACGGCCTGGACCGGCGAGCCCCGGGTCATCCCGGCGGTCTTCGCCGACCTCTTCGGCCGACCGGACGGCCCCGCCGCCCGGATGATGGCGGCCCACCTCCCGCGGATGTTCGACGGCTTCGCCCGGCTGCTGCTGCCGCACGTCGAGGCGGGCCGGCTGCGCCCGCTGCCGCTCCCGGTGCTGGCCCAGCTGATGATCAGCCCGCTGGTCAACCACGTGCTGCTGAGACCGGTGCTGGAGCCCGCCCTCGGCGCCGCCCTGCCCCCGCTGGAGGAGATGCTGGACCTGTTCGTCGAGGCCTACCTGCGGGCGGTGGTCCTGCCGCCGGGGGCGCCCGCGGCCGCCGGGCCTGTCCGGCCGGACGGAGCCCAGCCGGACGGAGCCCAGCCGGACGGAGCCCCGACCGGCTGAACTCCTCGGTGCTGGAGGAGGATCGGCCCCGGAAGCGAAGCCCACCGGAGGAGACCGCCCGTGATCGGCACCCTGCAGTGCCTCGTGCTCGACTGCCCGGACCCGGCCCTGCTCGCCCGGTTCTACGCCGGGCTGCTCGGCGGCGAAGTCGACCGCCCGGACCGGCGCTGGGCTCTCGGCCCCGGCTGGTCCACCCTGCACCTGGACGGCGGCACGGTGCTCTGCTTCCAAGGCGTCGCCGACCACCGCCCGCCCGAGTGGGGGGATCCCGAACACCCCCAGCAGGCACACCTGGACATCGACGTGCCCGACCTCGACGCCGTCGAGCCCGCCGTCCTGGCCCTCGGCGCGGTGCGGCTGCACGACGCCGGCGGGTGGCGGATCTACGCCGACCCGGCGGGCCACCCCTTCTGCCTGGTGCGCGGCTAGGGCCCGTAACCGCACCCGAACCGCACCCGCACCCGGCCTCGCACAAACGCCGAGCCCCGGCCCCCGGACGGTTCCGGGGGTCGGGGCTCGGGTGGTTCGGGGAGGGGTCAGGCGCGGCGGCGGCGCGCGAGGAACACCGCGCCGATGCCGACGGCGAGCAGCGCGGCGGCGCCCAGCGCGGCCTGCCGCATGCCGCGCGAGCCGGTGCGGGCGAGCTCGCCGGCGGCCAGGGCCGTGCTGCCGGAGTCGCTGCCCGAGGTGACGGTGTAGCCGGCCCGGACGGTGCGGCCGGTATCGGTACGAGTGCTGGTGGTGCCCTCGGCCGCTGCCGCCGGGGTGGCGGCGGTGAGGTCGACCGGGAAGCCCCGCGGGCCCACGTACGTCGGGTGCTGCTCGCCTTCGTCGAGGACGGCCCCGGGGGTGACGTGGGTCTTGCCCGCCACGGCCCCGGCGGTGAAGGCCAGCCGGACGTGCCGGGTGACGGAGGCGCCCGCCGCGAGGGTCCGGTCCTCGGTGAGGCGGTACAGCACCTTGCCGCCCGGGCCCTGGGTCGGCGTGCCGGTGACGTCCTGCCAGCCGCCGTCGGCCGTCCGCACCTGGAGGGTGCTGTGCCGGTCGGCCTGCAGCACGAAGGCCGCGTTGTCGTAGCCCGAGGCGCTGGAGTTGGCCAGGGTGACGTCGAACTCGGCCGGGGCGCCGCCGATCACGGCGCTCGTGGGTGCGCCCTCGACCCGCACCGACAGCGACTCGACCGCGATCTCCCCGGTGTTCTCGGCCAGGACGGTCCCGGTCGCCGGGTCCAGGATGGCGGAGGACAGCGTGATGCCGGTGTCCTGGCCGGCCCGGTCGTTGTCGACGCGGGCGGCCAGGCGCAGGTGGAGCGTCCGGCCGGCGCCGGCGGCGACGGTCACGCCCGGAATCTCGCCGGTGAAGTGGAAGCCGTCCGCACCCTGCTCGAAGGCCAGCTCGACCGGCTGCCAACTGCCGTCGGCAGCACGGGACTCGAGGGTGATGTGCTCCTTTGACCGGGCGAGGCCGCTGCGCACGTCGAGCTTGAGCGTGTACGAGGCTTCGCTGGTACCGGAGTTGGTGACGGTCTCGGTGAACTCGACCGGGCGGCCCCCGCTGCCGACCGAGGCCGGCGGCCGCACCGACAGCGTCGGCTTGACGGCGGCGGGGGCGGCGGCCGGCGGGGCAAAGGTCTTGGCAGCGGCCGGGCTTGAGGTGCGGGCGGCGGTCGAGGAGGCGGCGGCCCGGGGCTTGGCGGCGGTCAGGTCGGCGGCGTAGGCGGCCGGGGAGGCCATCACCACGCCGGTGGCCAGCAGCACGCCCAGGGTGGCGGCCGTGACGATGGTCGAGCGGGAACGGGTTTCCCGCGCAGCAGACATTCTGGGTACCCCTCAGGGTGTTGCACCGGCGGCGTTCTGGCGCCGGTCGATCAGTTCGGGTGGGGCGGACCGGAGGTCAGGGGCCGTACCCCCGGCGTCAGTCGCGGTCCGCCACGGCGGGGGCGAACCCGCCGTTCTCCTAGAGAGACGTTCGAACGCCGTCGGGGTTGCGGTCCCGGCCGAACTTTTTTCGAGAACCGCGAGAACCGCGAGAACCGCGAGAACCGCGAGAACCGCGAGCACCGAGAGACCGAGAGACCGGGAGAACCGTCGGACCCGGGCCGGGGTTCAGTCCAGCACCAGCCGGTCGCCCAGCCGCAGCCGCCCGGGCGCGGCGACCTCGGCGAGGGCGTCGAGCCGGCCGTCGTGGGCGTGCACGATCGCCTTGAGGATCTCCGGCGCGTGTGGCAGGCCGGGCTGCGGGGCGCCGGTCATCGCGCAGCGCTCGCTGGAGGTGACGAGGGCGAGCCGGGCGCTGTCCGGGGCCTCGCCGTGGACGTGCCGGCCGAACCAGGCGTCCTCGACGAAGGGCGGGGTGCCCGGTGGCGTGCGCAGCACGATGTTGGGGCGGAAGCGGCGTTCGTCGACCACGGCGAACGGGACGGCCTCGCGGACCCAGTCCAGGGTGGCGGTGGTGAGCACGCTGACGGGCAGCCGGTCGAAGTGCGAGACGGCGTCCTCGCGGGCGAGTTCGACGTCCGCGCGCTGGAGGTAGGCGCGCAGGAAGGCGGTCGGGTGGTCGACCGGGCGGCCGAGCGGGTCGAACAGTTCGGGGCCGTCGATCCGGCGGCCGAGGCGGGCGGAGAGCCGGAGCAGGCCGTCCATCCGGCGGAAGCGGCGGGTGTTCTTGCCCGAGCCGAGCTTCCCGGAGGCGTCGCGGACGGCGTAGAGGCGGTCCCCGGCCAGGCCGCGCACGTCCACGTCGACGGAGTCGAGCCGCTCACCGCCGGTGGACTTCACGGGGTAGCGCCAGAGTCGCTCGACCACTCCGATGATCTCAGCCATGGCGGGAAAGCCTAGTGGCGCCACCAGAGTTGGTCTAGACCAAGTGCGGACCCCGTCGGTGCCCAATCGGTGCCGGGTCGGCGCCCCCGTCGGTGCCCCGTCGGTGCCAGCGCGGCCCGGCCGCGCCGCGCCCGGTCAGCCCAGCCGCGCCACCGCCCGCACCGGCGCCCCGTCCGCGGCCACCAGCCGCAGCGGGAACAGCGACACCTCCACCGGCCGACCGGCCTCCTGGGCCGCCAGCAGCGCCCGCAGGTCGGTCAGGTTCTCGGCGATCACCCCGCCGCCGCTCGCCCCCAGCAGCACCCGGTGGGCGGCCAGCGTCGGCTCCTCCACCGGGTCGGGCCCGTCGTGCTCGTCGGTGAGGTCGGCGAGCAGCGCGGCCACCGCCGGGTCCTCCGGCCCCGGGTCGGGGGTGGGGTCCACGCTCAGCGCGTCCACGCCGACCGTCCGCACCCCGGCGGCCACGATCGCCTCGGCGGCGGCCGCGGTCAGGCTGGGGTGGGCCAGGTAGGCGTCGGTGCCCCAGTGCCGGGCCCAGCCGGTGGCCAGCAGCAGGACGGAGCCCTCGCCGCAGCGGGCCAGTGCGGGCGCCAGCAGTTCGGGGGTGACGGCCGTCCGGGGTTCCAGTCCGCGCAGGTCGGCGACCACGGCCGGGCCGGTGAACCGCTCCAGCGGCAGCCCGTCCAGGGTCGGCCAGGTGACGTCCACGTGGTACGGCGCGTCCACGTGCGTCCCGGACTGCGAGCCGAGGTGCAGGGCCAGCACGTTCACCCCGGCGGTGGCGGTGGTGAGCGCGGGCTCCAGCAGGACGGCCGGGTCGCCGGGGTAGACCGGCATCGCGGTGGTCACCTGATGGGTGAGGTCGACGAGGGTCGCTGCCATGCGCCCATCCTCCCAGGGGGCGCGCCCGCGCGGGCCCGCTCCGTCGTGCCCGGGGCGAAGCCGCAGGTGAGGGCGAGACAGAATTGCCTCCATGGGAACTGCGAAGCGTCAGCCGTGGGTGGTCGGGGTCTCGGGAGCGTCGGGGACGCCGTACGCGGCCTCGGTGCTCCGGGCGCTGCTCGCCGCCGGTGAGGCGGTGGACCTGATCGTCAGCCGGGCCGCCCGGCTCACCATCCTGGACGAGACCGGCATCTCCTTCCGGGACGCCCACTGGCGCACCGACCTCGCCGAGTGGCTGGGGACGGCGGAGGGCCTGGACGACGTCCGGTACTGGCCCGCCGGGGACTTCGCGGCCGGCCCGTCCAGCGGCTCGTACCCGGCCAAGGGCATGCTGGTGGTCCCCGCGACCACCGGCGCGGTGGCCGGGATCGCCCTCGGCCTGAGCAAGGACCTGCTGCAGCGGGTGGCCAGCGTCACCCTCAAGGAGCGCCGCCCGCTCGTCGTCTGCGTGCGCGAGGCACCACTCAACGGGGTGACGTTGAAGCACCTGGTGGAACTCGACGCGCAGGGCGCGGTGGTGCTGCCCGCCTCGCCCGGTTTCTACGCCGGCGGCTCCACCGTGCGCGAACTCGTGGATTTCGTGGCCGGCCGGGTGCTGGACGCGGTCGGCGTGCCGCATTCCCTGTACCTGCGCTGGGAGGGCGAGTTGGGCGCGGCGGCCCGCAAACCGGGCGACGGGGAGGCCGCTCGGGCTGAGGGGGAGTAAGGCGACCGAGGGCGGGAGAGTATCTTCTCTGCGATATCCGGGTCGGTCAGCGCACGGCGCCTTTGAATCCGGATAATGATCTGTGGGTCTGGCGAGGTTCGGAAGGACGCGGACGGTATATGGACACGGTGGACAGACAGCTCATCCAGGCGCTCCGGGAGAACGGCCGTGCGTCCTACGCCGAGCTGGGCCGGTTGGTCGGACTCTCCGGCCCGAGCGTCACGGACCGCATCAACCGCCTGGAGCAGGCCGGTGTGATCACCGGCTACCGCGCGACGGTCAACCCGGCCTCGCTCGGCTTCGGCGTCACGGCCCTGATCGGCCTCCAGCTCACGGACGCCGCCGACCACGAGGACGTCGCGTTCCGGCTGAAGGACCTCAACGAGGTCGAGGACTGCTGGTTCATCGCGGGTGACGACTCCTACATGCTCAAGGTCCGGGTGGCCGACGTGGCCGGCCTGGAGTCGGTGGTCAAGCGGATCTCGGGCACGAAGGGCGTAGCCCGTACCCGCACCACCGTCGTACTCTCCACGAAGTGGGAGAACCGGGTCAGTGAGCTACCCCCCGTAGGAGAGTGACGAGATGGTCCTGGTCGGTCTGGAGGAGCTGCACGCCGCCCGGCAGCGGATCGCGGGAGTCGCCGTGCGCACCCCGCTGGTCCCCGCCCCCTGGGCGTCCGAGGGCGAGCGGCGGCTCTGGCTCAAGCCCGAGAACCTCCAGCCGACCGGGGCCTTCAAGACCCGCGGCGCCTACAACCGGCTGGCCGCGCTGACCGCGGACGAGCGCGCCCGCGGCGTGGTCGCCCAGTCCAGCGGCAACCACGCCCAGGCGGTGGCCTACGCGGCGCAGCTGCTCGGGCTCAAGGCCGTGATCGTGATGCCGGACACCTCGCCCGCGGTGAAGGTGGAGGCCACCCGCTCGTACGGCGCCGAGGTGATCCTCGTCCCACCGGGGGAGCGGGACACCCTGCCCGCCGAGCTGGCCGAGCGGCACGGCTACGTCTGGGTGCCGCCGTACGACGACCCGTTCATCATCGCGGGCCAGGGCACGGTCGGCCTGGAGATCGCCGAGGACGCCCCGGACGGACTGGACACCGTCCTGGTGCCGGTCAGCGGCGGCGGGCTGATCGGCGGGACGGCGGCCGCGCTCAAGCTCACCCGCCCGGGCATCCGGGTGATCGGGGTGGAGCCGGAGCTGGCCGCCGACGCCCAGGCGAGCCTGCGCTCCGGCCGCCGGGTGGAGTGGCCGGTCGCCGACACCTACCGGACCGTCGCGGACGGGCTGCGCACCCCCTCGGTCGGCGTGCTGCCGTACGAGCACATCACCGCCTACGTGGACGACATCGTCACCGTCACGGAGGACGAGATCCGCGCCACCGTCGCCCTGCTGGCCCGCCGCGGCCGGCTGGTCGCCGAGCCCTCCGGCGCGGTCGCCCCGGCCGCGTACTTCCACCGTGCCGCCGAGACCGGGGGCCGGTCGGTCGCCGCCGTGGTCAGCGGCGGCAACATCGACCCGGGTCTGCTCGCGGAGCTGCTCGCGGCATAGGCGTAACCTCGTCTCCGGCAAGGAATCGAATGTCTGAGGAGGCGGGGCACCGCATGGACGCAGGGCTGAAGCGCGAGCTGGAGGCGAAGGTCTACGCGGGTGAGCGGCTGACCCGCGAGGACGGGATCGCGCTCTACGGGAGCGACGACCTGGCCTGGCTGGGCGGTCTGGCCCACCACGTGCGGACGCGCAAGAACGGCGACGTCGTCCACTTCAACGTCAACCGCCACCTCAACATGACGAACGTCTGCAGCGCGTCCTGCGCGTACTGCTCGTTCCAGCGCAAGCCGGGCGAGAAGGACGCCTACACGATGCGCATCGAGGAGGCCGTCCGCCTCGCCAAGGCGATGGAGGTCGACTCCCTCACCGAGCTGCACATCGTCAACGGGCTGCACCCGACCCTGCCGTGGCGCTACTACCCGCGCTCGCTGCGGGAGCTCAAGGCGGCGCTGCCGAACGTCTCGCTGAAGGCCTTCACCGCCACCGAGATCCACTGGTTCGAGAAGATCAGCGGCCTGCCCGCCGACGAGATCCTGGACGAGCTGATCGACGCCGGCCTGGAGTCGCTGACCGGCGGCGGCGCGGAGATCTTCGACTGGGAGGTCCGCCAGCACATCGTCGACCACGACACCCACTGGGAGGACTGGTCGCGGATCCACCGCCTCGCGCACGCCAAGGGCCTCAAGACGCCGGCCACCATGCTGTACGGCCACATCGAGGAGCCCCGCCACCGGGTCGACCACGTGCTGCGGCTGCGTGAGCTGCAGGACGAGACCGGCGGCTTCCAGGTCTTCATCCCGCTGCGCTACCAGCACGACTTCCACGACTCCAAGGACGGCGTCGTGCGCAACAAGCTGATGGCCCGTACCGAGATGGCCACCGGCGCCGAGGCGCTGAAGACCTTCGCGGTCTCCCGGCTGCTGTTCGACAACGTCCCGCACGTCAAGGTCTTCTGGGTGATGCACGGCGTCACCACCGCCCAGCTGGCGCTCAGCCACGGCGCGGACGACATGGACGGCTCGGTGGTCGAGTACAAGATCACCCACGACGCGGACAACTTTGGCACCCCGAACAAGCTCGGCCGTGAGGACCTGCTCGGCCTGATCCGGGACGCCGGCTTCCGCCCGGTGGAGCGCAACACCCGCTACGAGGTCATCCGCGAGTACGACGGCCCTGACCTGACGCGTCGCGAGACCCCGCAGGCAATGCGCCTCTGACCTGCGCTTTTCCCGCCGCCCGGACCGCACCCGCGCTCCGGGCGGCGGCGTCTTCACGGCTCCCGCACGCGACCCGGGTTTACCAACGGGTAGGGCGTTTGGCAGGATCGACGGCATGTCCGGTTCTCATCGCGCCACCGAGTACCCACCGTACGAGCCGATGCAGGAGCCGGTGTACGGGGTGCCGCAGCAGTCGCACGAGGCGCCGTACGCCGCGTACGAGCCGTACCAGCAGCCTGTCGCGCAGGAGTACTACGGCGAGTACCGGCAGACGGCTGACGGGTACTCCGGGACGTACGAGCAGTCGTTCCAGCCCTTCCAGCCGTACGTCGTCGAGCCGGAGCCCGGGTACCAGGCGCCCGCCCACCAGGAGCCGGTGTTCCACGAGCCGTCGGTCTACCAGGAGACGGCGTACCAGGAACCGGCCTACCAGGAACCGGCCTACCAGGAGCCGGTCTACGAGCAGCCGGTCTACGACCAGCCCGCACCGGTCGAGCCCCTCGCGTCCGTCACGCCCCTCGCCGCCGCGGCCCCCGAGCCCGGTGGCCGGGCCGCCGCCCGGGGCCGGCGGCGCAAGGCCAAGCCGAAACGTCACGGCAAGGCCGTGATGGCCGGCACCGCGCTGCTGGTCGCGGCCGCCGCCGGCTGGTACACCGTCGGCCAGGACGGCACCAAGTCCGTCGCCGCGGCCGCCGACGGTCCCGGACCGGAGGGCGTCAGCAAGCCCGACCACCCCGTGACGCCCGACCCCGCGGCCGTCCAGGCCGCCGCCGACCGGCAGGCCGCCCCCGCGGCCGCCGGGCGCAGCGAGACCCGCCCGGACGGCTCGCTGGCCGCGATACCCGGCCTCGGCGCCTCCTTCACCGCGAAGATCCCCGCCACGACCACCCAGGTCGTGGTCGCCACCGGCCAGGGCAAGGACACCGACAAGAACAGCGTCACCCTGTGGACCCGCACCCCCGAGGGCCGCTGGCTGGCCGGTGAGACCTGGCAGGGCCACAACGGCAAGAACGGCTGGACCACCGACCACAACGAGGGCGACCTGCGCAGCCCGATCGGCGTCTTCGACCTCACCGACGCCGGCGGCCGCAACGCCAACCCCGGCAGCAAGCTCCCGTACGACAAGGACGCCAGCTTCGTGGTCTCCGGCACGGGCTTCTTCGGCGACCAGCTGGCGGGCTCCTTCGACTACGTGGTCGCGATCAACTACAACCGGGTCGCCGGCAGCTCCCCGCTCGACATGCGCCGCCCGATGGGCAGCAAGAAGGGCGGCGGGATCTGGCTGCACGTCGACCACGACGGCCCGACCCACGGCTGCGTGTCGATACCCGAGGACAAGATGGCCCAGCTGATCCGCACCCTGGACCCGGCCGCCCATCCGGTGATCGTGATGGGCGACGCCACCTCGCTGGCCGCCTGACCTCGGCGGACGTCCGGGCCCAGGCGCCGCAAGGGCCTTGTGGAGCCCCTACAGATCACAGCTGCGGATCCTGTAGCCGGTCATGCCCGGTTGACCAGCGGGTAACCCGGTTCCATGGCAGCATGAGCGGTTCGCGCATTGTGGCACTCGGGCACTACCAGCCTCCCAAGGTCCTCTCCAACGACGACCTGGCGGCACTCGTCGACACCGACGACGAATGGATCCGCGCCCGGGTGGGCATCCGTACCCGGCACATCGCCGAGGGCGAGACCCTGGTCGACCTCGCCACCGAGGCCGCGCAGAAGGCGCTGGCCAACAGCGGCCGGACGGCGGCGGAGATCGACCTGGTCGTGGTCGCCACCTGCACCGCGATCGAGCGCAGTCCCAACACGGCCGCCGCGGTGGCCGCCCGGCTGGGCGTCCGCGCGCCCGCCGCGTACGACATCAACACGGTCTGCTCCGGCTTCTCGTACGCGCTGGCCACCGCCGACCACGCGATCCGGGCCGGGGCGGCCCGGCGGGCGCTGGTGATCGGCGCCGAGCGGATGTCCGACACCCTCGACTGGACCGACCGCTCCACCTGCGTGATCTTCGGCGACGGCGCGGGCGCCGCGGTGGTCGAGGCCCAGGAGGAGGGCGCGGAGCCGGGCATCGGCCCGGTGGTCTGGGGCTCCGAGCCCGAACGGGGCGACGCCGTGGTGATCACCGGCTGGGACCCGGTGATCAGCCAGCAGGGCCAGTCGGTGTTCCGCTGGGCCACCACCCAGCTCGCCCCGCTGGCCCGGCAGGCCTGCGAGCGGGCCGGGCTCGACCCGTCGGAGCTGAAGGGCTTCGTCCCGCACCAGGCCAACCTGCGGATCATCGACGCGATCGCCGCCAAGCTGGGCCTCGCCGACGCGGTGGTGGCCCGGGACGTGGTCGACTCCGGCAACACCTCGGCCGCTTCGATCCCGCTCGCCTTCTCCAAGCTGGTCGAGCGCGGCGAGCTCTCCCCGGGCGACCCGGTCCTGCTCTTCGGCTTCGGCGGCGGCCTGGCCTACGCCGGCCAAGTGGTCCGCTGCCCGTAGGGCCCCTCGGGGTGGGCGAACACCGCCCCGGAGGCGAGCGGGCGAACAACAGCATCAATGCCGGTGGGCGGGCACCCTGTGTGAGGGGTGCCCGCCCACCGGCATGTCTGGCGCGCGTGCGGTACGTCGGCGGACCTCCCCCGAGGACACGGCCGCCGTCCGTCGTTCCCCGGACAGGAGGCCGGGGCTGCGCGCGGAGCGGATGGTGGATCGGAGGACGGTCCTACTTGGGCGCCTTCTTGCCGGTGACGCCCAGGTACACCAGGGGAGCGAGGTTGGGCTTGAGGTCCTTGACCTTGACGCCCCAGGAGGTGAAGGCCTTCTGGTGCTCGGCTGCCGAGGCGAGCAGCGAGACCAGGGCCCCGGCGACGGCGTTCGGGTCGAGCGACTTGTCGGCCTGACCCTTCGCCTGGAGTTCCTTGACGGCCTCCGCGAGTGGCTTGGCGACCGAGTTGAGGACGGTCATGCGGATCTTGAAGAACCGCTTGTCCCCTTCCGCGGCACCGAGCGTGACCACTCGGAGAATGGCGTCGTTCTTGCGCCAGAAGGCGAGGAATCCGTCGACCAGTTCTTCCGAAGTGGTCGGTCCGGACTTCCCTGCCCAGGACTTTCCGGCCACCAGCTCTTTGAGGGTGTCGGAGTCCTTGGCCATTTCCTCGGCGATTTCGAGGACTGCGCCCTCGACATCCGGGAAGTACTGGTAGAAGGTCGCGGGGGAGGTACCCGCCATACGGGCGACGTCGATGACCTTGACGTCCCGATAGGGCGACGTGCTGAGCATCTCGCGGAGGCAGTCGAGCAGCTTCTGCCGCGTCTCCTGTCCGCGTCGCCCGGCGACGCGACCGTCGACGGTGCGAACTTGTCCTGTCATGCCGTCAGCTTACCGTGGCACGATCTTGGCGCGATTCGGTGATGCGACTATTACTCCGCACGGGGGGTTGCTATAGCGGCCTGAGCCACTTCGGACGGATATTCACCGGGGTCCGAAGGCGGTCTTGAAGCCCCCCCGTGTGCTTTTGACCCCATAGCGTGACGGCGAGTCCGCTGAGGGGTGGTCGGGTGACAGAGCGTGACTGCTGGTCCGGGGCGACACGTCGACGGTCCGGGTCCCGGGGCGCAAGCCGCGGCCGGAGCGGGCGTCAGAATCCGGCCGTTCCGTCACCGCTGACCAGCGGACTGTCGGCCCGGGGCGGCGGCCTTCTCCCGGTGGGGGAGGTTGGAGATGCGCCGGGCGGCATTGGAGAATCGGGTCCGGCACCACGCGGCGGGTGCGGATGACGGGGAGGTGGCTGCGGAGTGGACCAGCTGACGGCGCACGATCCGAGGAGGATCGGGCCCTTCGAGGTGCTGGGGCGGCTCGGCGCGGGCGGGATGGGGCTGGTCTACCTGGCGCGCTCTGCGGCCGGGCGACGAGTGGCCATCAAGACCGTCCGGGGGGAGCTGGCCGAGGACGAGCTGTTCCGGGTCCGCTTCGCCCGCGAGATCGCGGCGGCCAAGACGGTCGGCGGCTTCTACACGGCGGCCGTGGTGGACGCCGACGCGGACGCCCGGGTGCCCTGGCTGGCCACCGCGTACATCCCGGCGCCCTCGCTGGAGGACCTGGTCGAGGAGTGCGGGCCGCTGCCGGTCGGCGCGACCCGCTGGCTGGTCGCGGGCATCGCCGAGGCGCTGGAGTCCATCCACGCGGCCGGGCTGATCCACCGCGACCTCAAGCCCTCCAACGTCCTGGTGGTCGAGGACGGCCCGAAGGTGATCGACTTCGGCATCGCGGCCGGGGTCTCCAGCACCCGGCTGACCATGACCAACGTCGCGGTCGGGACGCCTGCCTACATGTCCCCGGAGCAGGCCCGGGACAGCCGTACCGTCCGGGGCGCCAGCGACGTCTTCTCGCTCGGCTCGCTGATGGTCTTCTGCGCCACCGGGCACCCGCCGTTCCGGGGCTCCAACCCGGTCGAGACGGTGTTCCAGCTGCTGCGCGAGGAGCCGGACCTCACCGGCATGGCGCCCGAGCTGATGGACCTGGTCCGCGCCTGCATGCAGCAGGCGCCCGAGCGCCGGCCCACCCCGGCGCAGATCCAGGCCGAGCTGGCCCCGCACCTGTTCTCCCGGGACGACGCCACCGGCGAGGCCGGCGACTGGCTGCCCCCGCACGCGCTGGAGCTGATCGAGCGCAAGCGCGGCCGCCGTCCGAGCCCCCAGGCCCGCCCGAGCGCCCAGCCCGGTCCGTACGCCGGACCGGCCGAGCCGGTGCGGCCGCCGCACACCCAGGGCCCGCCACAGCCGCACGTGCCGCCGCGGCACCCCGGCCCGGACGACCCGCGCACCTACCCGGGCGCCGGGCACGCGCCGCCGTCCGGACCGGTGCACGCGGGGCCGGTGCACGCCGGACCGGTGCACACCGGGCCGCGCCCGGGGAACCCGGACGACGCCGTCCCGACCGCGAAGATCCCCTCCAAGAACAAGCACCGCGCGCCCACCGGCGCAGTGGCCGTCGAGGTGCAGTTGTCCGGCGCCTCGGTGCGGATAGGCCCGGGGCCCCGGGCCGAGCACGAGCAGCCCGGCCCGGGCACCGCTCCGGCCGCGACCGACTGGGTCCGCCGGGCGGCGCCGACCCCGCCGCCGGTCCCGGTCCCGCCGACCCCCACGCCGCCGCCGGCCGCCCGCTGGCGCCCCTGGCGGTTCCGGATGTCCAACGACGTCTGGGGCACCCCGGTGGTCGCCGACGGGACGCTCTTCGTCTCCAGCTTCGAGGTGCACGCGCTGGACATCGCCTCCGGCGAGCGCCGCTACAAGACCCGGGACGTCGCCTGGGCGCTCGCGGTGGACGCCGGCCGGGTGCACGCCGCGGACGGCCCGCACCTGTACACCGTGGACGTCGCGGACGGCACCGAGCGCTGGCGCACCTCGCTGGACGGCTGGGTCTACTCGCTCTCCGCCGCCGACGGCGTGCTCTGCTGCGGCGTGCGCGGCGGCGGCGTCCAGCTGCGCGCGGCCGCCACCGGCGCCGAGCTGTGGCGCGCCGACGACGCCCAGCAGGACTACGAGAACCCGCAGTCCGGCCCGGTCCTGGTGGGCGGCGCCGCCTACTACTACGGCGCCGGACGGCTGCGCTGCGTGGACCCGCGCGGCGCCGGCCTGCGCTGGTCCTTCCAGGTCGGCGAGGACGTGCCCGCGCACCCGGTCGAGCGCGGCGGCGTGCTGTACGTGACGGCGGGCACCCGGGTGTACGCGCTGGACGCGGCCAGCGGCACCGAGCGCTGGCGCTTCGACGCCCCGGTGGTGCTGTTCACCCCGCCGGCGCTGGACGGCGACGCGGTCTACGTGGCCGACTACCTGGGCACCGTCTACGCGCTGGACGCGGCCACCGGGACGGACCGCTGGCGCGGGGTCACCGGCAGCCGCCAGGGCGCCGAGCCGGTGGTGGTCGGGGACGGCATGGTGCTGGTGGGCAGCGGCGAGGTGCTGTACGCCTTCGAGGCGGCGACCGGCCGGGAGCGCTGGCGCTACACCGCGCGCGGCGAGATCGTCGGCTCCCCGGCGGTGGCCGACGGCCTGGTGCACCTGGGCAGCCGGGACCACTCGCTGCACACCCTGGACCTGGCGACCGGTCAGCTGCGCTGGGAGCTCGGCACCAAGGGCGAGCTCACCGGCTCCCCGGTGGCGGTCGGCGGGCGGGTCTTCGTCGGCTCCAAGGACCGCTGCGTGTACGCGCTGGACGCCTATTACGGCACGGCGGTGCCCGCCCGCTGAGCGGGGCGGACACCGCCGTCCGGTGGTGCTACCCGGGGGTCAGGCCTTGCGGGCCCCGGGGTGGCGGCTGCACCAGCCCTCCCACGCGGAGGAGACCATGTCCGCCACGTCGTGGCTCGCGGTCCAGCCCAGCTCGCGGTGGATCAGGTCGGCGGAGGCCACCACCCGGGCCGGGTCGCCGGGGCGGCGCGGGGTCACCTCGGCGGTGGTGTCGTAGCCGGTGACCTTGGCGATGACCTCGATCATCTCCTTGACGCTGACGCCCTCGCCGCGGCCGATGTTGAGCACCAGCGCGGTCTCGCCGGCCGGGTCGGCGGCCAGCCGCTTGGCGGCGGCGACGTGGGCCGAGGCGATGTCGGAGACGTGGATGTAGTCGCGGACGCAGCTGCCGTCCGGGGTCGCGTAGTCGTCGCCGAAGACCCGCGGCGCCTGGCCGGCGGTCAGCCGCTCGAAGACCATCGGGACCAGGTTGAACACCCCGGCGTCGGAGAGCTCGGGGGAGGCGGCGCCGGCCACGTTGAAGTAGCGCAGGGCCACGGTGGACATCCCGTAGGCCTTGCCCGCGGCGGCGACCAGCCACTCGCCGGCCAGCTTGGTCTCGCCGTACGGGCTCATCGGGTCGCAGGGGGTGGACTCGGTGACCAGGTCGACGTCCGGCATGCCGTAGACGGCGGCGGAGGAGGAGAACAGGAAGCGCTTGACGCCGCCCTCGGCCGCGGCCTCCAGCACCGTCTGCAGGCCGATCATGTTCTCCCGGTAGTACAGGAACGGCTGCTCGACCGACTCGCCGACCTGCTTCTTGGCGGCGAAGTGCAGGACGCCCTCGATGCCGTGCTCGCGGATCGCGGCGTCCAGGACGGCGCGGTCCAGGGTGGAGCCCTCGATCAGCGGGACGCCGGCCGGCACCCGGGAGGCGTCGCCGGTGCTGAGGTCGTCCAGGACGGCGACGCGCTCACCGGCGTCGAGCAGCTGGCGGACGACGTGCCCGCCGATGTATCCGGCACCGCCGGTGATCAACCAAGTCATGCGGCAATCCTAGGCGTTCGGTTTCGGCCATCGGGCTCGGGCGAGTCCAGCCAGCAAAACGGACAAATCGGTGGAATGCTGACAAAGATTTCCGTGCTCTCATGCCCCGCGCCCCCAGCGCGGTGACGAATCGGAGGCAGCCAGGTGAGCCGAAAGAAGGAACACAACCGACCGCTGCCGGCCGGCCCCCGGCCGACCGGGCCCAAGGCGGCGCACCGGCGGCTGCTCGTGCCGGGCGCGGTCGCGGCCGTCACGGCGCTCGCCCTGGCGCTGGCCGGGTGCAGCAGCTCGTCCTCTTCCTCCTCGGCCTCCTCGCCCTCGGCCGGCTCCTCCTCCGGTGCGAGCAAGCAGGCCTCCGCCGCCCCCGCCGCCCAGCCGGGCGGCGCCAACCAGCTGCAGGACGCGTACCAGAAGGTGATCGCCGACGTGCTGCCCTCGGTGGTCCAGATCACCACCGGCGACAGCCTCGGCTCCGGGATCGTCTACGACGACAAGGGCGACATCGTCACCAACGCCCACGTGGTCGGCTCGGCGAGCACCTTCACCGTCACGCTGGCCAACTCCACCAAGGCGCTGGACGCCACCCTGGTCGCCAGCTACCCCGACTCCGACCTCGCGGTGATCAAGCTCAGCAGCCCGCCCGGCGGCCTCAAGCCGGCCACCTTCGGCGATTCGGGCAAGGTCCAGCTCGGCCAGATCACCCTGGCCATGGGCAGCCCGCTCGGGCTCTCCAGCAGCGTCACCCAGGGCATCGTCTCGGCCACCGGGCGGACCGTCTCCGAGCCCCGCGGCGGCGGTTCGCCGGGCGCCACCATCGGCAACATGGTGCAGACCTCGGCCGCGATCAACCCGGGCAACAGCGGCGGCGCGCTGGTCAACCTGGACAGCCAGGTGATCGGCATCAACACCCTCGCCGCGACCGAGCCGCAGACCAACGGCGCGGCCGCCCCCGGCATCGGCTTCGCCATCCCGGCGTCCACCATCACCAACATCACCGACCAGCTGATCAAGCAGGGCAAGGTCACCAACTCCGGTCGGGCCGCGCTCGGGATCACCGCCCGGACCAGCTTCAACCAGCAGTTCCAGCCGGCCGGCGCGGTCATCGTGGCGGTCAGCCAGGGCGGCGCGGCCGCCGCGGCGGGGCTCCAGGCCGGGGACGTCATCACCAAGATCGGTGACACCCCGGTCGACTCGCTGAACGCGCTCACCACCGCGCTGGCCTCGCTCACCCCGGGCAGCAAGGTCACCGTCGGCTACACCAGGGACGGCAGCGGCAAGACCGCCGACGTCACCCTCGGCACGCTGGAGAGCAGCTCCTAGCGACTCCGACTCCCCCCGACCCCGGTACGCCGGCCGGCCCGCCCACCGTGCAAGGGTTCCGCGGGCCGGCCGCCGCACCGGCCCGGCGCCGGGCCCCGTCCACTGCCTCGGACGGGTCCCGGCGCTTCTTCGTGTTCGGGCCTCCGCGTTCGGGCCTTCGCGTGCCCGGACGGGCCCTAGCGGCGGGCGGTGTGGGTGTGCCAGGGCAGCTCCACGGTGACGGTGGTCGGGCCGCCCGCCGGGCTCTCCACCAGGAACACCCCGTCCACCGCCCGGATCCGCTCGGCCAGCCCGCCCAGGCCGCTGCCCGGGTAGGGGGCGGCCCCGCCCCGGCCGTCGTCCTGGACCAGCACCATCAGCTGGTCGTCCGAGCGCCAGACGTCCACCGAGGCGGTGGTGGCGCCGGCGTGCTTGGAGACGTTGGTCAGCAGCTCGCTGACGGTGAAGTAGGCGATGCCCTCGACCGCCGAGTCCGGGCGCTCGGGTTCGCCGTCCGGCCCGGTGAGGTCGACGTTCACCTTCACCCCGCCGGGGACGGTGCAGCGGGCCGAGACGGCGGACAGCGCCGCGTCCAGGCCGCGGTCGGTGAGTACCGCCGGGTGGATGCCGCGGGCCAGGTCGCGCAGCTCCTGGAGGGCCAGCTTCACCTCGCCGTGCGCGTTGTCGACCATCCGGGTGGCGGCCGCCATGTCCTCCTGGCTCTCCACCTCCCGCAGCCGCTCCTTGGCCATGCCGAGGTCCATCGCCAGCGCGACCAGGCGGGCCTGCGCGCCGTCGTGCAGGTCGCGCTCGATCCGGCGCAGGTCGGCGGCGGCGGTGTCGACCACGGTGCCGCGGTCGTCCTCCAGCTCGCGCACCCGTTCGGCCAGCGCGCCGGGGAAGAGCAGCGACTCGATCAGGATCCGGTCGACCGCGGCCATCGCACGCACGATGAAGGGCAGAACCGGCCACAGTGTGATCACCGAGACCAGGGTCAGGGTGAAGCTCAGGATGCCCCAGGGCAGCATCAGCACGTTGTAGAGCGCCGAGCGCCAGTTCAGCAGGTCGGTGAGGTGGGCGATGGTGTAGCCGACCATGCCCGGGCGGCGCTGCTGCACCGGCTGCGGATCGTCGATCGCGGAGCCGTACGCCGTGCGCGCCCGGCTGCGGCCCAGAGCGCCCAGGGCGCGGGAGCCGGCCAGGCCGGCGGCCAGCACCGGCAGGCCGATCACCGTCACCGCCAGCCCCAGGCCGGCCGACAGCGCGGTCACCGAGAGCACGAAGCCGGCGACGCCCAGCGGGAAGTTGAGCATCAGGTGCCCGACCTGGCGCCACATCCGCGCGCCGTACAGGGCCGGGCGCTCCATCCGGGCGTCCTGCTCCTTGATGGCGTCCACGGCGCGGTTCAGCGACTTCATCGGATCATCCGTCCCCTCGTTCGAGCTGGCGGACCCCAGCATCCCGAACGGGGGAGGCGGTGTGCCATGGGGGTGATACTTCTTCCCGGCCGGGGGTTATCCCCACCCCCCGAGGGGTCCCCGGGTGTTCACCGGGTTGTCCACGGGACGTCTTGCGGACCGGGCAGGTTTCGGGGGGAGTGGAGCCCTCCCCTTAGACTCACGCATTGGCCATGGTTAAGACCGTGTGAGGAAAAGTCGTAGAACTGTCTTGAGGGCGGGTTCGCGGCCGAGGTGGAGGCGAAGGCATGGAGGGGCAGCAGGCGGCTGCCGTCGCGGCCGACCCGGCGGTCGGCGGCGGCTACTTCGACGCGTACGCCGCGATGGGCCTGCTGGCCGTCATCGGCGTGCTCTTCGTGACCGTGGCGTTCACCGCCAACCGGCTGCTGCGGCCGGTGGTCTTCTCGCCCGAGAAGCTCCTCGCCTACGAGTGCGGGGTGGACCCGGTGGGCGAGGACTGGGCGCACACCCAGATCCGCTACTACGTGTACGCGTTCCTGTACGTGATCTTCGCGGTCGACGCGATCTACCTGTTCCCGTGGGCGACGGTCTTCGCCGCCGCCGGGTACGGCGCCGGAACGCTGGTGGAGATGTTCCTCTTCATCGGCTTCCTCGCGGTCGGACTGCTCTACGCCTGGAAGAAGGGCGTTCTGGAATGGACGTGACGCACACCCACTCGCACGGTGGCCAGGGCGGTCCCGTCCCGCTCGGACTGCCCGACCCCGCCAACCCCGGCGCGGTCGAGCGCCGCGGCATCGGCCCGCTGGCCCGGCTCGCGCCCGACCCGGTCAAGGTCGTGCTCAACTGGGGCCGCCGCTACAGCCTCTGGTGCTTCAACTTCGGCCTGGCCTGCTGCGCGATCGAGTTCATCGCCGCGTCCATGGCCAAGCACGACTTCATCCGGATGGGCGTCATCCCGTTCGCGCCAGGCCCCCGTCAGGCGGACCTGATGATCGTCTCCGGGACGGTCACCGACAAGATGGCGCCCGCCGTCAAGCGCCTCTACGAGCAGATGCCCGAGCCGAAGTACGTCATCTCCTTCGGCGCCTGCTCCAACTCCGGCGGCCCCTACTGGGACTCCTACTCCGTCACCAAGGGCGTGGACCAGATCATCCCGGTCGACGTCTACGTGCCCGGCTGCCCGCCGCGGCCCGAGGCGCTGCTCCAGGGCATCCTCAAGCTCCAGGAGAAGATCGCCGCCGAGTCCCTGCCCGACCGCTACGCCGCGCCCGCCTCGGCGCTGCGCCGTCCGCTGGTGGCCGGGCCCTCGAACGGGGGAGCGGCCTCGTGAGCGAGCACAGCGACCACAGCGAGCGACCCGGCGAGCGGCTCACGGCCGAGCAGTACGCGGCGTCGGTCGGGGAGTGGGCGACCGGCGCCGAGGCGTACGGGCTGATCACCGTCGACGTGCCGGCCGAACACTGGATCGAGGCGCTCACCAGCGCCCGGGACGTGCTGGGCCTGGGCTTCTTCGACTGGCTGAGCGCCGTCGACGAGCTCGCCGAGGGCTTCTCCGTGGTCGCCCACCTGGCCGCCGTCGAGGCGCCGGGGGTGCGGCACCTCGCCCTGCGCACCCGGGTGCCGCGCGAGCGGGCCGCGCTGCCGACCGCCGTCGCGGTGTACGCCGGGGCCGGCTGGCACGAGCGCGAGACCCACGAGATGTTCGGCATCGACTTCCCCGGGCACCCCCACCTGGTCACCCTGCTGCTGCCGGACGGCTTCGAGGGGCACCCGCTGCGCAAGGAGTTCGTGCTCGCGGCCCGGGTCGCCAAGGACTGGCCGGGCGCCAAGGAGCCGGGCGAGTCGGACCACGGCGGCGGCCCGGCCCGACGCAAGATGCAGCCCGCCGGTGTGCCGGACCCGAACGAGTGGGGGCCGCTCAAGGGCACCCTGCCGCCGGTCGCCGAGCGGCCCGCGCGTGGTGCGCGGGCGGCGGGCGCGGCGGCGCGTACGCCCCGGGCGGGTGCTGCGGCTGCTGCCGGTGCCGGTGCTGGTGCGCCGGCTGCCGAGGGTGCTGCGGCGGTGCGGGCGGACCGGCCGCGGCGCACCAGGTCGGTGGCCGAGGGGTCGGCGAGCCAGGCGGGCGGCGAGGCCCCGGCTGCCGATGCCGATGCCGCTGCACCGGCTGCCGCTGCGCCGGCTGCCGAGGGTGCCCCGCCGGTGCGGGCGGACCGGCCGCGCCGGACCAGGTCGGTCTCCGACGGTTCGGTCAGCCAGGCCGCCGACGCCGACGAGCCCGGGCCGGAGCGTCCCGCTCCCGTACGGCCCGCGTCCTCCGACGCGCCCTGGCACAACCCGGTGCCGGCCCACGACGAGAAGCCGGCGGCCGACGGGCCCGCGGAGCCGACGGGCGGGCCGGAGCAGAAGGACGACACGGCGGCCGACCCGGCCGACCGGGACGGAGACGGCGCGTGAACCTGCTCGACACGGTGCTCCGCTGCGTCGCCACCCTGGTCGTCTTCCTGGTCTTCCCGCTGCTCATCGGCCAGACCGAGCACAAGGTCATGGCGCACATGCAGGGCCGGCTCGGCCCGATGTACGCGGGCGGCTTCCACGGCTGGGCGCAGCTCGTCGCGGACGGGGTGAAGTTCGTCCAGAAGGAGGACATCGTCCCGGCCGACGCGGACCGCCGGGTCTTCCAGCTGGCGCCCGCCGTCTCGCTGCTGCCGTACCTGTTCGTGCTGCTGGCGATCCCGGTCGGCCCGGACGGCTTCGTCGGCCAGGCGATCGACGCCGGGCTGTTCTTCGTGCTGGCCGTGATGGGCGTCGGCGTGATCGGCAAGCTGATGGCCGGCTGGGCCTCGGCGAACAAGTTCTCGCTGCTCGGCGGCCTGCGCACGGCCGCCCAGCTGATGTCCTACGAGCTGCCGATGGTGCTCGCGGCGGCCTCGGTGGCGATGGCCGCCGGCACCCTGTCGCTGCCCGGCATCCTGGACGCCTGGCAGTGGTACTGGCTGCCCTGGCAGATCATCGGCGCCTTCGTGTTCTTCACGGCCGGCCTGGCCGAGCTCCAGCGGCCGCCGTTCGACATGCCGGTCGCCGACTCGGAGATCATCTTCGGCGCGTACACCGAGTACACCGGGCTGCGCTTCGCGCTGTTCCTGCTGTCCGAGTACGCGGGCATCCTGGTGGTGTCGGCGCTGACCGCGGTGCTGTTCCTGGGCGGCTGGCACGGGCCGATGGCGGACCAGCTCGGCTGGCTCTGGATGCTCCTCAAGACCTTCGCGCTGGCCTTCGTGGTCATCTGGCTGCGGGTCACCTACCCCCGTCTGCGCGAGGACCAGCTGATGCGCTTCGCGTGGATCGTGCTGATCCCGCTCGCGCTGGTCCAGTTGGCCCTCACCGGCATCATCAAGGTGGCGATCGCATGAGTTTTCCCGGTGCCGGCCTGGCCAAGGGCCTGGCCGTGACGCTGCGGACGATGACGAAGAAGACCGTCACCGCGCAGTACCCCGACGTGCAGCCGGTGCTGCCGCCGCGTTCGCGCGGCGTCATCGCGCTGCTGGAGGAGAACTGCACGGTGTGCATGCTCTGCGCGCGCGAGTGCCCGGACTGGTGCATCTACATCGACTCCCACAAGGAGACGCTGCCGGCCGCCGAGCCGAACGCCCGGGCCCGTACCCGCAACGTGCTGGACCGCTTCGCCATCGACTTCTCGCTCTGCATGTACTGCGGGATCTGCATCGAGGTGTGCCCCTTCGACGCGCTGTTCTGGTCGCCGGAGTTCGAGTACGCGGAGACCGACATCCTCGAGCTGACCCATGAGCGGGAGAAGCTCCGCGAGTGGATGTGGACCGTCCCGGCGCCGCCGGCGCTGGACCCGGCGGCCGAGGAGCCCAAGGAGATCGCCACCGCGCGCAAGGCGGCGGACAAGCTGGCGGCCGCCGCTGCGGCTGCTGCCGAGGAGAAGGGTGACGACGCGTGAACGCCGCTGCCACGCTCCTCGCGGCGACCGGTTCCCTGGAGCCGGCCGCCCGTTCGTTCCTGTCCCCGACCGGGCAGGAGATCGTCTTCCTGTTGGTCGGCATCGCGGTGCTCGGCTCGGCGGTGGTCTCGGTGACCACCAAGCAGCTGGTGCACGCGGCGCTCTGGCTGGTGGTCGCGCTCGGCGGTCTCGCGGTGGAGTTCCTGCTGCTCACGGCCGAGTTCATCGCCTGGGTGCAGGTGCTGATCTACCTGGGCTCGGTGGTCGTCCTGGTGCTGTTCGGGCTGATGCTCACCAAGGCGCCGATCGGCCGCTCGCCGGACGCCGACTCCAAGAACCGCTGGGTCGCCCTGGTCGTGGCGCTGGCCGCGGCCGGGACGCTGGTGACGCTGGTGGTCGACGCCTTCCGGACCTCCTGGATCGACCTCGGTGCGGGCGGCGGTTCGGCCTCCGTCACCGGGGCCAGCCTGTTCCGCAACTGGGTGCTGCCCTTCGAGGCGCTGTCCGTGCTGCTGCTGGCGGCGCTGGTCGGCGCGATCGTGCTGTCGCGCGGGTCCGGGCGCCGGGTGCCGGCGCCCCGGGCGGGCAAGGTGCGGGCCGGACGGCCGGTCGGGTCGAACGGGACCGTGGCCGCGACCGCGCCGCGCACGGCTCCGACCGCCGCGCCGACCGCCGCACCGGAAGCCGGGCCGAAGACGTCCGCGCCGGAGGAGGAGAGCTGATGCACCTCGCCTACCCCGTCGTCCTCGCCGCGCTGCTGTTCAGCGTCGGTGTGTACGGCGTGCTCGCCCGGCGCAACGCCGTCCTGGTGCTGATGTCCGTCGAGCTGATGCTCAACGCCGTCAACCTCGACCTGGTCGCCTTCGACGCCTGGCTGCGCGACTCGCTGCACGCCGGGCAGGCGCTCACCCTGTTCACCATCACCGTCGCCGCCGCCGAGATCGGGCTGGGGCTCGCCATCGTCCTGCTGCTGTTCCGGGCCCGGGGCACCGCCGACATCGACCGGGCCACCGCGCTCGGCGACCCGGCCGAGCCGCACACCCCGGCCGAGGACGAGCCGGTCGCAGCCGAGGCACTGAAGGGCCGGGCCACCGCATGAACCTCGCCCTGCCCGTCCTCGTCCCCGCGCTGCCCGCGCTCGGGGCCGCCGCCACCCTGGCCGTCGGCAAGAAGGCGCCCGGGCTGGCCCGGCCGCTGGCGATCGTCCCGGTCGCCGTCTCGGCCGTGCTCGCCCTGGTGGTCGCCCTCCAGCTCGGCACGGGGCGGACGCTCGACGCGGCCACCCGGCTCACCCCGACCGGCGGCCCGGACATCGCGCTCTCCGTCCACCTGGACGGCTTCACCTCGCTGATCTCGGTGCTGGTCGGCCTGGTCGCCACCTGCGTCCAGGTCTACTCGACCGCGTACCTCAAGGAGGACCGGCGCTACCCCTCGTACGCTGCGCTGGTCTCGCTGTTCACCGCGGCGATGTTCCTGGTGGTCTACTCGGGCGACCTCGTGGTGCTGCTGGTCGGCTGGGAGGTCATGGGCGTCTGCTCGTACTTCCTGATCGGCCACCACTGGGAGACCGCCGACGCCCGCTCGGCCTCGCTCAAGGCCTTCCTGGTCACCAAGCTCGGCGACGTGCCGTTCCTGTTCGGGATCTTCCTGCTCGGCGCGGACGCCGGCAGCTTCCGGATCAGCGACGTGCTGGCGGCCGCGGGCGAGGGCCGGCTCGGCCACCCGACGCTGATCGCGCTGCTGCTGCTCGGCGGCGTCGCCGGGAAGAGCGCCCAGTTCCCGCTGCACACCTGGCTCCCGGACGCGATGGCCGGTCCGACGCCGGTCTCCGCGCTGATCCACGCCGCCACCATGGTCGCGGCCGGCATCTACCTGGTGGCCCGGCTGCTGCCGGTGTTCCTCCAGTCGGGGGCGGCGCTGGTGGTGCTCGCGGTGATGGCCGCCGTGACGATGATCGGCTCGGCGCTCTGCGCGCTCGCCCAGGACGACCTCAAGCGGGTCCTCGCCTACTCCACCGTCGGCCAGCTCGGCTACATGGCCGGCGCACTGGCCAGCGGGGACCGCGAGGCCTCGGTGTTCCACCTGGTCAGCCACGGCGCGTTCAAGGCGCTGCTGTTCCTGGCCGCCGGGGTGGTGATCCACGCCGCGCACACCAACTCGATCTCCGCGATGTCCCGGGTCCCGGGCCTGCGCAAGCGGGTGCCGGACGCCTACTGGACGATGGGCATCGCCCTGGTCGCGCTCGCCGGGCTGCCGCCGTTCTCCGGCTTCTTCAGCAAGGAGGCGGTGCTGACCGCCGCCGAGCACGCCGCCAACGGCGAGGCGCTGACCAACGGCCTCGGCCCGGCCTCGGCGGTGCCCCAGGCGGCCGGGTGGATCGTGCTGATCTCGGCCGCGCTCACCGCACTGCTCACCGGCGCGTACGCGACCCGGCTGTTCCTGGTCACCTTCCACAGCCCGGCGGGCTCGGCCGTGCCGACCGCCGCGGCCGCCCAGGCCGCCCCGGCCGAGCACGAGGCCGACGCGCCGTACTCGCCCGAGCCGGACGAGGCCGACCCGGCCACCGCCGAGCCGCCCGCGATGCGCTGGCCGCTCTGGGTGCTGGCCGTCCCGACCATGGCCTTCGGCGTCGCCGGACTGCGCTCGGACTGGCTGCCCGCCCTGCTGGACGGCGGCTCGCTGCGCCCCACCGGCGTCACCGCCGTGACCGGCACCGGTCTCGCCGTGGTCGGCGTGCTCGCCGCGTACGGCGCCTGGCGCTCGGCCACCGCGCGGCTGGGCACCGGCCGTCCCGCCCCGGCCGCCGCCGGGAGGGTGCCCGAGCAGGCCGGAGCCCCGGCCGCCGAGGTGATCGTCGCGGACCCCGGGCGCACCCTGCTCGGCCCGCTGTTCGGACCGGCCCGGCACGGCTTCGGCGTCGACCGGCTCTACCACCTGCTGTTCGTCCGCCCGGTGACCGCCGCGGCCCGGCTGGTCCGCTTCCTCGACCGCGAGGTGGTCGAGGGCTACGTGCAGGGCAGCGGGATCGGCGCCAACCTGCTCGGCCGGGCCGTCCGGCTCGCGCAGACCGGCAACGCGCAGACCTACCTCAGCGCCCTGCTGGCCGGGGTCGTCCTGCTGGCCGTCCTGGTGGCGGTGTAGCCGGTGCTGTCGACCCCCACCCCCGTCCCGTTCACCTCCGCTGGGAGCCCCCGATGAACGCGGTCCTCATCGCCCTCCTGGTGCTGCCACTGCTCGGCGCCGCGCTCACCCTGGCGCCGGTGTTCGGCCCGGACCGGGCCGTCGCCGGGCGCCGGGCGCTGCGGCTGAACTCCGTCGTCACCGGCGCGGTGCTGCTGCTCTCCGTCGCCCTCGCGGCCGGCTTCGACCACGGCTCACCGGCCCGGATGCAGGCCACCACCGACCTCTCCTGGATCCCGGCCCTGCACGTGCGCTTCCACCTCGGCGTGGACGGCGTCTCGCTGCCGCTGATCGTGCTGACCGCGCTGCTGACCTTCCTCTGCGCGCTGTACTCGGAGAAGCGGCTGCCGGACGGGGAGAACGTCCCCTCGCCGCAGGCCTTCGTCGGGCTGTTCCTGCTCCTCGAAGTCGGCATGCTCGCCACCTTCGCGGTGCTGGACCTGATCCTCTTCTTCCTGTCCTTCGAGATCGTGCTGATCCCGATGTACTTCCTGATCGCCCGCTGGGGCAGCGGCGCGAAGACCCCGGCCGCCAACCGGTTCATCCTCTACACGCTGCTCGGCTCGGCCGTGATGCTGCTCGGCTTCCTGCTGATCGGCAGCAAGGCCGGCACCTTCGACATGCAGGCGCTGGCCGCCGGGCACGGCAACGGCCTGAGCCACACCACCCAGGTGGTCGCCGCGCTGGCGATCATGGTCGGGCTCGCGGTGAAGGCCCCCGCCTGGCCGCTGCACAGCTGGCTCCCCGACGCCCACACCGCCGCCCCGACGGTCGGCTCGGTGCTGCTCGCCGGTGTGCTGCTGAAGATGGGCACCTACGGCCTGGTCCGCGTCCTCCTCCCGGTCGTGCCGGACGGCACCGCGACGCTCGCGCCCTACCTGGGCGCCTTCGCCGCCGTCGGCATCGTCTACGGCTCGCTGGCCTGCCTGGCGCTCGCCCGCCCAGGCGCCAAGGGCGACCTCAAGCGCCTGATCGCGTACTCCTCCGTCGGCCACATGGGCTTCGTGCTGCTCGGCATCGCCTCCCTCACCCCGGTGGGCGTCAACGGCGCCCTGTTCGCCAACATCGCCCACGGTCTGATCACCGGCTTGCTGTTCTTCCTGGTCGGAGCCGTCAAGGACCGCTACGGCACGGCGGACCTGGACACCCTGTCCGGGGCCACCGGCGCCGCCCTGTACGGCCGGGCACCCCGGATCGGCGCGCTGCTCGCCTTCGCCGCCGTGGCCAGCCTCGGCCTGCCCGGCCTGGCCGGCTTCTGGGGCGAGCTGCTCGCCATGTTCGGCGCCTTCGACCCGGCCGCCGGACTGTCCCGCCCGGCCTTCGTCACCTACATGGCGCTGGCCGGCCTCGGCACCCTGCTCACCGCCGGCTACCTGCTGATCGTGGTCAAGCGCGTCTGCATGGGCGACCCCGAGCAGCCCGCGCCGGTGGCCGAGGTGGCCGACCTGCGGCCGTACGAGGCCGTCAGCTGGACGCCGCTGGCCGCGCTCACCCTGGTGGCCGGACTCTGGCCCGCCCTCCTGCTCGGGCTCTCCGATCCTGCCGTCAAGCACCTCCTCGGGGGTGGCTGACCGTGCTCGCAGCCCACACCGCCGCACTCGGACCTCACTCCACGGGGCAGCACACTGTGACCTCCCTCGCCGTAGCCCACCCGGGCAGCCTGATCCAGTCCGTGGACTGGGTGGCGATCGCGCCCCCGCTGATCGCCGCCGTGGCCGCCCTCGCGGTGCTGGTCACCGACCTCTTCCTGCCCGAGCGGCACAAGCGCCGGCTCGGCCACCTGGCCGCCGCCGGACTCGCCCTCGCCCTCCTCGCCCTCCTTCCGCTGACCGGGGGATCACCCCGGGCGACCTTCTGCCTCCGGAACGTAGCAGGGGCCACTGACAGCGCGGGCTGCTCCTACGTCGCCGACCACTTCGCCCTGGTCTTCCAGCTGCTGGCCCTCGGCGGTGCGCTGATCGCGGCGCTGCTGTCGATGCACACGGTGGAGGACCAGAAGCTGCCCCGCGGCGAGTACTGGTTCCTGCTGCTCTCCAGTGCCACCGGCGCCGCCCTGCTGCCCGCCTCCCGCGACCTCGCCACCATGGTGATCGCCCTGGAGGTCGCCTCGCTGCCCGCCTTCGCCCTGGTCGCGCTGCGCCGGGACGGCCGGGGCGCCGAGGCCGCGTTCAAGTTCTTCGTCTCCTCGGTGACCGCGACCGCCGTGATGCTGCTCGGCATCGGCTTCGTCTACGCGGCCAGCGGCAGCCTGCACCTCGGCGCCGTCGCCCAGGGCCTGGAGCACGCGCCCGGCCAGCTCAAGACCCTGGCCGAGGCCGGGGCCGTGCTGACCCTGGTCGGCTTCGCCTTCAAGGTCGCCGCCGTCCCCTTCCACTTCTGGGTGCCCGACACCTACACCGGCGCCCCGCTGCCGGTGGCCGGCTACCTCTCGGTGGTCGGCAAGGCGGCCGGCCTGTCCGGGCTCGCGCTCGCCACCACCGTCGCGTTCCGCCCGTACGCCCACACCTGGGGCCTGGTGCTCGCCGTGCTGGCCGCCGTCACCATGACGGTCGGCAACGTCGGCGCGCTGCGGCAGCGCTTCGACACCCGGTACAGCGCGGTGCGGCTGCTGGCCTGGTCCTCGGTCGGCCAGGCCGGGTACCTGCTGGTGCCGCTCGCCGCGGCCGGCTACGCGCCGACCGGCGCCGACCCGCTCGGCGCGACCGCCGCGTACGCGCTGATCTACGGCGTGGTGAACCTCGGCGCCTTCGGGGTGGTCGCCGCCGTCGGCCGCCGGGCCGGGACGAGCGTGGACGACTTCCGCGGCCTGTTCGCCCGCAACCGCTGGACGGCGCTCGCGCTGGCCTTCTTCCTGCTCTGCCTGGCCGGGCTGCCGCCCGGCGTGATCGGCCTGTTCGGCAAGGTCGTGGTGTTCCGCGCGGCCGTGGACGCCGGGCTGGGGTGGCTGGCCGTGGTGATGGCCGTCAACGTGGTCGTCGCCCTGTACTACTACCTGCTGTGGACGGCCCGGCTGTTCGCCCCGGCCGACCCGGCCTCGGTCGCGGACACCGCCGAGCGCCGGCTGCCGGTCAGCCTGACCGCCACGCTGGGGCTCACCGCCTCGGCGGCGGTGGTGCTCTCGGTCGCCCCGCAGCTGGTCCTCCAGGTGGCCGGCGGCAGCCTGTTCTGAGCGGCCGGGCGGGCCCCGGGCGGGCCGGGAAGGCCGCCGGAGGGGATCCGGCCGTGGTCCGGCCCGGGGCCGTCCGGGTGGTGTGGCGGTGTCGCGTCGGTCACAAGGGAACAAGGTCCCGGGGCCCGCCCGTTGAGCGGGCAAGAGGGACGAGGCGGAAAGGGCTTCCCCACCGCACCACTGGAGGGCCTGACGTGCACAGCCGGCACAACGGACTGAGGACCGCCGTCCTGCTCGGTGGCCTCTCGGCGCTGATCCTGGTGATCGGCGGTTTCTTCGGCCGGACCGGCTTCGTGATCGCCCTGCTGGTCGCCCTCGGGACCAACGCCTACGCCTACTGGAACAGCGACAAGCTCGCGCTGCGGGCCATGCGGGCCCGGCCGGTCAGCGAGTTCGAGGCCCCGGGGCTGTACCGGATCGTGCGCGAGCTCTCCACCTCGGCCCGCCAGCCGATGCCCCGGCTCTACATCTCCCCGACCCCGGCCCCGAACGCCTTCGCCACCGGCCGCAACCCGCGCAACGCGGCGGTCTGCTGCACCGAGGGCATCCTGCAGATCCTGGACGAGCGCGAGCTGCGCGGCGTGCTGGGGCACGAGCTCAGCCACGTCTACAACCGGGACATCCTGATCTCCTCCGTGGCCGGGGCGCTGGCCTCGGTGGTGATGTTCCTGGTGAACTTCGCCTGGCTGGTCCCGTTCGGCCGGAGCGAGGACGACGACGGCCCCGGGCTGTTCGGGATGCTCGCCATCATGATCCTCGGGCCGGTCGCCGCCGGGCTGATCCAGATGGCCGTCAGCCGCTCCCGCGAGTACCAGGCCGACGCCGACGGCGCCCGGATCACCGGCGACCCGCTCGCCCTGGCCAGTGCCCTGCGCAAGCTCGACGCCGGCACCCGCCAGCTGCCGCTCCCGCCGGAGCCCCAGCTGCAGACGGCGAGCCACATGATGATCGCCAGCCCCTTCCGCCCGGGCGAGGCCGGTGCGCGGCTGTTCTCCACCCACCCGCCGATGGCGGAGCGGATCGCCCGGCTGGAGCGGATGGCCGGGTACCGGGCGTAGGCGTGTGGTGGTGCTGCTCCGCATCGCGGTCACCCAGCGGGGCCGTGGCCGGCCAGGCGCTGGTACGGGTCCGAACCCTCGCGTTGGGCCGTCCGGAGGAGGCCTCCGCTCGTTAGGATGACCCCGCGCCCCGCGTCGGTCCGGGGTGCGGCATCCGGAGGGAGTGGGCCGTCATGGCAGACGAGAGGCACGCCCCGGCGTCCGGGGACGCGCCGGCCCGACGGCGCGGCCAGGGCGAGCTGGAGGCGCAGGTGCTGGCGGTGCTCCAGCGGGCGCCCGGCCCGGCCACCGCGGGGTGGGTCCAGGAACGCCTGGAGGGCGATCTGGCGTACACCACGGTGATGACCATCCTGTCCCGGCTGCACGCCAAGAACGCCGTCTCCCGGAGCCGCTCCGGCCGCTCGTACCTGTGGCAGGCCTCCGCCGACGCCGCCGGGCTGGCCGCGCTGCGGATGCGCCGGATGCTCGACGGCGAGGCGGACCGGGACGCCGTCCTCGCCAGCTTCGTCACCGCGCTGCTGCCGCACGACGAGGAACTGCTGCGGGCGCTGCTGGACGCCGCGTCCGCGGAGCCCGCAGCGGCCGACCGTGAGAGCTGACCCGTGGGCTTCTTCGTCTTCCTCCCGCTCATCCTGCCGCTGACCGCGGTGCCGATCGCCCGGCTGACCGAGCAGCACCTGCACCCGCGCGGCGCCGCCCGGCTGATGACCGTGATCAGCGCCGTGATGGCGGTGTGCAGCGTGCTCTGCCTCGGGCTGATCGGCGTGGTGGGCACCGCGCAGATCCCCGGCAACCCGCTGCCGGACAGCTGGTCCGACCCGGTGGTGCGGCACGCGCTGCCGTACCACGAGACGGTCGGCACGGCCGCGATGTGGCTGCTGGTGCTGGTCGGCTTCACCTGCAGCCGGACGGTCGTGCGGCACCTGCGGGTCCGCTCCCGGGCCCGGCGGGCGCTGGCCGGGCTGCCCGAGGGGCCGGCCGGGGACGACGACCTCGCGGTGCTGCCGGACCGCAGCCCGTACGCCTACGCGCTGCCCGGCTCGCCCGGCCGGGTGGTGGTCTCCACCGGGATGCTGGCCGGGCTGGCCGAGGACGAGCGGGAGGCGCTGCTCGCGCACGAGCGGGCGCACCTGCGCCACCGCCACCACCGCTACCTGCTGACCACCCAGCTCGCCGCCTGCGTCAACCCCTTCCTGCGGCCGCTGGAGGACGCGGTGGCGTTCAGCGCGGAGCGGTGGGCGGACGAGGAGTCGGCCCAGGCGGTCGGGGACCGGCGGATCACCGCCCGGGCGGTGGCCCGGGCGGCGCTGGTCTCGCACGCCGCCCCGGTGCCCGGCTTCGCGGCCTTCGCCGCCCCGGCCCCCGCGCCCGGCCCGGTGCCGCGCCGGGTGGCCGCGCTGCTCGGCCCGGTGCCGACGGCCCGCAACTGGCCGCCGGCCAAGACCCCGGCGGGCCTGGCGGCGATGGTCGCCGCGGTCGGCACGGCGGCCTCGGCGCTGTGCGCGCTCAACGCGGCGGTGGCCCTGCTGGTGGTGCTGAAGGCCGTCACCCCGCTCTAGGGGGGCGGGGCTCAGAGCCGGACGAGCATCTTGCCGGTGTTGGCACCGCTGAGCACGCCCAGGAAGGCCTCCACCACCTGGTCGAAGCCGTCCACGACCGTCTCGTCCGGGACGAGGGCGCCGGAGCGCAGGTGCGGGACGGCGAAGTCGTACAGCCCGGGGCGGGCGTCCAGGTGCTCGCGGACCAGGAAGCCCTCCAGGCGCAGGCTCCGGCCGACCACGTCGAAGAGGTTGCGCGGCGCCGGCGGCGGGTCCAGCGGGCTGTTGTACTGGGCGACGGCACCGCACCAGGCGATCCGGCCGTGGTCCCGCATCGCGCCGATGGCGGCCTCCAGGTGCGCGCCGCCGACGTTGTCCAGGTAGACGTGCAGCCCGTCCGGGGCGGCCTCGCGCAGCCGGTCGGCGATCGGGGCGTCGTGGTAGTCGAAGGCGGCGTCGAAGCCGACGTGCTCGGTGAGGTGGGCGACCTTCGCGGCGGAGCCGGCGCTGCCGATGATCCGCCCGGCGCCGAGCAGCCGGGCGAACCGGCCGGCGGCGGTGCCGACGCCGCCGGCCGCGGCCGAGACGAACAGGGTCTCGCCGGGCTGGAGCCGGGCGATCCTGGTCAGGCCGACCCAGGCGGACAGCCCGGTGCCGCCGAGGATCGACAGGTGGGCGCTGAGCGGGACACCCTCGAAGTCGGGCAGCAGGTTGGCCCGGTCGGCGGTCACCACCGAGTGGGTGCGCCAGGCCTGCCGGTGGAACACCAGGGCGCCGACCGGCAGCGCGTCGGCCCGGGACTCCACCACCCGGCCGATGGTGCGGCCCTCCAGCGGGGCGTGCAGCTCCCAGCCGCCCTCGTCCATCTCCTCGCGCATGTACGGGTCGACGGACTGGTAGAGGTTCTCGACCAGGGCCTCCCCGGCGGCGAGCGCCGGGACGGTCTCGTCGACGAAGGCGAAGTTCTCGGCGCTCGGCGCGCCCGAGGGACGGGAGACCAGGTGGACGGCGCGGGCGGTGGGGCGGGACATCGGCGGGTGCTCCGTACGGTCGGTGGCGGTCGGACGTGACCACGGTAGGAAGCGGGGGAGCGGCCGGGCAGGGGTCGGCGGCGATGGAACGGAGGGTTCCATGAGCGGCGTCGATGGATGCCGGTAGGTTCGCGGCATGACCGAACTCGCCCCGCACGAGCTGCGCGTCCTGGTCGCCGTCGACGAGGAGCGCAGCTTCACGGCGGCCGCCGCGCGCCTGGAGACCACCCAGTCCGCCGTCTCGCACGCCGTGCGGGCCTGCGAACGGAAGCTCGGCGCGGTGCTCTTCGAGCGCGGGCGCCACGGCGCACGCCCCACCGAGGCCGGCGCGCGGGCGGTCGGGTACGCCCGTCGGATCCTACGGCTGCTGGCCGAGATGGGCCCCGAGGTGCGGGGCGCGGGCGCCGACCCGGCGGGCCCGCTGACCGGCACGCTGCGGATCGCCGCCTTCCGCAGCGCCGCCGCCCACCTGCTGCCGCCCGTCCTGGCCCGGCTCGCCGCCCGGCACCCCGGGCTCACCCCGCGGGTGCGGATCGTCCGGGAGCTCGGCCGGGGCACCGCGGGGGAGGTCGCCGACGGGCTCGCCGACCTCGGACTGGCCACCCTGGACGCCGGCGGCCCGCCGCCCGTCCCCGGACTGGTCGCGGTGCGGCTGTACCGGGAGTCGTACGCCCTCGCCCACCCGCAGGACCACCCCGAGCCCCGCGGGCTGCCGCTGGTGGACTGGGCGGAGAACTGCGACTCCTACACCAGGGACTGGTGGCGCCGGCAGGACTGGCTCCCGCCCGCGACCGTCGACGTGGAGGACGACACGGTGGCGCTCTCGCTGGTCGCCCAGGGCCTCGGGATGGCGGTGATGCCCCGGACGGCCCTGCTCGGCGCCCCGCCAGGGCTGGCCGTCACCGACCTCGGCCCGCGGCCGCCCAGCCGCTTCGTCGGGTACGTCACCACCCCCGAGCTGGCCGGCACGGCCGCCGTCCGGGCGCTGATCCGCGAACTGCGCGAACTGCCGCTGCCGGAGGGGCTGACGGCCGCCCGGGGCCAGGCCTGATCCACCGGCCCGGGCTAGCCGTCGAGGCTCTCCCGGAGCTTGCGGAACTCCGCGGCCAGCGCGTCCAGGGTGTAGTGGGCGTTGAGGCCGCTCGGATTGGGCAGGACCCACACCTCGGTGTCGCCGATGCCCTCCGGCTGGCGCCCGATCGCCGCCTTCCGCTGCCCGAAGGCCGTCCGGTAGGCGCCGATGCCGAGCACCGCGAGGACCCGGGGCCGCAGCCGCAGCACCCGTTCGCGCAGCGCCGCGCCGCCCGCGCGCAGTTCCTCGGCGGTGAGCTCGTCCGCCTTGGCGGTGGTGCGCGGGGCGACGTTGGTGATGCCGAGGCCGAGGGCGGGCAGCTCGCCCTGCTCGTCCGGGCGGTACTGGCGGGCGGTGAAGCCGGAGCGGTGCAGGGCGGGCCAGAAGCGGTTGCCCGGGCGGGCGAAGTGGTGCCCGGTCGCCCCGGACCACAGGCCCGGGTTGATGCCGCAGAACAGCACCCGCAGCCCGGGCCCGGTGATGTCCGGGATGGTGGTGTCCTGCGCGGCCCGCAGCTGCTCGGGGGTGGGCTTCATCGGAGTCGGGGTTGGCTTCACCCGGCCGATTCTGCCCCGGCCGCCGCCCGCGCCGTACGGCGGTTGCGCAGCCACCGCAGGCCGAAGACCACCACGGCGGCGTACGTCCAGCCGATCAGGATGTCCACGATGAAGTGCTCGGCGCCGTAGACCAGGGTGAACGCCATGGCGAGCGGATAGGCGACCAGCAGGGCGCGCAGCCAGGGCCGGGCGGTGGGCCAGAACAGGAACAGCAGCATCGCCGGGTAGGCGGAGTGCAGCGAGGGCATCGCGGCGACGTCGTTGGCGAACTGGCTGCCGTTCTCCAGCAGGGAGTCGGCCTGCGGCAGCCCCGTGTTGGAGATGGTCTCCCAGACCACCCGGTGCAGTTCGGGCATGTTGCCCTGCTGGCCGACCAGCCACGGCGGGTCGGCCGGGTAGAGCAGGTAGGTCGCGAAGCCGGCGAAGGTCAGGGTGAAGTAGCAGGCGAGCAGTTGCCGGAAGCGCTGGTGGGAGCGTCGCCAGAGGACGGCGAGCAGCACGAAGACCACGAGGAAGTGGGAGAGGTAGACGGCCGTCGCCGCGTAGTCGTACCAGTGCGGTGAGCCGGGGGTGTAGAGGGCGTGCTGGATCCGTACGGTCCAGGTCTCGCCGAAGCCGAGCACCTCGTCGGCGCGCAGCTGGGGCAGCCAGTGCGGGGCCCAGGGGGTGTGGGCGCCGTAGCCGCGCAGCAGGGAGTAGGCCCAGACCACGGCCATCACCGGGATCCAGTCCCGCAGCACCAGCAGGAAGCCGCGGGTGCCGTGCCCGCTGTGGACGGCGGCGGTGAGCAGGGCGCCGATCAGCCAGAGGAACACCACGTCGTTGGCGAAGGCCATGCCCTGGGTGGCCAGGAACCAGACGAAGGCGGTCAGGTAGGCCGGCCAGGCCAGCAACCGCAGTCTCGACAGGCCGGTTCGGCGGGTGCGGGCGGTCACGGGGCGCAGTCGTCCGGCCCGCACCGGGGTGGGTGGGGCTGGACTGAGCAGCTTCGTCATGCTCACTGAAACTAGCAACGCAAGCTTGGAGGACTCTGGGTGAAGTATGACGGGCTCGTAAGAAAATCACACGGTTGGGTCAAATCTTGCCGGACCAAGGTCCCGAATACCCCCTGAAAGGGGACCAAAAGGCGGCTGGGAACGGGAAGTCGGCCGGGCCCTGGTCAGCGGCGGTCGGCGAAGTGCCGGAGGAACAGCGCCTCGACGTGGGCCATCCGCCGGATCTCCTCCGGGTCCACGCTCTCGTTCGGCGCGTGGATCAGGCAGCGCGGCTCCTCGACGCCCATCAGCACGAGCTCCGCCTCGGGGAAGGTGGTGGCGAGGACGTTGCACAGCGGGATCGAGCCGCCCTGGCCGAGGAAGGACATCGGCTTGCCGTAGACGTCCCGCATGGCCCGGTCGAGCGCGGTGTACGCGGGCCCGCCGGTGCCGGCCCGGAACGGCGCGCCGGCGCTCTCCCGCTCCACCGCGACCCGTACGCCCCAGGGCGCGGCCGCCTCCAGGTGCGCGACCAGGGCGTCCTGGGCGGCGCGGGCGTCGGTGCCGGGCGGGACCCGCAGGCTCACCCGGGCCCGGGCGGTGGCCGGGACGGCGGCGGCCGAGCCGACCACGGGCGGGCAGTCGATGCCGAGGACGGTGACGGCGGGGCGGGCCCAGAGCCGGTCGGCGACGGTGCCGGAGCCGGTCAGCCGGACGCCGTCCAGTACCCCGGCGTCGACCCGGAACGCGCCCTCGTCGTAGCCGACCCCGCTCCAGGTGCCGGCGCCGTCCAGGCCGTCGATCCGGGTGCCGCCGTCGGCGTCGCGCAGCGAGTCCAGCATCCGGATCAGCGCGGCGAGGGCGTCCGGGGCGGGGCCGCCGAACATGCCGGAGTGCACGTCGCCCTTGAGCGCCTCGACGCCGACCACCACGGTGACCACCCCGCGCAGCGAGGTGGTGGCGGTGGGCACGCCGACGGCGGCGTTGCCGGTGTCGCAGATCAGCAGGGCGTCCGCGTGCAACTCCCCGGCGTGCGGGGGAACGTACTGCTCCAGGCCGCCGGTGCCCTGCTCCTCGGAGCCCTCGACCACCAGCTTGAGGCCGACCGGGACGTCCTCGCCGAGCGCCCGCAGCGCGGTGAGGTGCATGACGATGTTGCCCTTGCAGTCGGCGGCGCCGCGCCCGTACCAGCGGCCGTCGCGCTCGGTGAGCCGGAACGGCGGGGAGGTCCAGGCGGCTTCGTCGAGCGGGGGCTGGACGTCGTAGTGGCTGTAGAGCAGGACGGTCGGGGCGCCGGGCGGGGGCGGGCGGTGGCCGACCACGGCGTGGCTGCCGTCCGGGGTCTCCTCCAGGTGGACGTCGCGCAGGCCGGCCTCGGCGAAGGCGGCGGCGACCCACTCGGCGGCCTCCCGGCACTTCTCCGGCGGGTACTGCCGGGGGTCGGCGACGGACGGGATGGCCACCAGCTCGGCCAGGTCGGCTCGGGCTCGCGGCATCAACTCTTCGATCCGGCGGGCGAGTTCGTCGGTCATCTGGAGCTCCTACTTGCGCACGGTGTCGCGCAGGTCGAGGTCGTCGATCCGGTCCTGGACGGCGGCGAGCCGGTCCGGGCAGTACACCGAGAGCACGATCGCCTCGGCCTTGACGACCTCGCGGTCGGAGAGCACCGGGCGTTGGCCGGGCCCGTTCGCGCCGTTGGACATCCCGTACGTCCACTGCGCCTGGTTGAGCGCGTTCGCCGGGTCGGCGCAGACCGCGCCGCCGTCCTCGCCCAGGGTGTGGGTGATCTGCTCCTGGGCGGGCACCGGGTAGCCGGCCGAACTCAGCGCGGTGGAGAGCTGGTTCGCCTTCCGGGCGGCCAGGTCGGTGGCGTGCAGCTGGGAGAACGACAGCAGGCCGGTGACCAGCATCGCGACCAGCAGGACGATCGATCCGAGGTAGATCCAGCGGTGCCGGGAGGCCATCATGCTCGTGGTCACGACGCCGCACCCCCTTCCGTCCGGCGCAGTTCGTCCGCCTCCTGGGCGGCCAGCTCGGCGGCGGCCCCGGGCGAGCACCAACCCGGCTTGCGCAGCCGCAGGAAGAGGTAGGGGATGACCAGCCCGAGGAGCAGCAGGCCGCCGCCGACGATCCCGATGTACGACCAGACGCTGCCGCTGCCGAACTGCGAGGACGGCACGAAGCCGATCCCCATCGCGGCGGCCGAGGCGAGCAGGCCGATCACGCAGATCGGCACCAGGGCCGGGGCACGGTAGCCGCGCGGGTGGTCCGGCTGGGTGCGGCGCAGCCGGATCGCGGCGGTGAACATCAGCAGGTAGACGATCAGGTACACCTGGGTGGTGATCACCGAGAAGATCCAGTAGGCGCTGGAGACGTTCGGGATCAGGGCGTAGAGGAGGGCGATGGCGGTGGTGACCACGCCCTGGGTGACCAGCAGGTTCTGCTGGACGCCCTCCCGGTTGAGGCGCTGCAGGAACGGCGGCAGGTAGCCCTCCTGACGGGAGATCATCAGCAGGCCCTTGGAGGGGCCGGCCAGCCAGGTCAGCATGCCGCCGAGCGAGGCGGCGATCAGCGCCACTGCGATGACCGGGGTGAGCCAGCCGATGTCGAAGTACTGGAAGAAGGCGTCGAAGGCCTGCATCACCCCGGCGGTGAGGCTCAGTTCACTGGACGGCACCACCCAGCTGATCGCCAGCGCCGGCAGGATGAAGATCGCCAGCACCATCGCGGAGGCGGTGAACATCGACCGCGGGAACTCCCGGGCCGGGTCGCGCAGCGAGGAGACGTGGACCGCGTTCATCTCCATGCCGGAGTAGCTGAGGAAGTTGTTGACGATCAGCACCAGGCTGGCCAGGCCGGTCCACTGCGGGAACAGGTGCGAGGAGTCCATCGGGGCGGCGGAGGCGTTGCCCTCGCCGAGGAAGACGAAGCCGAGGACGACCAGCAGGGTGCCGGGGATCAGGGTGCCGATCACCAGGCCCATCGAGGACAGCCCGGCGACCGCCTTCGTCCCGCGGGCGGAGACCCAGACGCCGGTCCAGTACAGCACCATGATCACGACCGCGGTGTACGGGCCGTTGCTGGCCAGCCGCGGGTTCACCACGTAGGCGATGGTCGAGGCCACGTAGGCCAGCAGCGACGGGTAGTAGAAGATCGTCATCGCGAACTGGCACCAGACGGCGAGGAAGCCGAGCGGCTTCGACAGGCCCTCCGAGACCCAGCGGTAGACGCCGCCCTCCCAGCCGGAGGCCAGCTCGGCGGAGACCAGCGCGGTCGGCAGCAGGAACACCACCGCCGGGACGAGGTAGAGGAAGACGCAGGCCAGCCCGTACACCGCCATGGTCGGGGCGGAGCGCAGGCTGGCGACCGAGCTGGTGGTCATCAGGGCGAGGGTGACCCAGGACATCCGCGGGGCGCCGGCCAGCCGGCTGGCCACCGAGCCGCCGCGCTCCCGGGTGGCCGGGCCGGCGTCGCCCCCGGGGCCGGGTGCGCTCCCGGGGCCGGGTGGGGGCGCGTCCGTGGCACTCATCGGTCCTCCTCCGGGTACGGCTCCGGGCCGGCTGCGCGGGGGGAGTGGGGGCGCCGGAGGCGGGCCGTACCCGGCCAGTTCACCCGGTTGCCGAGGCCGCCGCATGCGGCGTGCGGCCGTGCGGGTGACCGGAGTTCAGCCCTGGGGGGAAGCCGGCGCGGCGGCGGGCCAGACGGCGCGGCGCAGGGTGCGGCTCGCGGTGGCGGGCACCAGGGCGGCGGCGAGCGCCCCGGCGATCGAGGCCAGTGCGGCGGTGGGGGAGAGGTGGTCCAGCAGCAGGCCGGCGGCGAGGGCCCCGGCGGGCATCCCGGCGGTCAGCAGCGTCACGGTCGCGGCGATCACCCGGCCGCGCAGCTCGTCCGGCACCTGGCGGAAGACCAGCAGGTCGAGCATCACCCGCAGGGACGGGACGCCCGCACCGACCACGAACAGGGCGACGAAGACGGTGACCGCCCCGCCGGGCAGCAGCGGTGCCAGCGGCACCGGCACGGCGGTCCAGGCCACGATCAGCAGCAGCACGCCGGGGCCGGCCAGCCGGTGCAGCCGGGAGACCAGGGCCGCCCCGGCCAGTGCCCCGACCGCCTCGCCGGCCAGCGCCAGGCCGATCCCGCCGCTGCTGGTGCCGTGCTCGCGCAGCAGCACCATGACGGGCAGCAGCAGCGCCGCCCCGGTCAGGTTGATCACCAGCAGTACGGCCAGCGCGGGGCGCAGCAGCGGGGAGCCGACGAGGACCCGGAAGCCGGCCAGCGCGCCGCCCTTCTCGCGCTGCTGCGGTGCGGCCGGGCTGGGGAAGCGCACCACCAGGGCGGACACCAGCGAGACCAGCGAGGCGAACGCGGCGCCGAGGAAGGGCACCGAGCGGCCGAGCCCGAACAGGAACCCGGCCAGCGGCGGCCCGGCCAGCGCGGCGCCGCTCATCCGGGCCTCGTCCTGGGCGAGCGCCTGCGGCAGCTGTTCCGGTGGGACCACCGAGCGCAGCGCCAGCAGCCGGATCGGGCCGGAGTAGGCGACGGTCGCGCCGATCACGGCGGCGACCACCAGCAGGTGCACCAGCGACAGCCGGCCGAAGGCCAGTGCGGCGGGGACGCTGGCGAGGGCCAGCAGCCGGGCGGTGTCGGCGACGAGCAGCACCCGGCGGCGGTCCCGCCGGTCGGCGATCACGCCGCCGTGGACGCCGAGCAGCAGGGCGGTGGCCATCTCCACAGCGCCGACGGCACCGGCGGCGGTGGAGGAGCCGGTGAGCGCGAGGATCAGCAGGGGGAAGGCGGTGTCGCCGATCCGCATGCCGAGGGTCGCGCAGGACTGGCCGATCCACAGGGCCTGGAACCGCAGGTTGCGCCGCAGCGGTACGGGCTCCGCTTGTACGGGACCCGTCGGTACGGGCTCCGCCGTCCGCTCGACCGTCGCCGTGGTGTGCTCCGTCATGTCCCACCCCTGCCGTTCGCGTTCTCCGACATCGTTCACGCTCTCGTGAATGATTGCGTGAGTGTGAGCGATTGCGCAAGGGTGAGCGCTCACCGGGGCGTGATTGCGTCCGGAGCGGCCGATCTGCGAGGGTGGGCCCGTGGCCGAGCACGAACAGGAACCCGCCGACGGGGACGAGCAGCAGCAGCCCACCACCTGGGTGAAGGAGCGCCAGGTGGGCGACGTCGCGGTGCTCAAGGCACTCGCCGACCCGCTGCGCCTCGCCATCCTCGGCGCGCTGAAGGCCACCGAGGACCGCCCGCTGACCGCCAAGGAGCTCGCCGCCGAGCTCGGCGAACCGCAGACCAAGCTCTACCGGCACATCAAGCAGCTGGAGAAGGCCGGGCTGGTCCTGGTGGCCGGCACCCGGCTGGTCTCCGGCATCGTGGAGAGCCGCTACCGGGTCGCCCAGGACTCGATCCGGCTCGCCCCGGAGATGTTCACCGCCGACTCCCCGGCCCGCTCGGAGGCGTACGAGGCCATGCTGGCCGCGATCGACCGGGTGCGCGGCGAGTTCCGCGCCCATGTGACCGACGGCCGGCTGGACTTCAGCCACGCGCAGGACGGTTCGGGCCCGTCGGCCGGCCTGTTCGCGCACTTCACGCTCCGGCTCGACCCGGACCGGCTGGCCCGGCTCCGCACCCAACTGGCCGAAATCTTCGACGGACTGTCCGAAGAAGGTCCGAGTACGGCCGATGACGCCGTGGACGTGACCCTCTTCACCCTCCTCTACGGTCTCCGCGCGGGCACGGAACGATAAATTCCGGGCCGACTGTCAGTGCGGTGGGACACCATGTCCGGCATGTCGTATGAACTCCAAGCGCTGATAGGCATGTTGGAGCTGCTGACGGTGGCGGCGGCGGAAGTGCCGACGGCCCGGGTGGTCCCGCTGGCCCAGGGGCTGGCGTTGATCCCGGTCACCCCCGCCGTGCTGTCCGCGCTCCAGGGCGACACCGCCGTGCCCAAGCCCGGGGGCGGGGCGGGATTCGGCTGGCACTCCGCCGGGTTCGAACTCCGGCTCGCCGCCTGGTCCAAGGCCGGTCCGATCGCCTGCGTCGAGGCCGAGTACTTCGGCGGCAGCGGCACCCAGCGCGCCGCGGTCTGGTCGGACGGCCGGATCGTCCTCGGCCCGCTCGCCAGCGGGGAGTTCGAGCCCGTATCGGCCGAGGGCACCCCGATCTCGCGCGCCCTGCGGCGGCTCGGCGGGTTCGTCGGGCCGGGGCGGACGGACGAGTTCGACTCGGTCGGACTGGGGGCGCACCGCAGCACCGCGGGCTGGGCGGTCGGCTGAGCGACGGGTTGGGCGGCGCGGCCGGCCGACCGCGGGTCGCCGTACGACGCGCCGCCGTTCGGCGTACCTGCGGTGGCTGCCCCCGGGCGGCGACCGCACGGTGTGAGTCAGGCGATCTCGCCTGACTCGCACTGAGAGGAAGCAGTACCCATGCGTGCCACCCGGATGGCCGCCGCGCTGACCGCAGCCCTTGCGCTGACCATGGTCGCCACGGCGTCCGCCACCGCCGCAGGCCATGGAGCCGCGGCCCACCGCACCACCGTCTCGGCCCCCGTCGTCCCGGTCATCCCGGTGACGGTCCCGGCGCCGCCGACCACCCTCCCGGCCGTCGACCTGCCCACGGTCCCCGGCACTCCCACCGCCCCCGACACCCCCACGGTGCCCGGTGCCCCGACCGCCCCTGACACCCCGACAGCACCCGACACCCCCGCGGTGCCTGACACCCCCGCGGTGCCCGACACCCCTGCGGTGCCCGACACCCCTGCGGCCCCGGCCCTCCCGACCCTCCCCACCCTCCCGGCCACGCCGGACCCGGGCGCGGCCCTCGGGGCGATCGGCGACGTCGTCAAGCTGGTCACCGGCCTGCTCTCGACGGTGACCTCGGCCGTCCCCGACCTCGGTGCCGTCCAGCAACTGGTCGCCTCCCTGCAGAGCCTCCTGCAAGGCCTGCTCGGCCAACTCCCGGCCGTGCCGACGCTGCCCACCGTCCCGGGCGTCGCTGCGACCCCGCCCAGGCTCCCCGGTTCCGCACCCGCGGGCCTCCAGGAGCAGCTCGACACCCTGCGCACCCAGGCGCAGGCCCTCACCTCCACCACCCACTCCCACCACACCGCCGGCTGACCGGCCGCACCGACGCGAACGGCCCCGCCCCCGAACCCGGGAGCGGGGCCGTGCCGTCCTGCCGCCCGCGCACAGGGGGCGGGCGACCAGGGGCGGGGTCGACTAGCGGTAGTTCACGTACTGGATCGCGAAGTCGAGGTCCTTGCCCTTGAGCAGCGCCTGGACGGCCTGGAGGTCGTCGCGGCTCTTGGAGCTGACGCGCAGCTCGTCGCCCTGGACCTGGGCCTTGACGCCCTTCGGGCCCTCGTCCCGGATGATCTTCGCGACCTTCTTGGCATCCTCCGTGGTGATGCCCTCCTTGATGTCCGCGAAGATCTTGTACTCCTTGCCGGACAGCTGCGGCTCACCGGCGTCCAGAGCCTTCAGCGACAGGCCGCGCTTGATGAACTTCGTCTGCAGCACGTCCAGGATGGCGCGCACGCGCTCCTCGCCGTTGGCCTTCATCTCGATCTTCTCGCCGGAGCGGCTGATCTCGCCGCCCACGCCCTTGAAGTCGAAGCGGGTGGCGATCTCGCGGGAGGTCTGGTTGATCGCGTTGTCGACCTCCTGCCACTCGACCTTCGAGACGATGTCGAAACTGGAGTCGGCCATGGGTGTTGGTCTCCTTGATGCTCTGGCTTCACTGACACGGCCCGCCCCACCGGGCGCCCGCCGCCCAAGCCTATCCAGCGTCACCCCGGCCCCGCCCGTGACCGCCGCGCGCCACTTCTTGATCATCGCGTGATCTATCGAGTGGCGGAGCACCCCCGGGGATCAGGTATGGTTTACCACGTCGAACGGGGCCGCGAAGCCCCGCGAGACACCATCCTGGCTGGTTGCCCGAGCGGCCAAAGGGAGCAGACTGTAAATCTGTCGCGCAAGCTACGCAGGTTCGAACCCTGCACCAGCCACAGGATAGAAAACAGGCCCTGATCTGCGGAAACGCAGATCAGGGCCTGTTTCGTTGCCTTCGAACGCCGGTCACGCCGGATGGCCGTTTTGCGTGGTTTGTCTCACCTGGTTTCGCCCGAATCCCGATGCTGACCAGCGCATCTGGACCAGCTACGGACCAGGATCCGGGGCTGGCGGCGTCGGCCGGTTCCGGTTGAGCCGCTTCGAGATCAGCTCGTTGGCGTACTCGACGGTGCCGTGCAGGCACTTCGCGTAGACCCGGAGCATGACAGCGACGCTGTGCCCCGCCCGCCGGGCGACCTCGGTCGGGTCGACCCCGGAGTTCAGCCCGAGCGAGATTCCCGCGTGCCGCAGGTCGTACGGCCGCTTGCCGAGCTTCGTGGCGCAGTCGGCCGGCGACAGCACCTCGGCGCGGGCCCGCTGCCAGACCACCCCGTACCCGCTCTCCTGCACCATCCCGCCCCGGGACGTCCGGAACAGCCGCCCGTCGGGCGCGGCGCCGAAGGCGGCGATGTGCTCCCGCAGGATCGCCACCAGCTCGGGCGGGATCGGGACGCGGCGGGTCGCCTTCTCGGCCCGGTGCTTGAGCCCGCGCTTGTCGTGCGACGTCCCGTCGTCCGTCCAGGACGAGCCGACCCGCGGCCGGGTCTCGTCCAGGACCACGTAGCCCCACCCCTCGACCGGGAGGTGGCAGAGCGGGAGCGTGAGGAACACGGCCTCGGCCGGCCGCAGCCAGCCGTAGTAGAGGCAGGCGAAGAAGGCCCGGAGGTGGGCTCCGCGCTTCCCCTGGCGGCCGACCGCCTCGATCAGCGCCGCGGCCTGGTCCTCGTTGACCACCACACCGGGGTCGACCTCCTCCTCGGCCTCCGGCGGCTGCCACTGGACGGTCGGGAGGGGGTTGGCAGTCAGGTAGCCCTCCTCGACGGCGTAGCCGAAGAGGTGGCCGAGGATCCGGCGCTTGCGCAGGATGACCGAGGGGGCGGCCTTCTTGCCGTCGAGCTTCACCGCGAGGGCGTTCAGCAGGCGGCGCACCATCGGCGGCTCCTCGAAGGCTGAGACCGACACGGACTGCTTCTGCACCCAGGCCAAGGCCTTGGCCCAGTCCGCCGGCGGGTCCTCCTCCCAGGCGTTCACGTTGAACGCCCAGCTGTAGAGCGCCCGGCGGACGAGCCGCTTGTCCGGCATGCCGGCCTTCGACTTCACCAGCTCGAACGTGACCGTGGCGAGGGCGTCCGCCCACGTCGTGCGGGTCTTGGCCGGAGCGCCCTCCCATCGGGCCTCGACGTACCGCCGACCGAGCTCGTACCAGCTGATCTGCTTCTCCTTGCGGAGCTCGGAGAGCGGCAGGCCCCGGTCAACGTCGAACGGCTGCCCGTCGCGGAGGGCGGAGATCAGCTCGGACTTCCGGCCGTCGGCCGCGGTCTTGGTCAGGAAGGACTCGGAGAACTCCCGCCCCGCGACGGTCCAGCGGACCATCCAGGGGGCCCGCCGGTCCGGGCGGTGCCGGTGGTCCCAGAACTTGACCTTGTAGGAGGTGGGCATCAGGCGGCCACCTCGCAGGCGGTGAGCCATGCGTCCAGGTCGGCCCGGTCGACCCGGACCTGACCGTTGGGGAGCTTGATGAGGCGCGGCGCCTGGCCCCGGGCGCGCATCCGGTAGAAGGCGGCACGGGACATGCCGAGTTCGGCGAGCACGACGGGGAGCTTGAGCAGTTCGCGCTTGGGCATGGCGAATTCTCCTGCTGTGGGTGCGGAGTGAAGGCTGTGGTGTGTTGCGGACCCTCGCGCGGGCGGACGCGGAGGGTGGAAGGCGTCAGGGATGTCAGGGGAACTCGCTGACCTGCGGGTACGGCCTATGCCGGGGCGTCAGGAGTTGTCAGGGCTGTCAGGGGATCTCGGTTATCCCCTGACAGCCCTGACGTTCCCTGACTGGCCGTCTGGTGGCGATTGGCCTGGTCAGGGCTTTGCCCTGACATCCCTGACGGTTACGCAGGCGCGTCTGCGGCCGTGGGGGTGCTCACGGCCGGGTGGACGCGGTAGGTGACGGCCTGGGGCCGGCCGCGCTGACCGCTGGCGGTGGGCTGGTCGGTGCGGAGCCAGCCGTGCTGTTCCAGCAGGTGCAGGGCGGGTTCGACGTCGGCGACCTTCTTGAACCGCCGGGACGACGCGACGGCGTCGTGGGCCTTGATGTGGGTGCGGTGGGTGCCGTCCTTCTTCGGCCGCTGGAGCCACTGGAGGAGGGCGTGGGCGTCCTCGGTGGCGGGGTCGGCGGCGATGAGGTCGAAGACCGCGAGGGTATGGGCGGTGTAGTAGTCCGCGATCTCGGCGGCGCGGTCGACGGTGGCGGCCTCCAGGCCGGCCCGCCAGGCGTTGCTGTCCCGGTCGGAGGCGATGCGGTCGGCGAGGTGCAGCAGAACGGCGATCCGGGCGATGTGGCCGACCAACTTCCCGGCCCAGTCCTTGATGTGGGCGAGCGGCTGGTCCGGGCGGAGCTGGACCTCGACGCGCTCCTGGAGGCGCTCGATGGCGAGGTCGGCGGCCTGGTCCATGAGCACGGTGACCGGGTCGGTGAGGTCGGTCATGGCGCGGAGCAGGCGGGTCAGGTTGCGGTCGTAGGCGTTCGCGACCTGCTCGGGGATCGGCGCGGTGCGGACCTTGCGGTAGCCCAGGTTGGAGGGCGGCAGGGAGTACAGGAACCGGGCGAGCAGGCCGCGGTCGCGGGCTCCGGGGGCGGTGCCGAGCTCCTGGAGGACGGCGGGCTGCGGGGTCACGCCGATGGTCAGGGCGGGCTTGTCGACCGTGGGCTGCTCGCGGGTGATGCGGTCGGACTGGAGCCGCTCGCCCTTGTGCGCCTGGAGGAACACCCCCAGGTTCGGCTTGCTGCTGTAGCGGCCGACCATGCTGTCGAACAGGTCGCCCTCCGGGGAGAGCGCGGCCAGGCACCGGTGCACGGCGAGCTGGCTGGTGACGGTCTCCGGGGTGATGTCCCCGGACAGCGTCAGCCGCGGGGTCGGCGGGACGGTGATCTCCTCGGCGAGCATCTTCGCGGCGGAGATCTCCGCGATGAGCCGGGTGCGGTCGAGGTCGGGGTTCTTGCGGGCCTTGGCCATCAGGGCGTCGACCTCTGCCAGCGCGGCGTCTTTGGCCGTCTCGGCCTCGATGATCACCGCCCTGGCGCCGGCCTGGAACTCCGCCTCGACCTTGTAGACCGGGCCCATCGTGAACGCGAACACGTCGGACTTCCGGCTGGCCGGGGGCATCGCGCAGGTCAGGTAGAGGTTGGACTGCTCGCGCCAGCCGGGCCGGATCTCCACGTTCACCCGCCCGCCGGCGGCGGTCGACAGCGCGGCGAGGGCCATGGTGGCGGCGGCATCGGGCGGGGTCTGGGTGAACTCGGCGACCGCGGCGACGTAGGCGCCGACCCATCCGGGCAGGGCCTGGACGGGGAAGGTCGGCAGGGCGCCGTGGGAGCCGAGGGGGACGGGGTCGAGCCAGGTGTCTCCGGCGGCGAGGTCGGCGAGCATCGAGAGGGCAGCGGTACGAACGGCGTCGAGGTCGGCCTGGTCCTCGCCGGCCATGGCCATGTTGGCGAGGCGGCTGGTGGCGGTGCCGATCCGGCGGCGCTCGGCGGCGAGGCGCACGATCTCGGCGTAGTAGTCGCCGTTGGCGGCGGTCGGGGTCGCCTCGACGCAGGCGTGCAGGTAGCCGGGCCCGCCGACGCGGCCCAGGTCGCCCTGGGCGCGCAGGGCGCCGGCCAGCAGCATCGGGTCGACCGGCCGCTCGCCGCCGGCCATGCGCGTGATGGTGCGCCAGATCGTCTCGTGCGCGGGGTGGTAGAACGCGCTCGGGTCGCCGAGCTGGGCGGCCAGCGCCGGGATCTGGGCGGGGTCGAGCAGGGCGGCGCCGATGACGGCCTGCTCGGCGGCCTTCACGTCGGCGGGCTCGGGGCGGAACGGGATCACGTTCAGGGAGTTCTCGCTCACCGCTCCTCCTCGTCGGGGAGCTGGTGGTGGTCGAGCCAGGCGAACGCGGAGGTGGTCTGGGCGCGGTAGTAGACCTCGATGGCCGCGCCCGGGACGCTGCCGACGTGGACGCGCGGGTCGACGAGGCTGGCGTACAGGCGCGCGCCGTGGTGCACGCAGGCCCCGGCGGCGTCGCCGTGGCGGTCGAGGACGGTCACGGCGTCGAGCGGGCCCTCGCAGGGGCTGGCGTCGCCGAGGTGGGCGGCCTCGCAACGGGGCTGCGGCGAGGTGGTGCTTCCGGGCATGCTGGAGTCCTCTGATCTCTGAGAGGGGATCGGATTGGCCCCGCAGCAACCGCCCGTTACCCGGCAAGGTCGACGGTTGCTGCGGGGCTTCGTGCTGTGTCGGTCAGTCGTCCTCGGGGCCGCAGAGGCAGTCCTCGGGGGCGGCGCCCTGTCCGATCTGGCAGGCGCAGTAGATGAGTCCGAGCGGCGTTTCGATGGGCTCGCCGCCGGTGCAGTGGTCGCACTCGCCCGGCGCCCAGTCGGCGGCGTCGAACTCGTCGTAGTCGTCGTCCACGGTGAAGCCTTTCGCTGGGCAGCCCGACGGGACCGCCGTCATGTGACCGGGTCCGTCGGGCTGTTGAGGGGACAGGCCCCGGGGAGGGCAGTGATTCAGCTGAAGACGCTGGGGTTGGTGTGCATCGAGCGGTCGGTGCAGTCCTCGGCCCAGCACTGGTGGGTGCAGCAGGTGCGGCGGTCGTCGGGGTGCATGCCGGCGTCCTCAGCGGCGACATCCGCGGCGAGGGCGGCGGCCAGGTCCTGGTCCATGGAGGTCTCCTTCTGGTGATCGACTTCCCCTCCCGGCGGGTGCCGATCGGAGGGGGTAGGGCGGTAGGTAGGGGAGTGGTAGGGAGGGCGGTAGGTGTGCGCTGACCTGCGGTTCCTACCGCCCTACCGCCGCCCGAGAGAGGGGGGCGGGAGGGGCTGGGGGAGCGGGGTCAGGCAGCCTTCTGGGCAACCGCCGGGACGGTGCCCGGAGCGGCCTCCGGGAGGGCATCCAGCAGCACCGCGAGGCGGTTGCGCTGGCGCCCGTTGAAGGTGAGCTTCTTGCCCTCCACCAGACCCACCCCCAGGCCCTCCAGGTGGCCCCTCAGGTCGGGGACTTTCCAGCCGCCGAAGAGGCCCCTCGCCTGGCCCTCCTCCAGGACCTGGGAGAGGTGTGCGGCGGTGCCCTGGTCGGACATCGCGGCGACGTGCCGTACGAGGGCGTACAGATCGGCCTCGGCAGGGGCGTCCTGGAGCTCGTCGTCCTGGTCGTCGGGGTCGTCCGGCCCGGCCTCGGCGGAGGCTTCTTCCTGGCCCCCGGCTTTGACCTTGGCGGCCTTCTCCTTCGCGGTCTGGTCGGCCTCCGCCAGCTCGGCGGCGGCTTCGGTGTTGCCGACCACGACCGCCACGACCACCCACAGGACGAGGAGGACGGTGACCGTGGTCGGCGCGTACCGGGCGACGGGCCGGGCCAGGACGGGGGAGAGGAAGAGCCCGAGGGCGAGCGCTCCCCCGACCTGCTGGCGGGTGATCGAGACCTTCTCGACGCGGGGCCGGACGGCCCGGATGATCAGCCTGTTGCCCAGGCCGAACGCGGTCATCGACACGCCTTCGAGGTAGCGGTGCAGCTTCATCAGGCACCGACCAGGCCCTTGAGGACCGAGCCGATCACGGTGAGCGGCAGGGCCCAGATTCCGCCGGCGGCGGCGTAGACGGACGGCACGGTGGCGCCCAGGATGCTGTCCTTCCACGGGCCGGGCTTGGTGCCGAACAGGGCGAGGGTCAGGATCGCGGCGACCGCCCCGGCGCCGACGTTGCCGAACGCCTGGCTCTGTGAGGTGAAGGCGTGGGTGAGGGCGTCGCCGACCGTGCCCGGTGCGCTGAACGCCTGCCCGGCGCCGGCGGCGAAGATACCGAAGACGATCATGAGCCAGGCGGTGTGCTCGTCCTTGTGCTTCTTGGCGAGCTTGCCCTGCTTCTCGGCCTTGCGGCTGCCGAGGATGATCCACACGGCGATGGCCAGGCAGAGGCCGCCGGAGCCGAACGAACCGAGCAGCTGGGTGTCCATGGTGATCTCCTGACGGTCAGTGGTGGGAGCTGGAGAGCAGGGTGATCAGCGGAGCCAGGCCGAGGGCGCCGACCAGGGCGGAGGCGAGCGGCACCCTGACGAGGACCAGGACGGTGAGGGCGCCGGGGCCTCGGACCTCGGACACCCGGACGTGGCCCCACCTGCGCATGCGCAGGTCGAGGACCCAGGCGCCGGCCGCGGCGAACGCGGCGACGGTGAGGGGCAGGTGGGCGGCCAGCTGGACAGCGCCGACGTTGAAGCCGACCACGGCGGAGGCGGTGGTGAGGATGCACCAGCGGCGGAAGCGGCGGGCGCGCTCGGACTGGGGCTGGCGCCACAGCACGGAGGCCTTGTGGCGCTGGGCCAGCCGTTCGGACCGGTGCCGGGCCTTGCGCTGCTCGGGGGTCTCCCCCTGCCGCTGGTACCAGTCCTCGCGCTCGTTGCGGATCCGCTCGGCCCGCTCTTCCGGCGTCTCGCTGATCAGCAGGCCCAGGCGGTTCACCAGGCTGTCCATGTCGTAGGCGGGGGCGGGCGGCGGGACGAGCTGCTGCGGGTCGGCGGGGCCGACCTCGTCGACCGGGTCCTCGTCGGCCTGGTCCTCGCCGGCGTCGCCGAGGGCGGCTTTGCGGAGGTCGACGGGCTCGGCCTCGGGTTCGGGAGCGGTGCGCTGGTTCCACGGACCGCTCTTGCGCCACCACTCGGCAACGGGCTCGGGTTCGGCGTCGGGCACGCCGACGGTCGGCGGCTGGGTCGGGGGCGGGGGGATCGTCACCGCAGCCACCCCCGGCGGGCCAACTCGCAGAGACCCCACACGGCGAGCCCGACGTCGACCAGGATCAGCAGCAGGTAGAGCAGGTAGATCACGGCTGTCTCCTCTCGGGAGAGAAGGGGGCCCGGCTGGGACCGGGCCCCGGACGGCGGGTCAGGAGGAGCGCCACCAGGCGCGGACGGGGTTGGCCTCCAGGGCCGTGGTGCGGCGGGTCTTGGCGTCCATGGCGGCGTGCCCGGCGTGGTCCGCCTCGCGGACGGCCTTCGCCCTGCGCTGCTGGCGGGACTGCGCGGGCTGGGCGGGCTGCTTCTTGCCGAAGCCGCGCATCAGGTGCCCTCCCCGATCCGGCCGACGAGGACGAACGGCTCGCCGTCCAGCTCGCAGATCGCGTGGAACTCGGCGGCGTATCGGCCGTCGACGCAGGCGTCGGTGACCGTCAGGCGGTGGCACCAGGCCTCGCGGGGCAGGCTGGCGACCTCGTCGATCGTCAGCGGCTCGGCGAGGCGGTAGGCGAGGCCGCCGTGGTCGAGGCGGGCGATGCCGAGACCGGGCACGTTGCGGATGGTGTTCACCGGGCACCGCCCGACTTGCCGACCTGGACGGTCAGCACGCGGTCGGCGCCGGCGGCGGCCCGGGTGCGGTCTTCGGGGGTGATCGGGGGGATGGGGGGTGCGGTACTGATCAGGATCATGACACTGCCCTCGGTGTGCGCGTGGTGGGGCGGATCTGGGGGAGGGGGAGATGTCCTCGCGGCGGACGCTCAGGCGGCGGCCGGCGGGTTGTTGCGCTCGGTGTCGACGTGGCGGCGCAGGCGCACGGCGTAGTCGTTGCGGCAGCTGAGGGCGTCGCGGACCTTCTTGGTGCTGAGGTCCTCGCCGCGCGCGGCGAGGTTGTCGGCCAGGACGCGGACCCGAGCGATGTCGGTCGGGTCGAGGGGGCGTTCCCCGGCAGCCGCGGAGGCGTTCCCGGCGGCCTCGTCCGGGCGGTCCGCCTTGGGAGCCTCGGAATCGGGTGCGGGTGCGTACGACCCCGTTCCGTAAAGGGCTTCCAGCCTTTCGATCGTGATCGGGGAAGCGTTCCGCGACTCGTCGGGCACGGTGTCGAGGTAGACGCCGTCGGATGGCCCGGAGGGCAGTGGGAGGGTGAGGGCGGGGAACGGGTCGTCGGGCATTCCCGGCCACAGATCGGCGGGCGCCGGGAGAACGCTCAGTTCCGCCACCCGGGCGCGGGCGTTGAGCCTGCGGGCGAGCAGATCGGCGGTCAGGCCGGGGACAGTGACGCCGTGGACGTACTCCCACGCGATCCGCCACGCCTCGTCGGCCGGCAGCGCGCCGAACGGCGCGGCGGACAGCAGGCGGTCGGCGACCTCCCGGACCTGCGGGTGGTGCTCGGAGCGACGGCGGGTGTGCTCGGCCTTCTCCTTCGCCTGCTTCTTCTCGGCAGTGGTCGGGCCGCGGCCGCCGTGGGTCTGGAGGTCGGTCAGCCAGACGGCGCCGATGCTGGACAGGGCCAGCACGAACGCGACCCAGTGGTGCGCGGGGTACTGCTGCCAACCGTGGGCGAAGTTGATGCCCCCGGCGACCAGGCCGGCCGCCCACGCGCCGAGGCGGTAGGTGCGGGTGGAGCGCTCACCCTCGGCCTGGGCGCCCATGGCGACCAGCGCCCATGCGCCGCCCTCCAGCATCGCGGCCAGCAGCACCGCGAGCAAGAGGTGCACCTGCGCGCCGTCGAGCGCGGCAACCTGGGACACCAGAGCCGGCACGATCGAGCAGGCCTGCACGAAGCGGACGAACGCCCGCGCCGGGTTGGCCGTCACCCACCCGGTCACCCGGCCGAGCCGCTCGGCCCGCGCCGCCCGGCGCCGGCCACGGGTCTCCTCGGCGGCGCGCTGGTCGGCCTCCCGCCGCTGGCGGGCCGCTTCGGCGTCCAGCCGGTTCTGCTCGCGCTCGTCCCGGCGGTCCGCTCGGGCGTCGGCGCGGTCGGCCTGGCGGTCGGCCCGCCGCTCGGCGCGGTAGCCACCCAGCCCGCTCACGCGGCCGCCAGCTCCAGGCTGGCGGTACGACGGACGATCGCCCGGCACCGCAGCGGCACCGGCGCCATCTTCATCTGCTGCTCGGCGAAGGCGGCCAGCTCCGGGTCCTCCCGGCGCAGGTCCGCCACCACCGCGTACGCCACGTCCAACCGGGCCTGGCGCTCGATCGCCGACTCGCCGACCACGCCGGCGAACAGCTCCTCGTCCACGCCCAACGCCAGCTCCGCGAACTCCTTGGAGTCCTTGGCGTGTTGACCTGCAACAATCGACTTCACGGGCCTACCTCTCTCGTGGGTTTGTGGGCCCAGGGCCGCCGCGCGCCCGGCCAAGGAATGCGCGGCGGCCCAATCCACGGGCCCAAGGAAGGCAGCGGCCAGCGTGGGATGCACGGCGTGCTGCACGTGGACGGGGAGGGATTCGCACCCTCGCCCCCGCAGGGGCCCGCTGCGGGCCGTCCGCCTGGTCTGCCACCGCCTCTCCCCAGACACCTCCCTTCGCGGGGTTCTCGGCGGGACCTATGGAGTTGTGAAGGAACGAGCGCTGCCTTCGGGGGGCTGTCACCCCACCCCTCTGGGCGCGTTTGTGCAGCTCAGAGCAGCCCAAAGAAGGCCCCTCTGTGTCGCCTCTGTCTCACTTGGTGCGACACGCACAACATAGACAACCTGCTTAGGCAGGTCAAGAGAGTTGGGTTTCTCGCGCCTGTTGGGCACCTCCCCTAGCATTGGCGTATGGCCCTAGACCCGGATGACTCTCGCCCCCCGTATCAGCAGGTCGGCAGCTCTCTGCGGGCCTCGATCCTTACGAAGAAGCCGGGCTTCGAGACCGGCGACAAGCTCCCCTCAGGCCCCGAGCTGGCGAAGCACTTCGGCGTGGCGCGCGGCACGGTGGACAAGGCGCTCGACCTGCTCCGCACCGAGGGACTGATCGTGACCCGACAGGGGAGCGGCTCGTTCGTGCGGGAGCGCACCTCTCGGCCGGTCGGGCTGCGGCCTCACCTCGAAGCAGCCTTCGAGCAGCAGCAGGTGACCCTCGATTTCGCCGGGTTCTCCAGCGAGACGCTGCACAACGCGCTGCAGGAGCCGCTCGACAAGGTCCGCTCCGGCCGGCTGGCGCCGGAGTCCATCACCGTCCGGCTGCTGCTGCCGGACACGACGGCGCCGATGGCCGTGCCGGTGCTGGTCGACGGGCTCCAGGACGAGGTCGCCCTCCGGGAGCGCGCTCGGCACATCGCGCTGACGAACGCGGGCGGGATCGCGCACTCGGTGGAGATGCTGGCCGAGCTGGGCCTGGTCCAGAAGGCGAGCGTCCAGGTCAAGGTGCACCGGGCGTCCAGCCTGTTCAAGCTGTACATCCTGAACCGGTCGGAGGCGTTCTTCGGCTTCTACCCGCTCCGCGAGCGCACCGTGTCGATCGACGACACGGCCCACACCTTCTACGACGTGACCGGCAAGGACACCACCCTGTTTCACCACGCCGCCGGCCCGGACGATGCCTCGCTCGGATCGCAGTACGTCCAGCAGGCCCAGATGTGGTTCGACAGCGTGTGGAGCACGATCGCGTACGAGCGGCAGCCATGACCGCCACCCCTCAGCAACTCGCCGACGTCCTGCGGCCGGTGAAGCACGTGCTCCTCGACTTCGACGGCCCGGTTTGCTCGGTCTTCGCCGGTCTTCCCGCTCCGGAGGTCGCTCGGCGACTCCGTGAGGGCCTGCTCGCCTCGGGCGAGCAGGCCCCGGTCGGGGCGGAGGAGGAGAACGACCCGCTCGCCCTGCTCCGCCTGGTCGCGGATGCCCGGCCCGATCTCACGGCGAGCACGGACGCCGTGCTGGCCGCGCTGGAGACCGAAGCCGTCCGGGTCGCCCGCCCGACCCCGGGCGGAGAATCGGTTCTCCACGCGTGTGCCCGCTCCGGCCGCCTGGTCTCCGTGGTCAGCAACAACGCGGGCACGGCCATCGAGGCATACCTCACCGGGCACGGTCTCAGCGACTACGTGGCCGGCGTCTTCGGGCGTGCCCCAGGCGACCCCTCGTCCATGAAGCCGAACCCGCGCCTCTTGCTCGAAGCGATGGAGGCTGCGGGTACCGCGCCAGGGCAGTGCATTTTCATCGGCGACGCGGCCCGCGATGTCGAGGCTGGGGAGGCGGCCAGCGTCCTTACGATCGGCTACGCCAATAAGCCAGGGAAGGATGCGAAGCTGGCCGCTGCCGGGGCCGTGGTGGTCGTGAGATCCATGGAACTCATCGCCGACGCGCTGGTCGCTCACTCCGAATAGGAAACCGGTTCGACGTCAACCAAACACCTTGTGGGCAATTTCCCGACTCAGATCGGCAGCCTTTCCAGAATTCAAGGGGTCGGAGTTCCACATCTCAAATGCCACTCTCAGGCAGTGCGACCACTCTCGGCCTAGGCGTCGCGAAATCGATCGAAGCCATAGGTGATGTTCGAGTCCCATCACCTCGGCAGTCGCAATATTGACGCTTTCGGTGGTGCACCCAAGACGATCTGCTAGCTCACTTGGCTTGCCGATTGCATAGCCGATAAAAACTTTCTCCGGCGCCTCTTCGCCTGGCAAGAAGCTTAGGCGATTTGCAACTCTTGGATTACTTCGCTGGTCGCCGTCAAGGATAGCTACAACTCGCAAGCGCTTCGCGTTAGACAGTGCTGATTCTGCCATTACTAGGTCTTGCCAAGCTCCCGATGGGACGATCTCAAGCTCGCTCATGCGCGGGAATGACGTCGCGGTGAGGATCATTCGAAGTGTCGCGGCGGCGACTTCATCTTCAACGAGCAGAAGTCCCGATACGCGAGATTCGGCGCCCAAAACCTCCCTAATGTCAGAGAGGTTGTTTGGCTTAAAAATGAGAGATCCGGATGGAGATCGAACGCAGGCGCGAACCCACTCCACCGGAACCCGCTGAATAAAGTCTGGAGAATGGGTAGCGATGATCACTTGGGTGTCGTGCGCTCTGGCAAGTCTTGCAATCTCGTCCATCAGGGCGGCTTGTCCACGCGGAGAGATGTGAGCCTCAGGTTCATCAATAACGAAGACAGAGTCCCGGGCGTACTGCATCTCCCAGCGCAGCTTGTGAACATAGAGCTCGCCATAGCTCATATCATAAGAGCTAATCCAATTGCTTCCCGAGCGCGCCCTTACGTAAGGCTCGATAGGCCCGTACTTGTCCGCGCGAACGGGAATATAAATGACCTCATCGTACGAGGCGCCCAAAATCTCGCGGAGTGCATCCAGGTCGGCCCGCTTTTGGGTTATTTCCTTGCCCTCCTGGCGCTCTGTGAAATCGGGAATCAAATCCTGGAAGAACATGTGAATATCGGCTGGGGTTGCTAGGGGTGTGTAGACAATCGGATACAGGTCCAAGTCCGGCCATGAGTCGTCGCGCCTGACACTTTCCCCCAAGTCGCTGACGACGACCTTGTGCTCTCCGTCGATATTTAGATCAAGAGTGCAGACTCCGGCGAGAGTTTTGGGCCCAGGATATCTTCTCGCTCCTACGAAGGGAGGGTGATCCTCGTGCATTGCCCCTCTCTGTAGAGCCTCTGCGATGTAGCTGAGGAGGGTGCTTTTTCCAGACCCGTGCGGCCCGCAGACAATTGTTAGCGGGGTTAGGTCTACGGAGGAGCCGGGAAATTTTGCATCCTTATCGAATGAGATCTTTTGAACCATCCTCGACGGCGCAAACGACTTCATGGAGGTCCAAAGTTTCACCGATGCTCGTGAGAGTCCCGCCATGAATAATTCCCCTCTCCGGCCAGTCTATTCAAAGCACCACCTCGGGCTGCATCGCATGCTACGCCAACATGTCTTGGATAGGTCGCGACTTTCTGGATTCCACACACGGCTGTGATGGTGCAGGTCATCCAGGGGATAGTGCTGGAGTCGGCAAGCGATCGAACAGCGGGATGGTGACCTGCGAGGTGCCGGTGCGACCCGGGCGCTGGCCGTAACGGGGACGCCCCCTCAGCGAGCTCGCCGCGAGGGCGGGCGCCCTTCTGCAGGGCGGGTGACCTCTGTAGGTTCTGGGCGGTGATTACTCAGATCGTCACGCTGGTGGGTGTCCTGCTGGGGGCGCTCACCTCGTTCGTGGCCACCGGGTGGGCGGAGCGGACCAAGCACCGGCGGCTGATGGCCGCGCGGTGGGACGAGAGGAAGCTCGACACCTACGTGCAGTACGCGACCTGCGTGAAGGAGATCGTGGCGGTGGCCAAGCGGGCCGTCGACGCCGAGGCGGGGTCGACGTCGCGGGCGGAGTTCTTGGCCACGATGGAGCAGGCGGAGATTCGGCGGTCGGCGCTCTTCGAGACGCTCGTTCTGCTCGCGAGTCCGGCCGCGGTGGAGGCGGCGAAGGCGGTGAACGCCGCGCTGTGGGAGGCCGAGATCGCGGCCCGCGGGCACGCCGGCGTGCCCGACGGTGCCGTCCTGATCGGGTTGCTCAACGCCTACCACTCGCAGGCCCGGCTCGATCTCGGCGTCGGCAACCCGACCGGCGGAGAGTGATCGGAAACACAGAAGGGCCAGGCTCGGGCAGCGTCTCCGCTGCCCGAGCCCGGCCCTTGGGGTGCTCGCGGGGGTGGGTTGGTCAGGGGTTCCGGGATCATGATCCGGACCAGTGGCGGACCAGATCCGGGCCGGGAGCAAGAGTCCGCAGGTCAGAGCGCCTCTGGTCAGCGGCCTGTAAATCTGTCGCGCAAGCTACGCAGGTTCGAACCCTGCACCAGCCACAGGATAGAGATCAGCCCCCGATCTGCGGAAACGCGGATCGGGGGCTGTTTCGTTTGCCCGGGCGGCGGGGCCGAGGGCGGGGCTTGTTGCGCATTGCTTGCAATTACCTTTGGGAGGCAGCAGAGTGGGGCGTCGGGGGTGGGAGTCCTTCGACCGAGCTGATCGTCTTCCCAACCGGCGCCCGCCGGGACAACGGCTCACCCCACCCCCGCCAAGCCCCCTTCGTGCCGTACGGCGGCGGCGTCAAGACCGCGTCAAGGGCACTGGTGGCGGCGTCAGGAACGCGTAGGGGACGGGCGCCTCCCGGGCGCGCGAACCGCAGGATTCGGAGCAACTACCGACTGCGGAGGTCCGTCCGATGTCCAGCGCCATCTCCACCCCGGCCGTGACGGCCGACGAACCGCCCGATACCGGTGCGGGCGACGAGCGGCACCGGCTCAGCGCGCTCGGCGGACTGGCCGCGCTGTCGCTGGACGCGATGGCCTCGGTGGCCTACGGCCCGGAGTCGATCGTGCTGGTGCTGGCCGCGGCCGGCGCGTACGGGCTGGGCTTCACGGTGCCGGTCACGGTGGCGATCGCCGTCCTGCTCGCGGTGCTGGTCGCCTCCTACCGGCAGGTGATCGCGGCCTTCCCGGACGGCGGCGGCTCCTACGCGGTGGCCAAGGCCCACCTGGGCCGCCGGACGGCGCTGACCGCCGCCGCCTCGCTGGTGATCGACTACATCCTGAACGTCGCGGTCTCGGTGACCGCCGGAGTGGCCGCGCTGACCTCCGCCGTACCGAGCCTGTACGACGACCGGGTCTGGCTCTGCCTGGGCGTGCTGGCCCTGGTGACCGCCGTCAACCTGCGCGGCATCGCCGAGTCGGCGCGCTGGTTCATGGTGCCGACGGCCGTCTTCGTCCTCTCCATTCTGGCGATCATCGTGGTCGGCCTGTTCCGGGACGCCCCCGCCAGCACCGCGGCCGCCGCCGGCCACGCCTCGGTGCTCGCCGAGAACGCCACCGCGGTCGGCGCGCTGCTGCTGCTCAAGGCCTTCGCGGCCGGCTGTTCGGCGCTGACCGGCGTCGAGGCGGTGGCCAACGCCGTCCCCTCCTTCCGGACCCCGCGGGTGAAGCGGGCCCAGCACACCGAGGTCGCGCTGGGCGCCCTGCTCGGCGTGATGCTGATCGGCCTGGCCGTGCTGATCGGCCGCTTCCACCTCCAGCCGGTCGACGGCGTCACCGTGCTCGCCCAGCTCGCCGACGCCTCGCTCGGCCACGGCGTCGGCTTCTTCGTCGTCCAGTTCGCCACCGTCGTCCTGCTCGGCCTCGCCGCCAACACCTCCTTCGGCGGCCTGCCGGTGCTGATGGACCTGCTCGCCCGGGACAACCACCTCCCGCACGTCTTCGCGCTGCGCGCCGACCGCCAGGTGTACCGGTACGGCGTGCTGTTCCTGGCCGTGGTGTCGGCCGCGCTGCTGGTCGGTTCCGGCGGCGACGTCAACGACCTGGTGCCGCTGTTCTCGATCGGCGTGTTCGTCGGCTTCACCATCTGCCAGGTCGGCATGGTCCGGCACTGGTACCGGAACCGTCCGGCCGGCTGGCGGCGGAAGGCCGCGCTGAACGGCTTCGGCGCGGTGCTGACCGGCGTCGCGACCGTCGTGGTGACCGGCACCAAGTTCACCGAGGGCGCCTGGGGCATCGTGGTGGCCCTGCCGCTGCTGGTGGTGCTGTTCGAGGCGATCCACCGCAGCTACGGGCGGATCGGCGAGCGGCTGGAGCTCGGCCGGGTGCCGGGCGCGGTGACCCGCCAGCGCAGCCTGGTGGTGGTCCCGGTGACGGCGATCACCCGGCTCACCCGGGACGGCCTGTCGGCGGCGCTCTCGCTGGGCGACGAGGTGTTCGCGGTCACCGTGGTGCACGACCCGGCCGACGCCGAGGCGCTGCGCCGGGACTGGGAGCTGTGGCAGCCCGGGGTGCCGCTGCTGGAGATCCCGGAGGACCACCGGCGGCTCGGCCAGCCGATCGCCGACTTCGTCAACCGGCTGGGCGAGGAGCACGCCTACGACCGGCTCACCGTGCTGATCCCCGAGGTCGAGCCCGCCCACTGGTGGCAGCGCGCGCTGCAGAACCGGCGCGGCGCGGTGATCGACCGCGCCCTGCGCCGGCACACCGACGCGGTGGTCTGCCGGCTGCGGATGCGGATGTGACCCGGCTGCCCCGGTAGAGCCGGTAGAGGGTGACGGACGGGCCCCGGTAGGGGAGACGGACGGGCCCCGGTGCGACGCCGTGTCGCACCGGGGCCCGAATCGCGTCCGGGGCCGGTCCTCGACGCGCCCCCGCCCGACGCGCCCCAGGTCTCGGCCCGATCACGCCGGTCTCGGCCCGGTGAAGCGGACGTCAAGGTCGCGTCAACGGACCGCTATCACCCGTATGGAGGGCGTCAGGGCTCCCTAACGCGCCTTAGACGGCTGGTTTGCTTCGTCTGCCGGTCGTCCGCCGGTGCCGAGCGTGGCCTTCCGGCCCGCCTGCGGCATCTTCCGAACCACGCTGGTGGAGCCCATGTCCGATCTCATCTACGTCGGTGTCACGGTCGCCGTGTTCGCCGTCATCGCCCTGATCGCGCGGGGGGTGGAGAAGCTGTGAGTGCCGAGAACATCGCAGGTCTGGTCGTGGCCGTCGCTCTCGTCGGCTACCTCGTCGTGGCGCTGATCTTCCCGGAGAAGTTCTGACATGGGATCCACTCTCGCGGGCTGGTTGCAGGCCCTCGCCCTCGTCGGCGCGCTGGCCCTGTGCTACCGCCCCCTCGGCGACTACATCGCCAAGCTCCTCACCACCCCCAAGCACCTCAGAGTCGAGCGCGGCATCTACAAGGTGATCGGCGTCGACGGTGACGCCGATCAGCGTTGGTCGGTGTACCTGCGCTCGGTGCTGGCCTTCTCGGCCGTCTCGGTGCTCTTCCTCTACGGCCTGATCCGGCTCCAGGGCTACCTGCTGCTGAACCTGGGCGTTCCGCAGATGGAGGGCCACCAGGCCTGGAACACCGCGATCTCCTTCGTCACCAACACCAACTGGCAGTCCTACAGCGGCGAGTCCGCGATGGGCCACCTGGTGCAGATGGCGGGCCTGGCGGTGCAGAACTTCGTCTCCGCGGCCGTCGGCATCGCCGTCGTCGCCGCGCTGATCCGGGGCTTCACGCGCAACAAGACCGACCGGGTCGGCAACTTCTGGGTGGACCTGGTCCGGATCAACCTGCGGCTGCTGCTGCCGCTGGCGTTCGTCTTCGCCCTGGTCCTGGCCGCCAACGGCCTGATCCAGAACTTCCACGGCTTCACCGAGGCGCACACCCTCACCGGTGAGATCCAGAAGATCCCGGGTGGCCCGGTGGCCTCCCAGGAGGTCATCAAGGAGCTCGGCACCAACGGTGGCGGCTTCTTCAACGCGAACTCCTCGCACCCGTTCGAGAACTCGACCGGTTTCACCAACTGGCTGGAGATCTTCCTCATCCTGCTGGTCCCGTTCGCCCTGCCGCGGACCTTCGGCCGGATGGTGGGCGACAACCGCCAGGGCTACGCGATCGTCGCGGTGATGGGTCTGTTCTGGGTGGCCTCGACCGCCCTGATGACCTTCGCCGAGTCGCAGCACCACGGCACCGCCCTGCAGGCCGCGGGCAGCGCGATGGAGGGCAAGGAGCAGCGCTTCGGGATCGCGGCCAGCGCCTTGTTCGCCACGTCGACCACGCTGACCTCGACCGGTGCGGTGAACTCGTTCCACGACTCGTACACGCCGTTCGGCGGCGGTCTGACGATCTTCAACATGATGCTGGGCGAGATCGCGCCCGGCGGTGTGGGCTCCGGCCTGTACGGCATGCTGATCCTCGCCGTCGTGGCGGTGTTCGTCGCCGGTCTGATGGTCGGCCGCACCCCCGAGTACCTGGGCAAGAAGCTCGGCGGCCGCGAGATGAAGTTCGCCTCGCTGTACATCCTCACCACCCCGACCCTCGTGCTGGTCGGCACCGGTGTGGCGATGGCCCTGCCGGGTGAGCGGGCCGGGATGCTCAACTCGGGTGCCCACGGCTTCTCCGAGGTGCTGTACGCCTTCACCTCGGCCGCCAACAACAACGGTTCGGCGTTCGCCGGCATCACCGTCAACACCGACTGGTACGACACCGCGCTCGGTCTGGCGATGGTCTTCGGCCGCTTCCTGCCGATCGTCTTCGTCCTGGCGCTGGCGGGCTCGCTCGCCCAGCAGCAGCCGGTTCCGGCCACTCCGGGCACCCTGCCCACCCACAAGCCGCTGTTCGTGGGCCTCCTGTCGGGCGTGATCCTGATCGTCGTCGGCCTCACCTACTTCCCGGCCCTGGCCCTCGGGCCGCTCGCGGAAGGTCTCTCCTGATGTCCACCCCTACGCTCAACCCCGCACCGGCCGACGACAAGGCCGAGCCCGCCGCGCCGCACAGAGTGCAGAGCGGCCTCCTCGACCCGAAGCTGATCCTCGCGTCCCTGCCGGACGCGGTGAAGAAGCTCGACCCCCGGGTGATGGTCAAGAACCCGGTGATGTTCGTGGTCGAGGTGGGCTCGGTGGTCACCACCGTCTCCGCGATCGCCAGCCCGTCCGTGTTCGCCTGGGCGATCACCGTCTGGCTCTGGCTCACCACGATCTTCGCCAACCTGGCGGAGGCCGTCGCCGAGGGCCGCGGCAAGGCCCAGGCCGACACCCTGCGCAAGACCAAGACCGAGAGCGTCGCCCGCCGGCTCACCAACTGGCCCGCCACCCAGGACGAGGAGGAGGTGCCCGGCACCGCGCTCCAGCTCGGTGACCACGTGGTGGTCGAGGCCGGGCAGGTCATCCCCGGTGACGGCGACGTGGTCGAGGGCGTCGCGTCCGTCGACGAGTCGGCGATCACCGGTGAGTCCGCGCCGGTCATCCGCGAGTCCGGCGGCGACCGCTCCGCGGTGACCGGCGGCACCAAGGTGCTGTCCGACCGGATCGTGGTGAAGATCGCCTCGGAGCCCGGCAAGTCCTTCATCGACCGGATGATCGCCCTGGTCGAGGGCGCCGCCCGGCAGAAGACGCCGAACGAGATCGCGCTCAACATCCTGCTGGCCTCGCTGACCATCGTCTTCCTGGTCGCGGTCGTCACCCTCCAGCCGATGGCCACCTTCGCGGGCGCCCCGCAGTCGATGATCGTCCTGGTCGCCCTGATCGTGGCGCTCATCCCGACCACCATCGGCGCGCTGCTCTCCGCGATCGGCATCGCGGGCATGGACCGCCTGGTCCAGCGCAACGTGCTGGCGATGTCCGGCCGTGCCGTCGAGGCCGCCGGCGACGTCAACACCCTGCTGCTCGACAAGACCGGCACCATCACCCTGGGCAACCGCCAGGCCGCCGAGTTCCTGCCCGCCCCGGGCGTGAGCACCGACGAACTGGCCAGCGCCGCCCAGCTCTCCTCCCTCGCGGACGAGACCCCCGAGGGCCGCTCGATCGTGGTCCTGGCCAAGACCGAGTACGGTCTGCGGGCCCGCGCCCAGGGCGAGCTGACGCACGCCACGTGGGTCCCGTTCACCGCCCAGACCCGCATGTCGGGTGTGGACCTGGACGAGGCCGACGGCGTCCACCAGGTCCGCAAGGGCGCGGCCGGCTCGGTCTCCAACTGGGTGACGGAGAACGGCGGTTCGGTCGGCGACGAGGTCGCCACCCTGGTCGACGGCATCTCCGCGGCCGGTGGCACCCCGCTGGTGGTGGCCACCAAGGTCGGCAGCAAGCCCGCCCGCGTCCTGGGTGTCATCCACCTCAAGGACGTGGTCAAGGAGGGCATGCGGGAGCGCTTCGACGAGCTCCGCCGGATGGGCATCAAGACCATCATGATCACGGGCGACAACCCGCTGACCGCCAAGGCGATCGCGGAGGAGGCCGGCGTGGACGACTTCCTCGCCGAGGCCACGCCCGAGGACAAGATGGCCCTGATCAAGAAGGAGCAGGAGGGCGGCAAGCTGGTCGCGATGACCGGCGACGGCACCAACGACGCCCCCGCGCTCGCCCAGGCCGACGTCGGCGTCGCGATGAACACCGGGACCATGGCGGCCAAGGAGGCCGGCAACATGGTCGACCTGGACTCCAACCCGACCAAGCTGATCGAGATCGTGGAGATCGGCAAGCAGCTGCTGATCACCCGCGGTGCGCTGACCACCTTCTCGATCGCCAACGACGTGGCCAAGTACTTCGCGATCATCCCCGCGATGTTCGCCGGGGTCTACCCGGGCCTGAGCCACCTCAACATCATGGGCCTGCACAGCCCGCAGTCCGCGATCACCTCGGCGATCATCTTCAACGCCCTGGTCATCATCGGCCTGATCCCGCTCGCCCTGCGGGGTGTGAAGTACCGCCCGTCCGACGCCAGTTCGCTGCTGCGCCGCAACATCGGGATCTACGGCTTCGGCGGTCTGGTGGTGCCGTTCGTCGGCATCAAGCTGATCGACCTGATCGTCCAGTTCATCCCCGGCCTCAGCTGACGCAGGGAAGGAGAAAACATCATGTCCAAGCCCCTGCCGACGACCGTCCGTACCCACTGGACCGCGCTGCGCGTGCTGCTCGTGCTCACGGTGATCCTCGGAGTCGCCTACCCGCTGCTGGTCACCGGGATCAGCCAGGTCGCGTTCAGCGACAAGGCCAACGGCTCGCTGGTGAAGTCCGACGGGAAGGTGATCGGTTCCAGCCTGCTCGGCCAGAACTACAACCTGCCCAAGAAGAACCCGGACGACAAGGAGGAGGTGGCCCAGCCGGACCCGAAGTGGTTCCAGCCCCGCCCCTCCGCCAACAGCTACGCCGGTGACAACTCCGGTGCCAGCAACCTCGGTCCGAACAGCGACGACCTGCTGAAGGCCGTCAACGACCGCCGCAAGTCCGTCGCCGAGTTCGACGGCGTCGACCCGGCGAGCGTCCCGGTGGACGCGCTGACCGCCTCCGGCTCCGGCCTCGACCCGCACATCTCGGTGGCCTACGCCAAGGAGCAGGTCAACCGGGTCGCCAAGGAGCGCAAGCTCCCGGTGGAGACGGTCGCCAAGCTGGTCGACACCTACACCGAGGGCCGCTCGCTCGGCTTCCTCGGGCAGGAGGGCGTCAACGTCGTCCTGCTCAACAAGGCCGTCAGCGAAGCGAAGTGACCGAGTCGAAGTGACCGAGTCGAAGTGACTGAGCCGATGTGGCCGAGTCGACGTGACCGAGCAGAAGTGATCGGACAGTGACACCGGACGACATACCAGGATGACCGGGCCGGCCCGGGCGCGGGAGGATGCTCCCCGCGCCCGGGTCGGCCGCCCCGTATCCGCAGACGCGTACCGCCCAGCCGCCACCTCCTGATGGAAAGAAGCAGTGCCCATGGCCCGCGACCTCACCCCCGGCTCCGGCATCCGCACCGGTCGGCTGAGGGTGTACCTCGGCTCCGCCCCGGGGGTCGGCAAGACGTACCGGATGCTGGACGAGGCCCGGCGCAGACAGGAGCGCGGGGCCGATGTCGTGGTCGGGTACATCGAGTGCCACGGCCGCCGGCACACCGAGGCCATGACCGACGGCCTGGAGGTCCTGCCGCGGGTCCACCGCTCGTACCGCGACGCCGAGTTCGAGGAGATGGACCTCGAAGGGGTGCTCGCCCGCCGCCCGTCCGTCGTCCTGGTCGACGAGCTGGCGCACACCAACATCCCCGGCGGCCGCCACGCCAAGCGCTGGCAGGACGTCGAGGACCTGCTCGCCGCCGGGATCGACGTCATCACGACCGTCAACATCCAGCACCTGGAATCGCTGAACGACGTCGTCCAGAAGATCACCGGCATCCCGCAGCGCGAGACCGTCCCGGACGAGGTGGTCCGCCGGGCCGACCAGCTCGAACTCGTCGACATGGCGCCGCAGGCGCTGCGCCGGCGCATGGCCCATGGCAACGTCTACAAGGCGGAGAAGGTGGACGCCGCGCTCTCCAACTACTTCCGGGTCGGCAACCTCACCGCCCTGCGCGAGCTCGCCCTGCTCTGGGTGGCCGGGCGGGTGGACGAGGGGCTGCGCGACTACCGGGCCAGCCACAACATCGACCGGGTCTGGGAGACCCGCGAGCGGGTGGTGGTCGCCCTCACCGGCGGCCCGGAGGGCGAGACCCTGATCAGAAGGGCCGCCCGGATCGCCGACCGCACCGCCGGCGGCGACCTGCTGGCCGTGCACGTCACCCGCAGCGACGGCCTGGCCGGCGCCTCCTCCGGCGCGCTCGCCCAGCAGCGGCAGCTGGTCGAGACCCTCGGCGGCAGCTACCACGTGGTGGTCGGCGACGACATCCCCACCGCGCTGCTGGCCTTCGCCCGCGCCCACGACGCGACCCAGCTGGTGCTCGGCACCAGCCGCCGCGGCCGGATCAACCGCTTCCTCACCGGCCCCGGCATCGGCGAGACCACCGTGGACGCCTCCGAGGACATCGACGTCCACATGGTCACCCACGAGTTCACCGGCCGCGGCCGGCTGCCCTCGCTGGGCCGGCGCCACTCCCGGCGCCGCACCATCGCCGGCTACCTGGCCGGCCTCGTCATCCCCTGGCTGCTCACCGCGGTGCTCTCCCAGGCGCACGCCACCATCAACCTCACCACCGACGCGCTGATCTTCCAGCTCGGCGTGGTCATCGTCGCCCTGCTCGGCGGCGCGATGTCCGCCCTGCTGGCCGCGTTCATCGCCTCGGTGCTGCTGAACTACTACTTCATCCCGCCGGTCCACAGCCTGACCATCGGCGAGACCAACAACATCGTCGCCCTGGTGGTGTTCGCCGCCATCGCGCTCGCCGTCTCCACCGTGGTCGACCACGCCGGCCGGCTCACCACCCGGGCCGCCCGGGCCACCGCCGAGGCCGAGACCCTCTCCACCCTGGCCGGCAGCGTGCTGCGCGGCGCCGACGCGCTGCCCGCCCTGCTGGAGAAGTCCCGGACGGCCTTCGGCATGCAGACCGTCACGCTGCTCTCCCGCTCCGACCGCGAGGTGCTCGCCCACAGCGAGGCCGAGCACCCGGACGACGAGGGGGTGCAGCACGAGACCACCGAGGTCCCGGTCGGCGTCGACGCCGTCCTGGTCCTCACCGGCCGCCGGCTGCCCGCCGCCGACCAGCGGGTGCTCACCGCCTTCGCCGCCCACGTCGGCGCCGCGCTGGAGCGCGACCGGCTGGCCGTGGTCGCCGCCGAGGTCGAACCGATCAAGGCCGCCGACCGGATGCGCACCGCGCTGCTCGCCGCCGTCAGCCACGACCTGCGCACCCCGCTGGCCGCCGCCCGCGCCTCGGTCGGCTCGCTGCTCAGCCCCGACGTCGAGTTCTCGCCCGAGGACCAGACCGAACTCCTCGAAACCGCCGACGAATCGCTGGTCAAGCTCACCCGGCTGGTGGACAACCTGCTCGACATGAGCCGCCTCCAGGCCGGCGCGCTCACCCTGCACCTCACCGAGACCCACCTGGACGAGATCCTGCCCCGGGCGCTCGACAGCCTCCCGGACCCGTACGCGCCGGTCCAGCCGCTCGACCTGGACACCGCCCCGCCGGTGCTCGCCGACCCGCCGCTGCTGGAGCGGGTGCTCGCCAACGTGATCACCAACGCGCTGCGCTACAACGCCCCCGGCGCGCCCGTCCTGGTCACCGCCAGCCACCACGCCGACCAGGTCGAGATCCGGGTGATCGACCGCGGCCCCGGCATCGCCCCCGCGGACCGCGACCGGGTCTTCCTGCCCTTCCAGCGCCTCGGCGACACCGACAACACCACCGGGGTCGGCCTCGGCCTGGCCCTCTCCCGCGGCCTCGCCGAGGCCATGGGCGGCAGCCTGGAGGTGGAGGACACCCCCGGGGGCGGCACCACGATGCTGCTGACCCTGCCCGCTGCCGAGCCCGAGCCTGAGCCCGCGCCCGAGCCCGAGCCCGAGCCCGCCGTCACCGAGCCGGCTGCCACCGAGCCCGCCGCCACCGAGCCCGCCAACGAGCCCGCCGCCACCGAGCACCGCGCCCCCGGGGAGGAGCCACCGCACCATGAGTGAGCACACCATCGAGAACTGCGAGATCCTCGTCGTCGACGACGAGCCGGCCCTGCTGCGCACCCTGCGGATCAACCTCAGCGCCCGGCAGTACGCCGTCCGCACCGCCGCCAGCGGCAGCGAGGCGCTCGACCGGGCCGCGCACTCCGCCCCGGACGCCGTCCTGCTCGACCTCGGCCTGCCCGACCTCGACGGCATGGACGTGCTGCGCGGACTGCGCACCCACAGCGCGGCGCCGATCATCGTGCTCTCCGGCCGCTCCGACGCCGCCGACAAGATCGGCGCCCTGGACGCGGGCGCCGACGACTACCTCACCAAGCCGTTCCTGATGGACGAACTGCTGGCCCGGTTAAGGGCGGTGCTGCGCCGGCCGCTGGGCGCGGTGCCGCCGGGCCGTCCGGTGATCGGCGACCACACCGTCGACCTCGCGGCCACCACGGTGGTCGGGCCGGGCGGCCCGGTGCGGCTCACCCCGACCGAGTGGCGGATCCTCAGCCTGCTGCTCGCCAACCCCGGCCGGCTGGTGCCCGGGCGGCAGATCCTGCGCGAGGTGTGGGGACCGGCCCAGGAGGCGCGCGGCAACTACCTGCGGGTCTACCTCGCCGGGCTGCGTCGCAAGTTGGAGCGCGACCCGGCCCGGCCGCGGCACCTGATCACCGAGCCGGGGATCGGCTACCGGTACGTGCCGTAGGTGCCGGTACGCGCCGTAGGGCCGGGTACCTGTCGGGGGGCGTCAACGAGCCGTCAAGAGCCGGTCGGTGGGCGACAGGGGAGCGTCAAGGCCGGTCGGGGGCGGTGTTCCGGGGCCGTAGTGTCAGTGCCGGAACGAGCGGTTCCCGCTCCGTGGGGGAAGTCCGGAGCCGCTCCAGCCGCCGGCCATGGGCGGCCAGTAGTGGGGGAGGGGCGCGCGACTCAGGTCGCGCGCCCCTTGGCTTTCCCCGGCTGGTTCTCCCCAGCTGGTCCTCCCCGGCTGGTCCTCCCCGGCGCTCCGCGCGCTCAGCAGTCCGCGCCGCCGGACTGCCGGGGCAGCGCCAGCGCCACGGTGTCCGCGAACTCCCGGACCGCGCTGGTCCGGCTGACCACCCGGCCGCTGTGCACCACCAGCCGGCTGTGCCCGCCCGCGAGCGCCCCGGCCAGGGAGTCCCCGCGCACCGCCAGCAGCTCCGCCGGGAACCCGGCGTCCACCCGGACCGGTGGCAGCCCGAGTGCCGCCCGGGCCTGGTTCGCCACCGCGTCGTACGCCGCGTCCGGGTCCAGCTCCCCGCTCGCCGCGAGCAGGTAGGCGGCCTCCAGCGGATCGGCCCGGCCGACCGGGTTGGACGGGTCCCGCAGGGCGCCGCTGCCCGCCGCCAGCGGCACCCGGGCCGCGGTCAACTCCCGTACCAGGCCCGGACGGAGGCCGGACAGACGGCCCTCCAGCCCGGTGCAGCCGCCGTTCTGCGGCAGCCAGACCACCCGCACCCCGCCGGTCGCCAGCACGGTGGCCCCGCCGCGGGCCAGCGCCCCGCACGGCCCGAGCGTCACCCGCGGCCGCAGCGGCGCCAGGGCGCCGACCAGCCGGGCGAGTTGGGGCGCGTCGGCGGCGGTGGTGTGCAGGTCCACCGGGCAGTCCGCCTCCCGGGCGGCCTCCAGCAGCAGCTGTACGTACCCGGCCGGGTCCGGGTCCAGCTCCGGGCAGCCGCCGGCCGCCGTGGCGCCCAGCTTGAGGGCCTCGCGCAGCTGGGCGCGCCCGTCCGCGCCGGCCCGGCCGGTGAGCAGCCGGGGCATCGCCACCGCCTGGAGCTCGGCCAGGCCCCGCAGCGCCTGGCGGGCGGTGAGCACCGCCTCCAGCTGGCGCAGCCCGTGCACGTCGCCGATCCGGACGTGGGTGCGCTGGGCGGTGGCGCCGTAGCCGAGCGAGGTGAGCGCGGCCTCGGTGACCCGGCGGGTGAGGTCGGCGGGGGTGTCCGGCGGCGGGGCGGGCAGGGCGGCGGAGAAGGCGCAGTCGTAGTGGGCGTGCGCCTCGGCGGGGGCCGGGAGCAGCAGGTAGCCCTTGAGGTCGATCCGGGCGCCGGTGGTGACGGTGGGGGCGCCGGGCAGGGCGGGCAGCGGCCCGAGGCTGCCGACGGTGCCGACCGCCTGGATCCGGTCGCCGCTGACCCGTACGTCCACCACGCGCCCGTCGGCCAGCCGGGCCCCGGTGAGCAGGAGGACCGGGCCGTGCCCGAGCGGGTTGGCCGCCGGGCCGGGCCCCGAGTGCGACCCGTCGGCGGCTGCGCTGTCCATCGCCGGCTCCTTCTCGCGCTGGCCAGTGGGCCCGTGGGGGGATCGGCCGGTGCCCCGGCCAATGAGCGTCGAGCCTATGGCGCACGGGGGCGGGGCGCCGGGAGGCGGGCAATAGTCGTATCGGCTCGGGGCGCACGGCGCGCGGGCCGATCGAACGCCCGGCCTTGGATCGTCCGTCCGTGCACCTCGCCGACCTGCGGTCTTCGGTCCGGGATACGGATTTCACCTCTGGGCGCGGAACGTGTAATCTCTTCCTCGTTCGCCCCTATAGCTCAGTCGGTAGAGCGTCTCCATGGTAAGGAGAAGGTCTGCGGTTCGATTCCGCATGGGGGCTCTGGTGAAAGGTGGTTCGGCTTCGGCTGTGCTGCTGATCACTGTGGCGGTGTAGCTCAGTTGGTAGAGCAAGCGGCTCATAATCGCTGTGTCACCGGTTCAAGTCCGGTCACCGCTACCCCGCGTAGTCGGTCGGGAGATCGCACTCCCGGTCGGCTACTCTTGTTGTGTTCTTATTCGTTGTCCAAGGAAGGCACTCCCGTGGCTGCCACCGATGTCCGCCCGAAGATCACGCTGGCCTGCGTGGAGTGCAAGGAGCGGAACTACATCACCAAGAAGAACCGGCGTAACGACCCGGACCGTCTTGAGATGAAGAAGCACTGCCCCCGCTGCAACTCGCACACCGCGCACCGCGAGACCCGCTGACCCTGTCGCAGGGCACCGGGCCTGTGTGAACCAGGTCTTCGACTCCGGGCCGTATCCCTCAACAGGGGATGCGGCCCGGAGTCTTTTTTCGTACCCGTACGCGTACCCGTACGGTCTCCACCCGCGTTTCCACCCGCGTTTCCACCCGCCTTCCGAGGAGCTGCCGTGGCACTCGACCCCTCTTTCATCGGGCGTAGTTACCCGCCCACCGCGCCGTACGAGGTCGGCCGGGAGAAGATCCGCGAGTTCGCGGTCGCGATCGGGGACGCCAACCCGGCGTACACCGACGCGGAGGCCGCGAAGGCGCTGGGCCACCGGGACGTGATCGCCCCGCCGACCTTCCCGTTCGCGATCGCCTTCCAGGCGGCCGGCCAGGTCGTCGAGGACCCGGAGCTGGGCCTGGACTACAGCCGGGTGGTGCACGGTGACCAGAAGTTCCTGTACAGCCGCCCGGTGCTGGCCGGCGATCGGCTGACGGTCGCGGTGACCATCGACAACATCAAGTCGCTGGCGGGCAACGACGTGCTCACCGTGCGCGGCGAGGTGGCGGACGAGACCGGCGAGCACGTGGTGACGGCGATCATGACGCTGGTGGCCCGGGCCGCCGACGAGGCGGGGGAGTGAGCGCGATGGCGATCAGCTACGACGAGGTCGAGGTCGGCACCCAGCTGCCGGCGCAGTCCTTCCCGGTGACCCGCGCCACGCTGGTGCAGTACGCGGGCGCCTCCGGTGACTTCAACCCGATCCACTGGAACGAGAAGTTCGCGCTGGAGGTCGGCCTGCCCGACGTCATCGCGCACGGCATGTTCACCATGGCCGCGGCGATCCGGGTGGTCACCGACTGGGTCGGCGACCCGGCCGCGGTGGTCGAGTACGGCGTCCGCTTCACCCGGCCGGTGCCGGTGCCGAACGACGGGGTCGGCTCGGTGATCGAGGTCTCCGCCAAGGTCGCCAAGAAGCTGGACGACCGCAAGGTGCAGGTCGACCTGCTGGCCACCTTCGGCGGCCAGAAGGTGCTGGGGATGTCCCGGGCGGTCGTCCGGCTCGCCTGAGGCGTTCGTCACTCCCGGCCGCCCCGGGGCCCGTTCGACGTGCTCCGGGGCGGCCGGGTTCCCGGCTCGTTCTCGGGCCCGTTCTCCGGGGTGGCGGGCCCCTTGCGGAGATAGTGATTGGTCACTAACTTAGGGCTCGTGGCGAAGACGAGCATGCGGATGAGTGCGGAGGAGCGGCGCGAGAGCGTCATCCGGGCCGCGATGATCGAGTTCGCCAGGAACGGCTACCGGGGCACGTCCACCGAGACGATCGCCCGTCGGGTGGGCGTCTCCCAGCCGTACCTGTTCCGGCTGTTCCCGGGAAAGCAGGCGATCTTCACGGCCGCCGCCGAGCGCTGCATCGAGGAGACCTGGAAGGTCTTCGACGAGGCGTCGGCCGGACTGACCGGCGAGGAGGCCGCCGCGAAGATGTCCGAGGCCTACATGGGCCTGGTCGAGGACGGCGAGCAGCTGATGATGCAGATGCAGCTCTACGTCTCGGTGTTCGCCTCCCGGATGGCCGGCGAGGACGAGATCGGCGAGACCGCCCGGCGGCTGTGGGGGGAGCTGTTCGAGCGGGTGCGGGAGCGGGTCGGCGGCGACATGCAGGGGACCACCGAGTTCTTCGCGTACGGGATGCTGATCAACACCCTGGTGGCGCTGGGCTTCCCCCGGGACCACCGGATCTGGGACGGCTTCGGCGAGCGGGAGGAAGCCGGGTAGCGGGTCGCGCGGCGCAGTCCGTGCGGCCCTTTTTCCGGGCCTCGAAAGTTAGTGATCAATAACTATCCGGGAAACCCTGGGGGGAACACATGACGGAGAACACAGCGGGGAGCACGACCGGGAGAGCGGTCGCGAAGGCGGCCGGGGCCGGGGCCGAGGTCGAGGTCGAGGTCGGGGCCGAGGTCGCGACGGAGCAGCCGGGCCTCGGCCGCACCGGCGTCTGGACGCTGGTGATCACCAGCCTCGCGGGCTTCATGGCCGCCCTGGACAACCTGGTTGTCACCACCGCGCTGCCCTCCATCCGCGAGGAGCTCGGCGGCGGGCTGTCCGACCTGGAGTGGACGGTCAGCGCCTACACCCTGTCCTTCGCCGTGCTGCTGATGTTCGGCGCGGCGCTCGGCGACCGCTTCGGCCGCCGCCGGATGTTCGTGATCGGGCTCACGCTCTTCACCGTCGGCTCGGCCGCGGCCGCGCTCTCGCCCGGCATCGGCGAGCTGATCGCCGCCCGCGCCGTCCAGGGCGTCGGAGCCGCGGTGTCGATGCCGCTCACCCTCACCCTGCTGACCGCCGCCATCCCGGCGGCCAAGCGCGGGATGGCCTTCGGCATCTGGGCCGGCGTCAACGGCCTCGCCATCGCCACCGGGCCGCTGGTCGGCGGCACCCTGACGGCGAACTTCTCCTGGCAGTGGATCTTCTGGGTGAACGTCCCGGTCGGCGTCGTCCTGGTGCCGCTGGCGGCGTGGAAGCTGCGCGAGAGCCGGGGCGCCGGCCCGGCCCTGGACGCGGTCGGCACGGTGCTGGTCAGCCTCGGCCTGTTCGGCGTCGTGCTCGGCCTGATCCGCGGCAACCCGGACGGCTGGACCAGCCCGCTGGTGCTGGGCTCGCTGGCCGGCGGCCTGGTGCTGCTGGTCGCCTTCGTCCGGTACGAGCAGCGCGGCGCCGCGCACCCGATGCTCCCGATGCGGCTGTTCCGCAACCGGACCTTCACCGCCGTCAACGCCTCCGGTCTGCTGATGTCGCTGGGGATGTTCGGCTCGATCTTCCTGATCAGCCAGCACCTGCAGACCGTGGGCGGCTACACCCCGGAGGAGGCCGGGATCCGGATGCTCCCGTGGACCGGGGTGGGGCTGATCGTCGCGCCGGTCGCCGGCATCCTGGCCGACCGCTTCGGCGGCCGCCTGATCGTGGTGGCTGGACTGGTGCTGCAGGGCGTCGGCCTGGCGCTGTACGCGGCGATCAACGCCGGGCTCGGGCACTACGCGTACGGTCCGGTGGTGCCCGCCGTGGTGATGTGCGGGATCGGCATGTCGATGTACTTCGCGCCGACCGCCGCCCTGGTGATGGACAGCGTCCGGCCGGAGGAGCAGGGCATCGCCTCCGGCGCCAACAACGCGCTGCGCGAGGTCGGCGGCGCGCTCGGGGTGGCCGTGCTGGCGGCGGTGTTCTCGGAGCAGGGCGGCGACGGCTCGGCGGGGACCTTCGTCGACGCGATGGGGCCCGCGCTGTACGTCGGCGCCGGGGTGGTGCTGGCGGCCGGGGCTTGCGCGCTGCTGCTGCCGCGCCGGGCGAAGGCGGCCGAGGCGCCGGTGGTCGACCCGGCCGCGGCTGAGCAGGCCGCAGTGATCGAGCAGGCCGCGGTGATCGAGGAGGCCGCGGCGCCCGAGCAGGCCGCGGCGCCCGAGGACGGGCAGCCCGTCCCGGCCGAGGCCTCGACGGCCTGACGGGTGGGGCGCGGGTCACGGGGGCGGCCGAGCGGCCGCCCCCGTCCCCGTACGCTGGTGGGCGTGCTGGTAGAAAACGACGCCCCCCTCGCCCCGCTCACCACGCTCCGGCTCGGCGGCCCGGCCCGTCGGCTGGTGACCGCCCACACCGACGACGAGGTGATCGCCGCCGTCCGCGAGGCCGACGCGGCCGGCGAGCCGCTGCTGGTCCTCGGCGGCGGCTCCAACCTGGTGATCGGCGACGCCGGCTTCCCCGGCACGGTGCTGCGGATCGCCACCACCGGGTTCGCCCTGGACGGCACCGTGCTGGAGCTGGCGGCCGGCGAGGTGTGGTCGGAGGCGGTCGCCCGCGCGGTGCGCGAGCACGGCCTGGCCGGCATCGAGTTCCTGGCCGGCATCCCCGGCTCGGCCGGCGCGACCCCGGTGCAGAACGTCGGCGCGTACGGCCAGGAGGTGGCCCAGACGGTCACCGAGGTGGTCGCGTACGACCGCACGGCGGGCGAGGTGGTCACCCTGGGCAACGCCGAGTGCGAGTTCTCCTACCGGCACAGCCGCTTCAAGGCCCGGCCGGACCGCTACGTGGTGCTGCGGGTGCGGTTCGCCCTGGCGGACCACGCCGGGCTCTCCACCCCGGTGAAGTACGCCGAGGTGGCCAGGCACTTCGGCGTCGAGCAGGGCGAGCGGGTGCCGCTGGCCGAGGCGTACGACGCGGTGCTGGGGCTGCGCTCCGGCAAGGGCATGGTGCTGGACCCGGCGGACCACGACACCTGGTCGGCCGGCTCCTTCTTCACCAACCCGGTGCTCACCGCGGCGCAGTACGAGTCCTTCCGCACCCGCCCGGGCACCGAGAACGCCCCCGCCTACCCGGCCCCGGAGGGCTGCACCAAGACCTCGGCGGCCTGGCTGATCGACCGGGCGGGCTTCGGCAAGGGCTACGGCGACGGCCCGGCCACGCTCTCCACCAAGCACACCCTGGCGCTCACCAACCGCGGCGCGGCCACCGCCGAGGACCTGCTGGCCCTGGCCCGGGAGATCCGGGACGGGGTCCGCGAGGCCTTCGGGGTGGAGCTGGTGAACGAGCCCGTGATGGTGGGCGTCAAGCTCTAGCGGGCTCTAGCCGGCCGGGTGCCCGTCGACCAGCCAGGCGTCGATGTCCGCCAGCAGCTCCTTGCGGACGGCCTCCGGGGCGCACGAGCCGCGCACCGACTGCCGTGCCAGCTCGGCGAGTTCGGCGTCGCTGAAGCCCAGGGCGGCGCGCGCCAGTTCGTACTGGTCGGCCAGCCGGCTGCCGAACAGCAGCGGGTCGTCCGCGCCGAGCGCCAGCGGCACCCCGGCGTCGAACAGCCGGCGCAGCGGCACCTCGTCCGGGCTCTCGTAGACGCCGAGCGAGACGTTGGAGGACGGGCAGACCTCGCAGGTGATCTGGCGGTCCGCCAGCCGGGCCATCAGCCGCGGGTCCTCGGCGGCCCGCACGCCGTGGCCGATCCGGCCGGCGCCCAGGTCGTCCAGGCAGTCCCGGACGGACTCCGGCCCGGCCAGCTCGCCGCCGTGCGGGGCGGCCAGCAGTCCGCCCTTGCGGGCGATCTCGAAGGCCCGGTCGAAGTCCCGGGCCAGGCCGCGGCGCTCGTCGTTGGAGAGGCCGAAGCCGACCACGCCGTGGTCGGCGTAGCGGACGGCGAGCCGGGCCAGCGTCCGGGCGTCCATCGGGGACTTCATCCGGTTCGCCGCGACCAGTACCCGGATGCCCACCCCGGTGGCCGCGGCGGCGTGCTCGACCGCGTCCAGGATCAGCTCCAGCGCGGGGATCAGCCCGCCCAGCCGGGGCGCGTAGGAGGTCGGGTCGACCTGGATCTCCAGCCAGCGGGAGCCGTCCCGCCGCTCGTCCTCGGCGGTCTCCAGGACCAGCCGGCGGATGTCCGACTCGTCCCGGAGCACCGAGCGGGCGGTGTCGTACAGGCGCTGGAAGCGGAACCAGCCGCGCTCGTCGGTGGCGCGCAGTTTGGGCGGCTCGCCGGAGCTGAGCGCCTCCGGCAGGCGAACGCCGTGCTTGTCGGCCAGCTCCAGCAGGGTGGCGGGCCGCATCGAGCCGGTGAAGTGCAGGTGCAGGTGGGCCTTCGGGAGGCCCCTGACGTCTCGCGGGTTCAACAGGCGTTCCATTTTCCGATACTGCCGTATGAGGCCCCCAAACGGGAACCGCCCTCTTTCCGTCCCCCGAAGGGGTGAAAGAGGGCGGTGTACCGGGTGAACCCAGTGCGTCGCGTTGACGGCGGACGTCAGTCGCGGGCCTCGCCGAGCAGCTTCTGGAGCCGGCTGATGCCCTCGACCAGGTCCTCGTCGCCGAGCGCGTAGGAGAACCGCAGGTAGCCGGGGGTGCCGAAGGCCTCGCCCGGGACGGCGGCGACCTCGACCTCGTCCAGGATCAGGCTCGCCAGCTCGGCGGAGGTCTGCGGGCGCTGACCGCGGATCTCCTTGCCCAGCAGGCCCTTGACCGACGGGTAGGCGTAGAAGGCGCCCTCGGGCTCGGGGCAGATGACGCCCTCGATCTCGTTGAGCATCCGCACGATGGTCTTGCGGCGGCGGTCGAAGGCGGTGCGCATCTCGTGCACGGCGGAGAGGTCGCCGGCCACGGCGGCGATCGCGGCGCGCTGGGCGACGTTGGAGACGTTGGAGGTGGCGTGCGACTGCAGGTTGGTCGCGGCCTTGATCACGTCCTTGGGGCCGATCACCCAGCCCACCCGCCAGCCGGTCATCGCGTAGGTCTTGGCCACGCCGTTGACCACGATGCACTTGTCGGCCAGCTCGGGCAGCAGGGCCGGCAGCGAGGTGAAGGTCGCGTCGCCGTAGACCAGGTGCTCGTAGATCTCGTCGGTGAGCACCCACAGGCCGTGCTCCAGCGCCCAGCGGCCGATCGCCTCGGCCTCGTCCCGGGTGTACACCGCGCCGGTCGGGTTGGACGGCGAGACGAACAGCACCACCTTGGTGTTCTCGGTGCGGGCGGCCTCCAGCTGCTCGACCGAGACCTTGTAGCCGGTGGTCTCGTCCGCGACGACCTCCACCGGGACGCCGCCGGCCAGCTGGATCGACTCCGGGTAGGTGGTCCAGTACGGGGCCGGGACGATGACCTCGTCGCCCGGGTCCAGGATCGCCGCGAAGGCCTCGTAGATCGCCTGCTTGCCGCCGTTGGTGACCAGCACCTGGGAGGCGTCCACCTGGTAGCCGGAGTCGCGCAGCGTCTTGGCGGCGATCGCGGTCTTCAGCTCGGGCAGGCCACCCGCCGGGGTGTAACGGTGGTTCTTCGGGTCGCGGCAGGCCTCGACGGCCGCCTCGACGATGTAGTCCGGCGTGGGGAAGTCGGGCTCGCCGGCACCGAAGCCGATCACCGGGCGGCCGGCGGCCTTGAGGGCCTTGGCCTTGGCGTCCACGGCGAGGGTCGCGGACTCGGCGATCGCGCCGATCCGGGCGGAGACCCGGCGGTCGGCGGGGCGGATGGACTGGTCGGGCTGCGGGGTGGAAGCGCTCATGCCTGCATCGTCGCAGAACCGGGACGGACCGGGCATGGCGGTTTCAGCATCCGTACGGCTCCGTCCGCATGACGGCCCCCCGGCGGCCCCGACGGCCCCCGGCGATCCGCCGGTGTCCGCCCCACCGGGCCGGACATCCGCCGGGCGTCCGGCGGTCCTGGAAGAAGAGGTTCGACCAAACACCCCTCGACCACGTACACTCGCTCCTCGACGGCCCACCGAAAATGACCGGAGCTTTCACCGCCTGTACAGACAGCGGGGGGAGATGCGGTAGGTTGGTCGCCACCAGGAGCCGCGAGGTTCTGTAGGGCAATAGCTCAATTGGTAGAGCACCGGTCTCCAAAACCGGCGGTTGGGGGTTCGAGTCCCTCTTGCCCTGCTGCTTGACCCGTATTCAGCCCGTTCGCTCCACAGAGCGAGCGGGCTTGATGCGGAGAGGGCACCGATCAGCACCGCTTAAGCCGACCGCTCGTGCCTGAAACGGGTACGCAGGCGATGTTCGGCCGGACCCGGATTCAGGTGAGGACGAGTGACGGAGACCACGGGCTCCACCGCAACGCCTGAGAGCGGCAACCCCGAGGGGACCGACGGCGCTGCCGAGACCGCTGCTGTCGAGGGTGACAAGACCTCCGGCAAGCAGAAGAAGTCCGGCAAGCGGGCCAAGAAGGGCCTGTTCGCGCGAATGGGTCTGTTCTACCGCCAGATCATCGCCGAGCTGCGCAAGGTCGTCTGGCCCACTCGGAGCGAGCTCACCAACTACACCGCGGTCGTGGTGACCTTCGTCGTGGTCGTGATGGGCTTCGTCTACGGCCTCGACTACGGCTTCGCCAAGCTGAGCCTGCTGGTCTTCGGCTGATCGAGCCCCCACCTCCGAACCACCTCCCGACCCGGGCCGAATCATCGGTCCGGGTCGAGCTGTCGGCGGCGGACGTACGCGCGCGTACCGTGGACTCGGTACTGTTGAAGTCTCCGAGACCTCTCCTGGCGCCCGCGCGAGCGGCCGCGCGCCGGGCCGGTTCCGGAGCGCGCCACCTTCACCATCTCCAGGAAAGAAGCAGCCACAGTGTCTGAGTCCCCCCTGTACGACGCCGACGAGACCGTCCGCGAGGCGGATGTCGCCGCCGAGCTGGACGCGGCCGAGCTGGCTGACGACGCGGAGTCCGCCGAGCAGATCGTCGACGCCGCGGACAGCGACGAGGACGAGGTCGAGGCGTACGACGAGGCCGAGGCCGGCGAGCCCGCCGAGGAGGCCGCTCTGCACGTGGAGGGCGACGAGGAGCTCGACACCGAGGAGCTCGCCGCCGAGGAGTCGGCCGACGAGGAGCCCGCCGAGGACGAGGCCGTCGAGGCTGAGGACGAGGCCGAGGTCGACCCGGTCGCCAAGTTCCGCGAGGACCTGCGCTTCATGCCGGGCGAGTGGTACGTGATCCACACCTACGCCGGCTACGAGAACCGGGTGAAGCAGAACCTGGAGCAGCGCGCCGTCTCGCTGAACGTCGAGGAGTACATCTTCCAGGCCGAGGTGCCGCAGGAGGAGGTCGTCCAGATCAAGAACGGCGACCGCAAGACCATCCGGCAGAACAAGCTCCCCGGCTACGTCCTGGTCCGCATGGACCTCACCCCGGAGTCCTGGGGCGTCGTGCGCAACACCCCGGGTGTCACCGGCTTCGTCGGCAACGCCTACGACCCGTACCCGCTGACCCTGGACGAGGTCGTCAAGATGCTCGCCCCGGACGTCGAGCGCCAGGCCGCCAAGGAGGCCGGCAAGCCCTCGCCGGTCAAGCCGAGCGAGATCCAGGTGCTGGACTTCGAGGTCGGCGACTCGGTCACCGTCACCGACGGCCCGTTCGCGACCCTCCAGGCGACCATCAACGAGATCAACCCCGACTCGAAGAAGGTCAAGGGCCTGGTCGAGATCTTCGGCCGGGAGACCCCGGTCGAGCTCTCCTTCGACCAGATCCAGAAGAACTAGTCACACGGTCTTCGGATCCGGGGCGGGGGCTGAGGCCCTGCCCCTTGGATCCTTGCCGGGCCCGCGACGCATGGGCACGCACCTCGCCGCGTTGTCGTCGGTCGCCGATGCTCCGCATCGCGTCCCTCCTCCGCCTTGCGATGCACGCACCCAGACGCCGCGGTCTGATCCGACAAGATCCAAGGGCCAGGGCCACGGCCTCCGCCCCGAATCCGTTTTGGTCCAGCGGCGCGGACGCGTTAGCCTGGCCTGATGTGTGTGCTGGCGATCGGGTGTCGCCCCGGTTCCGCACGCACCAGCAATCACCTCTCGGAAGGACCCGGAGAGACATGCCTCCCAAGAAGAAGAAGATCACGGGGCTTATCAAGCTCCAGATCAACGCCGGCGCGGCCAACCCGGCGCCGCCCGTCGGCCCCGCGCTGGGCCAGCACGGCGTCAACATCATGGAGTTCTGCAAGGCCTACAACGCTGCGACCGAGTCGCAGCGCGGCATGATCGTGCCGGTGGAGATCACGGTCTACGACGACCGTTCCTTCACCTTCATCACGAAGACGCCGCCGGCCGCGCGCCTCATCCTGAAGGCCGCCGGTATCGACAAGGGCTCCAGCGAGCCGCACAAGACCAAGGTCGCCAAGCTCACCAGCGCCCAGGTCCGCGACATCGCCACCACCAAGATGCCCGACCTGAACGCCAACGACCTGGACGCGGCGGAGAAGATCATCGCCGGCACCGCCCGGTCGATGGGCATCACCGTCGAGGGCTGATCCAGCCCACCGTCCCGTCAGGGGCAAACCGGCTCAGCCGTCCCTGTGGTAGGGCCTGCGCAGGCCCGTCGAATACCACAACTCCAATCACCATTCAGGAGCAGCAGTGAAGCGCAGCAAGGCTCTGAAGGCCGCGGACGCCAAGGTCGACCGCGAGCGCCTTTACGCCCCCCTCGAGGCCGTCCGCCTCGCCAAGGCGACCAGCACCACCAAGTTCGACGGCACCGTCGAGGTCGCCATGCGTCTGGGCGTCGACCCGCGCAAGGCCGACCAGATGGTCCGCAGCACCGTGATCCTCCCGCACGGCACCGGTAAGACCGCTCGGGTCCTGGTCTTCGCGACCGGCGAGCGTGCCGAGGCCGCGCGTGCTGCGGGTGCCGACATCGTCGGCTCCGACGAGCTCATCGACGAGGTCGCCAAGGGCCGCCTCGACTTCGACGCCGTCGTCGCCACCCCGGACCTCATGGGCAAGGTCGGCCGCCTGGGCCGCGTGCTCGGTCCCCGTGGCCTGATGCCGAACCCGAAGACCGGCACCGTGACCCCGGACACGGCCAAGGCCGTGAACGAGATCAAGGGCGGCAAGATCGAGTTCCGCGTCGACAAGCACTCGAACCTGCACTTCATCATCGGTAAGGCCTCCTTCACCGACGAGCAGCTGGTCGAGAACTACGCCGCCGCGCTGGACGAGGTGCTCCGCGCCAAGCCGTCCGCCGCCAAGGGCCGCTACATCAAGAAGACCGCGTTCTCGACCACCATGGGCCCCGGCATCATGGTGGACCCGAACCGCACCCGCAACCTCCTCGTCGAGGAGGACCCGGCCGCGGTCTGAGCCCCAGTGCTCTAGAGCAGTCCGTACGACGGGCCCGCACCCCCTTCACCGGGGGTGCGGGCCCGTCGTCGTTCCGCCGTGCGGCCCGGTGGTGCGGCGGTGGCGCCGGTGGTGCGGGCGGCGGAAACGGTTGCGGGATCGGGACACGGGCGAATGGGAACGGTTGACCGAGCCGTCGTACGCTCTGCCGGTCAGATCATGTGGAGAACCCGTGACCGCCGGAGTGTGCCGTGCCGCCCGCCCTTCGCCCCGCCACGCTCGCGGCGGCCCTGCTGCTGCTCGGCGCCACCACCGCCTGCAGCGTGCTGGCCGCCCCCGGCACCCGCGTCCCCGGTGAGCCGCCGCCGATCCCGCCCAAGCAGGTGGTGCTCGCGGCCGCCCAGGCCGTGGACGACACCGGCGGCGCCCGGATCGACCTGGTGCGGGAGGGCCCGGACGGCCGCCGCACCGCGAGCGGCACCCTGGTCTGGGGCGACCGGGACGAGGCCGCGCTGACCGTCACCGACGAACTGGGCGCCGGGCAGCTGACCCTCCGGGACGGTGCGCTCGACCTCGCCTACCAGGGCGGCGCGGCCAAGCACGCCGAGCGGGCCACCGCGGAGTCGCTCGACCCGGCGGCCGGGGCCGGCCCCGGCGGCTACGCGGGCGGCTGGATGACGGCCCTGGTCACCAACCCGGGCAGCCGGGCGTACGCGATCGCCCAGACCGACCGGCTCGGCTCGCTCGGCGCCGAGCAGCTCGACGGGACGACCGTCGCGCACTACCAGGGCTCCGCCCCGGTGGCCGACTACTTCGGCGCGGACCGGGAGTTGGACCCGCAGCAGCTCGCCGCGGTGGTCGGCTGGTACCGGCAGCGCGGCGTCGCCGACATCGGGTTCGACGTCTGGGTCGGGCCCGGCCGACGGCTGGTGAAGCTGCGTGAGACGGCACGGGGGAGTGCCGGAACCACGGTGACCACGACGGATGTCTCAGCCTCCGGAGCGGGGGACACGACGCCCGCCGCGGCCGGGTGACGGGAGGGGATATCCGGTGCGGCCCGGCCCTGGCGATCCGTTAGAGTCCCGGCTGAGAAGAAGCTGAGGATCGGCTCTTCCGAAGAACTTACGGGGGTACCTCCATGCGCGCTGTCCGTCTCGCCGCCACCGTGGCGACCACCGCCCTCCTGCTGGCCGGCGCCACCGCCTGCGGCAGCAAGGGCGGCAGTGACAGCAAGGCGGCCGGTGACAGCAAGGGCGCCGCCGACTCGGTCGCGGCCGGGCTGTCCGCGGACCCGAAGGCCGCCCTGGCCGCCTCCGCCCTGGTGATGCAGAAGGCCGGCAACGGCAAGGTCGCCATGACCTCCCCGGACCCGTCCAGCCCGGGCGGCAGCGGCACCGCCGACTGGAAGGACCCGGGCAAGGTCGCCGTGGACGTGTCCAGCGACATGGGCGGCAAGAAGCTCAAGATCCGGGTGATCGGGGCCGACGCCTACGTCGGCGGCGACGACGCCACGGCCGCGACCCTGCAGGGGAAGCACTGGGTCAAGGTGCCCGCCTCGGAGGAGATGGGCGGCGCCTTCGTGGTGATGGGTCAGATGGTGAACCCGGTCGCCCAGCTCACCATCGCGGCCGCGAGCGGCAAGCTCAGCAAGGTCGGCGAGGAGAGCGTGGACGGCGTCCAGACCACCCACCTGCGGGCCGTCGAGGAGACCGCCACCCTGGTGGCCGGGATGACCTCGCTCACGGCGGAGCAGCGCCAGTCCGTCCAGAAGACCCTGGAGCAGGACGGCAAGACCCTCACCATCGACTTCTGGCTGAACGGCAAGCAGGAGCTGGTCAAGTACCAGGAGTTCGGCGACACCAACGGCGAGTCCAAGGCCGTCACCATCAAGTACTCCGACCTCGGCAGCGCCACCAAGGTCGAGGCGCCCGCCGCCGGCGACCTCGGTACCCAGGCCGACCTGCTCAAGCTGTTCGGCTGATCCACCCGCACCACCTGCACAACCCGCACCACCCGCACCGACCACCGGCTACCGCCCCGGGCGCCCCGCGCGCCCGGGGGTTCTCGAGGGGGGAACCATGGCTGGAACTCAGAAGGCCGCCGTCGCCGTCGTCCTCGCCGCTCTGGCGCTGACCGCGACCGCCTGCGACAACAACGACTCCGGCGGCAAGAACGCCGCCCCGGCCGCGCCGACCACCGCTGCCGCCGCGACGACCGCCGCCACCCAGGCCGCGCCGCCGGCCAAGGTGAGCCCGGCCGTCTTCCTGGAGCAGGTCACCAAGAAGACCGGCGCGGCCAAGTCGGCCAAGATCGCCGAGGAGATCACGGTCGGCCAGCTCACCATGAAGGGCCAGGGCGCGATGGGCTGGTCCGACGGCCTGGAGGCCGACCTGACCATGGACCTGACGGGCTCCCCGATGGCCAAGGTCCTGGAGCCGCTGACCGGTGGGCCGAAGGTGCACTACCTGTACACCCCGGACGCGATGTACATGGGCCTGGGCGGTGAGCTGGTCCAGGGCGGCGGCGGCCCGCGCTGGCTGCGCTACACCAAGGAGGAGATGTCCAAGACCTCCGGGGGCTCGACCGACCAGCTCCAGAGCGCGGATCCGGTCGAGGGCGTCCGGACGCTGATCGCCGGCGGCAAGGTCACCGAGGTCGGCCCGGAGACGGTGAACGGCAAGGCCACCACCCACTACTCCGGCGAGATCGCCGCAGCCGACCTGATCAAGGCGAGCGGCCAGAGCGTGACCCAGGAGCAGGCCGACCGGATCAAGCAGAACCTGGACAAGGCCGGGGTCACCAGCGAGCAGGTCGACGTCTGGGTCGACGCCGACCAGCTGGTGGTCAAGCGGACGGAGCAGGCCGACACCAAGGCCGGACCGATGAACGTCTCCGTGAGCTACTCGGACTACGGCACGCCGGTCATCGCCGCCACCCCGGTGGACTTCATCACCCCCGCCGACCTGGCGAAGCTCGCCCAGGGCGGTGCGGACGGCTGACCCGGCTTCCCGCCGGACCGGGTCCGGGTGGCAAGGTGGCCGGGTGAGAGAGGAACGGACGATGGCGGGACGGCAGCGGCTGGCGGCAGTGGCCGTGGTCGCCGTGCTCGCGAGCGGGCTGACCGGCTGCGGCGGGGGCGGGGACGCGCCCGCCGCGCCGTCGGCCGGCTCCAGCGCGAGCACTGCCTCCGCCTCCGCCGCCACCCCGACCGGGCCGGCCAAGCCGACCGACCGGTCCCCGCACGGGGTGCTGCTCTCCGCCCAGCTGGCCATGCAGACCGCCCGCCGGGCCAAGGTCAGCTACCGGCTGGGCGCGGACGCCGGCTCCGGTCCGGTGTTCTGGGCGCCCAAGACGGCGGTGCAGCTCAAGCGCTCCACCCCGGGCGACGCCGAGCAGCTGATCGTCGTGGACACCGTCGGCTACCAGGGCGGTGACGCCGCCACCGCGGCCAAGCACGGCGGCAAGCACTGGGAGCGCTTCTCCGTCCCGCCCGACCCGGACGGGCACAAGGAGGTCCCGTACGCGGGGCTGATCGACCTGCTGAACCCGGTCGAGGCACTGGCCGCGGCCACCGCCGACGGGGCGGAGCCGGCCTTCGTCGGCGAGGAGAAGTTCGAGGACTCCACCGTCGAGCACTACCGGGTGACCACCACCGCCGAGAAGTACGCGGCCGCCCAGACCCAGCTGACCCAGGCCCGCCGGGACGGCCTGCGGGCCGCGCTGGCCCCCGGCGGCTCGCTCTCGCTCACCCTGGACCTCTGGCTGAACGACAAGGACCAGCTGGTCCGGCTGCAGCGCACCGGCAACGGGGACAGCGGCGGGGCGGACGACTCGGTGCTCTACTCCGACCTGGCCGGCCCGCTGCTCTCGGCCCAGGCCCCGGCCGAGACGGACACCGTGGACACCGGCGTCCGGACGGTCTCCCCGCTCGCCCGCTGAGCGCGCCGAGCTCTTCCGGGCCCCTCCGGGCCCGTCCCGGTTCACCCGTCCGAGGGCGATTTGCGTCGTCCGGACGAGTCCGGTTACTGTTACCGAAGCCAAAGACCGCTGGTTGTCGCCGCGCCCCCGTCAGGGAGCCGGTGGCCGAAGGATCTGCGATTCGTCGCAGGCAGCCCGCGCAGGTGTGTCTGGAGCTTCGATTTCCGGGTCCGCGTTCGCGCGAAGCCCGTTGAGGTCGTCACGAGCCCCGTGCGCCTGCGCACCGGGGCTCATTGCATTTCTGCAAGGGCTTTCCTTCCGTCCGGTCGGTTCGAGGTGTGAATGGTCGACTTTCGCGGTCGGCCGGACTTCGACATCACGGAAGGAGGCGTAAGCCTATGGCCAGGCCCGACAAGGCTGCCGCCGTCGCCGAGATCACGGACAAGTTCCGTGGCTCCTCCGCGGCGCTGCTGACCGAGTACCGCGGTCTCTCGGTGAAGCAGGTCAAGACCCTGCGTCGCTCGCTCGGCGACAACGCCGAGTACGCCGTGGTGAAGAACACGCTGACCAAGATCGCGGCCAACGAGGCCGGGATCTCCGAGCTCGACGACCTGTTCAACGGTCCGACGGCTGTTGCCTTCGTCACCGGTGACCCGGTGGAGTCGGCGAAGGCTCTGCGTGACTTCGCCAAGGAGAACCCCGCTCTCATCATCAAGGGCGGTGTCCTTGATGGTAAGGCGCTGTCCGCCGATGAGATCAAGAAGCTCGCGGACCTCGAGTCCCGCGAGGTGCTGCTCGCCAAGCTGGCGGGTGCCCTGAAGGCCAAGCAGTCCCAGGCTGCCGCGCTCTTCCAGGCCCTGCCGTCGAAGCTCGTCCGCACTGTGGACGCGCTGCGCGACAAGGTCGAGCAGGGCGGTGCCGGTACGCCGGCTCCCGCCGCCGAGGACGCGGCCGCCGAGTAATTCGGCAGGCTCACGCCTCGCTGCGGGCCCGTACGCCCGCCATCCCGTACATCCGGCACCACCTGCCGATTTAGTGGAAGGACGCCAATCATGGCGAAGCTGTCCCAGGACGAGCTGCTCGCGCAGTTCGAGGAGCTCACCCTCATCGAGCTCGCTGCCTTCGTGAAGGCCTTCGAGGAGAAGTTCGACGTCACCGCCGCCGCCCCGGTCGCCGTTGCCGGCATCGCCGGTCCGGGCGCCGTGGCCGAGGCCGTCGAGGAGCAGGACGAGTTCGACGTCATCCTCGATGGCGCCGGCGACAAGAAGATCCAGGTCATCAAGGAGGTGCGCACCCTGACCTCCCTCGGCCTGAAGGAGGCCAAGGACCTCGTTGACACCGCTGGTGCCAAGGTCCTGGAGAAGGTTGCCAAGGACGTTGCCGAGAAGGCCAAGGCTGCCCTCGAGGCCGCTGGCGCCAAGGTCACCGTCAAGTGACTTCTCGCCCCCTCTGAGGGGGCCTGAGACCGGGCCGATCACCCTTGCGGGTGGTCGGCCCGGTCTTTTGCGTTCCCGGGGCCGCCCCGCCCCGCCAGCCGTCCGGGGCGGGGCGGCCACCGGTGTGGCCGATCGCGCACTCGGTACTGTCGGTGCCGAGGAGTATGGTGATCACCGTCATCGACGGTGGCCCCGACCACGGCTTCTGTAACGCCGGAGGGGTTCGGGCCGATGAACAGGTCGAGGTCCGCCCCGCCGGCGGGCCCTTGACGAACCTGGCGAGGCGCGCGATTCTCAAGGCGCGAGTCCGCCCGGTTGGTTCGCTGCTGGATGCATAACCAGCGGCTCGGGCGGGAAATGACTCCACGTGAGTTAGAGCAGTACCCGGTGGGCCACCGCGCCCTCCGGCTACCGGGAGGAGTCTCCGATTCGGTTTCCGAATCAGAGCTGGACAGCAGTGTGGCCTTTGGCTACACTGTCCCTTTGCGCTGCCTGTTAGCTGCTCCGTGACTCGTCGCCCGGAGTTTGCGTTGCCCTGATGGGGTCTGGCATCGCCTCCGCAAAGCGGCTCTGACCTGGGGTTTCGACCCCGGCGGAGGCCAGTGGCGAGGGAGGCGGGACCTAGCCCGACCAGGCCCGGCTGGTACGCGCGTAGTGAGCTCCGAGCCCTCGGAAGGACCCCCCTCTTGGCCGCGCCGCGCAACGCCTCGAACAATTCCGCCGCATCCACCGCCCCGCTCCGCGTCTCGTTCGCGAAGATCAAGGAGCCCCTCGAGGTCCCGAACCTCCTGGCCCTGCAGACCGAGAGCTTTGACTGGCTGCTCGGCAACGCGGCCTGGAAGTCCCGGGTCGAGCAGGCGCTGGAGTCTGGTCAGGATGTCCCCACCAAGTCCGGTCTGGAGGAGATCTTCGAGGAGATCTCGCCGATCGAGGACTTCAGCGGGTCGATGTCCCTGACCTTCCGCGACCACCGTTTCGAGCCGCCGAAGAACTCCATTGACGAGTGCAAGGACCGCGACTTCACGTACGCGGCCCCGCTCTTCGTCACGGCCGAGTTCACCAACAACGAGACCGGTGAGATCAAGTCTCAGACGGTCTTCATGGGCGACTTCCCGCTCATGACCCACAAGGGCACGTTCGTGATCAACGGCACCGAGCGTGTCGTCGTGTCGCAGCTCGTCCGCTCCCCGGGCGTGTACTTCGACTCCACCCTGGACAAGGTGTCCGACAAGGACATCTACTCCTGCAAGGTCATCCCCTCGCGTGGTGCCTGGCTCGAGATGGAGATCGACAAGCGCGACATGGTCGGCGTCCGCATCGACCGCAAGCGCAAGCAGTCCGTCACCGTGCTGCTGAAGGCTCTCGGCTGGACCAACGAGATGATTCTCGAGGAGTTCGGCGAGTACGAGTCGATGCGCAACACCCTGGAGAAGGACCACACCCAGGGCCAGGACGACGCGCTGCTGGACATCTACCGCAAGCTGCGTCCGGGCGAGCCGCCGACGCGCGAGGCCGCGCAGACGCTTCTGGAGAACCTGTACTTCAACCCGAAGCGCTACGACCTGGCCAAGGTCGGCCGGTACAAGCTCAACCGGAAGCTGGGCAACGCCGAGTCGCTGGACTCCGGCGTGCTCACCGAGCCCGACATCATCGGTGCGATCAAGTACCTGGTGAAGCTGCACGCCGGTGAGACCGAGTGGCGTGACGAGACCGGCCGCGACATCGTGGTCGAGGTCGACGACATCGACCACTTCGGCAACCGCCGCCTGCGCAACGTCGGCGAGCTCATCCAGAACCAGGTCCGTACGGGTCTCGCCCGTATGGAGCGCGTCGTGCGCGAGCGCATGACCACCCAGGACGTCGAGGCGATCACGCCGCAGACCCTGATCAACATCCGGCCGGTCGTCGCCTCCATCAAGGAGTTCTTCGGCACCAGCCAGCTGTCGCAGTTCATGGACCAGACGAACCCGCTGTCGGGCCTGACCCACAAGCGTCGTCTGTCCGCCCTCGGTCCCGGTGGTCTCTCCCGTGAGCGCGCCGGCTTCGAGGTCCGTGACGTGCACCCCTCGCACTACGGCCGCATGTGTCCGATCGAGACCCCCGAAGGCCCGAACATCGGTCTGATCGGGTCGCTGGCGTCGTACGGCCGGGTCAACGCCTTCGGCTTCATCGAGACCCCGTACCGCAAGGTCGTCGACGGTGTCGTCACCGAGAAGGTGGACTACCTCACCGCCGACGAGGAGGACCGCTACGTCATCGCCCAGGCGAACGCCCCGCTGACCGCGGACCTGCACTTCGCCGAGCCGCGTGTCCTGGTCCGCCGCCGTGGTGGCGAGATCGACTACATCCCGGGCTCCGAGATCGACTACATGGACGTCTCGCCGCGCCAGATGGTGTCGGTCGCGACCGCCATGATCCCGTTCCTCGAGCACGACGACGCCAACCGCGCGCTCATGGGCTCGAACATGATGCGTCAGGCGGTGCCGCTGCTGAAGAGCGAGGCCCCGCTGGTCGGCACCGGCATGGAGTACCGCTGCGCCGTCGACGCGGCCGACGTCATCACCGCCGAGAAGTCGGGCGTGGTGCAGGAGGTCTCGGCCGACTACGTCACCGTGGCGAACGACGACGGCACGTACACCACGTACCGCGCCGCCAAGTTCACCCGCTCCAACCAGGGCACCGCCTTCAACCAGAAGGTGCTCGTGGACGAGGGCGCCCGGGTCGAGGTCAACCAGGTGCTGGCCGACGGCCCGTGCACCGACGAGGGCGAGATGGCCCTCGGCAAGAACCTGCTCGTGGCGTTCATGTCGTGGGAGGGTCACAACTACGAGGACGCGATCATCCTGTCGCAGCGCCTCGTGCAGGACGACGTCCTCTCCTCGATCCACATCGAGGAGCACGAGGTCGACGCCCGTGACACCAAGCTCGGCCCCGAGGAGATCACCCGGGACATCCCGAACGTCTCCGAGGAGGTCCTCGCGGACCTGGACGAGCGCGGCATCATCCGGATCGGCGCCGACGTCGTCACCGGTGACATCCTCGTCGGCAAGGTCACCCCGAAGGGTGAGACCGAGCTGACCCCCGAGGAGCGCCTGCTCCGCGCGATCTTCGGCGAGAAGGCCCGTGAGGTCCGCGACACCTCGCTGAAGGTCCCGCACGGTGAGTCCGGCAAGGTCATCGGCGTCCGCGTCTTCGACCGCGAAGAGGGCGACGAGCTGCCCCCGGGCGTCAACCAGCTGGTCCGCGTCTACGTGGCCCAGAAGCGCAAGATCACCAACGGTGACAAGCTCGCCGGCCGTCACGGCAACAAGGGTGTCATCTCCAAGATCCTCCCGGTCGAGGACATGCCCTTCCTCGAGGACGGCACCCCGGTCGACATCATCCTCAACCCGCTGGGTGTCCCGTCCCGAATGAACCCGGGACAGGTCCTGGAGATCCACCTCGGGTGGCTCGCCAAGCAGGGTTGGGACGTCTCCGGTCTCGCCGACGAGTGGGCCCAGCGCCTGCAGGCGATCGGCGCCGACCAGGTCGCCGGTGGCACCAACCTCGCCACCCCGGTCTTCGACGGCGCCCGCGAGGACGAGATCACCGGTCTGCTGGACAACACCACCCTCACCCGTGACGGTGAGCGCCTGGTGAACTCCACGGGCAAGGCCCGCCTGTTCGACGGCCGCTCCGGCGAGCCGTTCCCGATGCCGGTCTCGGTCGGCTACATGTACATCCTCAAGCTGCACCACCTGGTCGACGACAAGCTGCACGCCCGTTCGACCGGTCCGTACTCGATGATCACCCAGCAGCCGCTCGGTGGTAAGGCGCAGTTCGGTGGTCAGCGCTTCGGTGAGATGGAGGTGTGGGCCCTCGAGGCGTACGGCGCCGCGTACGCCCTGCAGGAACTCCTCACCATCAAGTCCGACGACGTGCTCGGCCGCGTGAAGGTCTACGAGGCCATCGTCAAGGGCGAGAACATCCCCGAGCCCGGCATTCCCGAGTCCTTCAAGGTTCTCATCAAGGAAATGCAGTCGCTCTGCCTCAACGTGGAGGTGCTGTCCTCGGACGGCCAGTCCATCGAGATGCGGGACTCCGACGAGGACGTCTTCCGCGCCGCCGAAGAGCTCGGCATCGACCTGTCCCGGCGCGAGCCGAGCAGCGTCGAAGAGGTCTGACGGAGGTCGGGCCGGCTCTCGCTTCTGAATCAAGCAGAGTGAGCAGCCGGCCCGCCCCCAGGCCCCCCTCAGACCACAGACAAACTCTCGAATCACGAAAGAGGGCTTGACGACCAGTGCTTGACGTCAACTTCTTCGACGAGCTCCGCATCGGCCTGGCCACCGCCGACGACATCCGCCAGTGGTCGCACGGCGAGGTCAAGAAGCCGGAGACCATCAACTACCGCACCCTAAAGCCCGAAAAGGACGGACTCTTCTGCGAGAAGATCTTCGGTCCGACCCGGGACTGGGAGTGCTACTGCGGCAAGTACAAGCGCGTCCGCTTCAAGGGCATCATCTGTGAGCGCTGCGGCGTCGAGGTGACCCGCGCCAAGGTGCGCCGTGAGCGGATGGGCCACATCGAGCTGGCCGCCCCGGTCACCCACATCTGGTACTTCAAGGGCGTGCCGTCCCGCCTCGGCTACCTGCTCGACCTGGCGCCGAAGGACCTCGAGAAGGTCATCTACTTCGCCGCCTACATGATCACCTGGGTCGACGACGAGCGCCGCCAGCGCGACCTGCCGTCCCTGGAGGCGCACGTCTCGGTCGAGCGCCAGCAGATCGAGAACCGCCGCGACTCCGACCTCGAAGGCCGCGCCAAGAAGGCCGAGTCCGACCTGGCCGAGCTGGAGGCCGAGGGCGCCAAGGCCGACGTGCGCCGCAAGGTGCGCGAGGGTGCCGAGCGCGAGATGAAGCAGCTGCGCGACCGCGCGCAGCGCGAGCTCGACCGCCTCGACGAGGTGTGGGCCCGCTTCAAGAACCTCAAGGTCCAGGACCTCGAGGGCGACGAGCTGCTCTACCGCGAGCTGCGCGACCGCTTCGGCACCTACTTCTCCGGCTCGATGGGCGCCGCGGCCCTCAAGGACCGCCTGGAGACCTTCGACCTGGCGGAGGAGGCCGAGCGCCTCCGCGAGATCATCCGCACCGGCAAGGGCCAGAAGAAGACCCGTGCGCTCAAGCGCCTCAAGGTCGTCTCCGCGTTCCTGCAGACCAGCAACAAGCCCAACGGCATGGTGCTCGACTGCGTCCCGGTCATCCCGCCGGACCTGCGTCCGATGGTGCAGCTGGACGGTGGCCGCTTCGCGACCTCCGACCTGAACGACCTGTACCGCCGCGTGATCAACCGCAACAACCGCCTGAAGCGGCTTCTCGACCTCGGTGCCCCCGAGATCATCGTGAACAACGAGAAGCGCATGCTCCAGGAGGCCGTCGACGCGCTCTTCGACAACGGCCGTCGTGGTCGCCCGGTCACGGGCCCCGGCAACCGTCCGCTGAAGTCGCTGTCCGACATGCTCAAGGGCAAGCAGGGTCGTTTCCGTCAGAACCTGCTCGGCAAGCGAGTCGACTACTCGGCCCGTTCGGTCATCGTCGTCGGCCCGCAGCTCAAGCTGCACCAGTGCGGTCTGCCGAAGGCCATGGCGCTGGAGCTCTTCAAGCCGTTCGTGATGAAGCGCCTGGTCGACCTGAACCACGCGCAGAACATCAAGTCGGCCAAGCGCATGGTCGAGCGTGCCCGCCCGGTCGTGTGGGACGTGCTCGAAGAGGTCATCGCCGAGCACCCCGTCCTGCTGAACCGTGCGCCCACCCTGCACCGCCTCGGCATCCAGGCCTTCGAGCCGCAGCTGGTCGAGGGCAAGGCCATCCAGATCCACCCGCTCGTCTGCACCGCGTTCAACGCGGACTTCGACGGTGACCAGATGGCCGTCCACCTGCCGCTCTCCGCGGAGGCGCAGGCCGAGGCCCGCATCCTGATGCTGTCCTCGAACAACATCCTGAAGCCGGCCGACGGTCGCCCCGTCACCATGCCGACCCAGGACATGGTGCTCGGTCTGTTCTTCCTGACCTCGGACCGCGAGAACGTGAAGGGCGCCGGCCGCACCTTCTCGTCGACCGCCGAGGCGATCATGGCCTTCGACGCCCGCGAGCTGGACGTCCAGGCCCCGATCGAGCTGCGCCTCGGCGCCGGCACCGTCCCGCCCCGCGGCTGGACCCCGCCGGTGGACGAGGAGGGCCAGTCGACCTGGTTCGACGGCGAGCCCTTCCGCCTCAGCACCACCCTGGGCCGCGCGCTCTTCAACGAGCTGCTGCCCGAGGACTACCCGTTCGTCGACTACGAGGTGGGCAAGAAGCAGCTCTCCGCGATCGTCAACGACCTGGCGGAGCGCTACCCCAAGGTCGTCGTCGCGGCGACCCTGGACAACCTGAAGGCGGCCGGCTTCCACTGGTCGACCCGTTCGGGTGTCACCGTCTCGATCTCCGACGTCGTCGTCCCGCCGAACAAGCCCCAGATCCTCGAGGGCTACGAGGCGAAGGCGGAGAAGGTCCAGCGTCAGTACGAGCGCGGCCTGATCACCAACGACGAGCGCAAGCAGGAGCTCATCGGCATCTGGACCCAGGCGACCAACGAGGTCGCCGAGGCCATGAACGAGAACTTCCCGAAGACGAACCCCATCTTCATGATGGTCGACTCGGGTGCTCGTGGAAACATGATGCAGATGCGTCAGATCGCCGGTATGCGTGGTCTGGTGTCGAACGCCAAGAACGAGACCATCCCGCGACCCATCAAGGCGTCGTTCCGTGAGGGTCTCACCGTGCTGGAGTACTTCATCTCCACCCACGGTGCCCGTAAGGGTCTGGCCGACACCGCCCTCCGTACCGCCGACTCCGGCTACCTCACCCGTCGTCTGGTCGACGTCTCCCAGGACGTCATCATTCGCGAGGAGGACTGCGGCACCGAGCGCGGCCTGAAGCTGTCGATCGGCTCCGTGGGCGCCGACGGCGTGCTGCGCAAGGCCGACGACGTCGAGACCAGCGTCTACGCCCGCATGCTCGCCGAGGACATCACCGTCGACGGCAAGCTGCTCGCCACCGCCAACACCGACCTCGGTGACGTGCTGATGGACGAGCTGATCCGCCACGGCGTGTCCGAGGTCAAGGTCCGCTCGATCCTGACCTGTGAGTCGGCCGTCGGCACCTGTGCCTTCTGCTACGGCCGTTCGCTGGCCACCGGCAAGCTGGTCGACATCGGTGAGGCGGTCGGCATCATCGCCGCCCAGTCCATCGGTGAGCCCGGCACCCAGCTGACCATGCGTACCTTCCACACCGGTGGTGTGGCCGGTGACGACATCACCCAGGGTCTGCCGCGTGTCGTCGAGCTCTTCGAGGCCCGCACCCCCAAGGGTGTGGCCCCGATCTCCGAGGCCACCGGCCGCGCGCGGATCGAGGACACCGAGAAGACCCGCAAGATCGTCATCACGCCGGACGACGGCACCGACGAGATCGCCTACCCGGTCTCGAAGCGTGTCAAGCTGCTGGTCAGCGAGGGCGAGGCGGTCGAGGTCGGCCAGAAGCTGACCATGGGTGCCACCAACCCGCACGACGTCCTGCGCATCATGGGCCAGCGCGCCGTCCAGATCCACCTGGTCGCCGAAGTCCAGAAGGTCTACAACTCGCAGGGCGTGTCGATCCACGACAAGCACATCGAGATCATCATCCGGCAGATGCTCCGCCGCGTGACGATCATCGAGTCGGGCGACGCCGAGCTGCTCCCGGGCGAGCTCGTCGAGCGCGGCCGCTTCGAGACCGAGAACCGTCGTGTGGTCTCCGAGGGCGGTCACCCCGCCTCCGGCCGTCCGCAGCTGATGGGTATCACCAAGGCCTCGCTGGCCACCGAGTCCTGGCTGTCGGCCGCCTCCTTCCAGGAGACGACCCGGGTCCTCACCGACGCGGCGATCCACGCCAAGTCGGACCCGCTGCTGGGCCTCAAGGAGAACGTCATCCTCGGTAAGCTCATCCCGGCCGGTACGGGTCTGCCCCGCTACCGCAACATCCGGGTCGAGCCGACCGAGGAGGCCAAGGCCGCCATGTACTCGGCCGTCGGCTACGACGACTACGACCTGTCGCCCTTCGGCGCCGGCTCCGGCCAGGCGGTCCCGCTGGACGACTACGACTACGGCCCGTACACCGGCTGAGTCGCGCGTCACTGATCGCAGGGCGGTCACCCCTCACGGGGTGGCCGCCCTGCGGCGTTTCCGGCTGGTGCTAGCGGGCTGGGGTGGCCGCGGCCGCGCGCCAGTCCTCCAGCCGGCGGATCCGGGTGTGGGTGTCCGGGTGGCTGGACAGCAGCCGCTGGCCGAGGCCCGGGCGGACGGCGCGGCCCCCGTTCTCCCGGGCGGCGATCGCCAGGGCCTGCTCCTCGTCCCGCAGGAAGCCGTGGAAGACCTCGATCATGGCGTCCGCGAAACCGAGCTCGGCGGCCTGGACGTCCGCCCGCAGCTCGGAGCGGCGGCCGACCGCGGCGAGCAGGTACGGCGTGACCAGGACCAGCAGGAGCGGCGGGAAGGAGAGGGCCACGGCCACCACCAGGACCACCGCGACCACCCCGACCACGAGGGCGCCGAGCAGCGAGAAGATCGAGGCGATCTGGAACGCGATCACGGCGGCGAAGCGGAAGACCACCCAGGCGATCCGGGCCGGCATCGAGTACCAGTAGCCGAGCAGGGTCGCCCAGGCGTGGCCGCCGCGGTGGTGACCGAGCTCATGGGCGAGCACGGCGGCCAGCTGGGCGTCGGGGAGGGTCTCCAGCGCGTACCGGGTGACGCCGACGATGTGCCCGGCGGCCGCGGTGGCGTTGACGGCCTTGTGGTCCTCGATCCACAGGTCGTACGTCTCCGGGTTCACCCCCGCCTTGGCGGTCACCTGGTGCCAGATCGGTTCCAGACGGGTCAGCTCGGAGTGCAGGGCCGGCCGCATCCGGAACAGGTAGCGGGCGAGGACCTTCTCGGTCGGGCGGTGGAAGACCAGCGCGCCGGAGGCGATCCAGAGGCCGATCAGCACCAGGTTGAGGGGCTCGGGGAGGAGCAGCGAGACCAGCGTGACGACCAGCAGGCTGCACAGGAAGTGCGGGAGCTGCAGCACCAGTTGGCCGACCGCGGTGGCGTCCGCGCCGCGCTGGCGGGCGGCCAGGTGGACCCGGCCGGTGTGCGGGTCGATGTCGACGGTGGGATCGAGGACCGGCGGCCGGGGCGGGGCGGGCGGCGGGGCGAAGCCCTGGGTGGGGATGCGCGGGGGGTGCTGGGGGTGGGTCGGGTGCTGGGGCGGGGCCGCCGGCGGGGTCGGGGTCGGGGGCGCGTACTGGGGCGGGACGGCGGTGGGGTACTGGGGGGCCGGCGCGGTGGGGTACTGAGGGGGCGGCGGCGGGGTGGTCGGGTACTGCGGAGCGGCCTGCGGGTACTGCGGCGGGATGGTCGGGTGCTGGGGCGGGGCGCCGGGGTACTGCGGTGGCGGGGCGTCCGGGTAGGTCGGTTCGGTCATGGCGAGGTCCTCGGGGACGGGACGCGCGCGACGCGGCGTCCGTACGGTGATGGGCGGTGCATGACAGTGCTGGACGGAGGCGGGCGCTGAAGGGACTGGACGGTGAGGGGTGGGGCTGCGCCGGTCAGCCCAGGAACAGGGCGGTGACCAGCGGGAACAGCCCGGCGCCGAAGGCGAGGATGCCGACCCGGACCCAGGAGTGCTTCCGCGAGACGATCAGGCTGTTCTCCGCCAGTGCCGCGCGGACCGCCTCGGCGGCCAACCGCTCGGTGTCGGCCAGGGCGTCGGCGAGCAGCCCCTGCTCGGCGGCCAGCCGGATGTCCCCGAAGTAGCCGAGCGGGCGGCCCGGGCGCCAGGTGCTGCGCCCGAACCGGGGCAGCACCGCGAACAGCAGCGAGACCAGGGCGACGGCGATGCCCAGGCCGCCGAGGGCCAGCAACACCTCGGCCGCGCCGGAGAGTTGCTGCGGTGCCCAGCCGGTGCTGGTGAGCAGGCCGCCGAGCACCCCGACGATGACGCCGAGGGCGGCGACCAGGACGGCGGCCTTGCTGTCCGCGCGGGCGATCTCGGTGCGCAGCTCGGCGAGCAGGGCGGTGCCGGGCGGAGGCGGTAACGGGGCGGTGGTGGCGGGGGCGGACACGGTGGGGCTCCTCGGGTTCACTGCGGCAGCGGAGGGTTCGGGCCCTTGTCGAGCCGGGGCGTGCCCGGGCCGGCGGGCCGGTGGCGCAGGATCGCTTCGAGTGCGGCCTTCGCGTCCTGGCGCGGGCCCTCCAACTCGAAGTCCTCCAGGGCGTTCTGGTCGAGCAGCCGCTGGATCACGTGGAGCTGGCCCTGGACCAGCTCCTGCTGCTCGTCCTTCAAGTACGTGAGGGCCGCTTTCAGGTCCTCGGGGTGAGCGGCCACCTGGAGGGCCCAGGCGGTCACCCCGCCCTGCTCCAGGTAGTACTGGTAGAACTTCGCCTTCGCGGCGAGGACCTCGTTGGACTCCTGGACCTGCCGGAGGGCGTGCGGGTGGGCCTGGGTGTCGAAGTGGTAGCCGCGCAGCCGCTCCTTCTGCTCCCGGGCGGCCTGGTCGATGTCCAACTGGACGGCGCAGCGCACCCGCAGGCCCTCGGCCTCGGCGACCGGGTACTCGTCCAGCGCCGCCTGGACGGCGGACTCGGCCTCGCCGCTCTGGTCGGTGCTGAGGTGGCGGGTGACCGCCCGCATCCGCTGCCGGATCCGCGGGACCAGGAGCGCCGGGACGTCGCGGATCCGGCTCGCCACCACCAGCTCCGCGGCCGACACCTGCCAGTCGATCTCCACCACGGCCTCGAAGGCGCCGACGTCGTCCCGGCCGGGCAGCCGCTCCTCGGCCCGCAGGTGGTGCAGGCCGAGGTCGACCTCGTACGCGGCCTGGTAGCCGCGGCCCACCAGGTCGCTGAACCCCGGGCGGTGCGGGGGGAGGTAGACCTGGTGGTCACCGGCCGGGGTGGTCAGGACCAGGGCGGAGTCGGCCCGGGCGGCCGGCCGCTTGGGCAGGCCGAGCGCGCGGCCCAAGGGGTGGACCGTCAGGACCGGGTCGATGAGGTCCCCGGCGGGGAGGTCGGGGCGGTGTCGTGCCGACATGCGCGGGTGCTCCAGGATCGGGACGGGTCGGTTTGCGGCGGACGGTTCTTCAGCCGCTGGAGGGAGGCGACGGTTGCCGGCTGTCGTGAACGGTGCGGATGAGGTGATCGAGCCGTTCTCGATCTCGGGCGGTGACGGCCAGGTCGTCGAAGAGTTCGGTGAGCTCGGCCTCGGTCTCCGGTTGCTCGACGGAGCTGAGCAGCCAGTCGCGCATGACGTTCAAGGCCGAACTCCGGTAATCACGGTCGGCGAGTGCGCTGCGCCACATCGTGACCAGCAGGGCTCGGACACACGGCGGTTGTTCCGGTGTCGGTAGGACGGTGATCGTGATCGGGCCGCTGGGATCGGGACGCGGGCTCTGGGTGTACCAGCCGAGCATCAGCGGCCGGCCGGTGGCGACGGCGGTGTCCTCAGTGCGTTGCGCGGCGGTGAGGAAGGTGGTCAGGGCGAGATGCCGCAGCTGGACGGATTCGGAGAGCCAGCTGACCATGGCAGCCAGGGCCTGCGGACCTTCGGCGGACAGAAGCAGCAGCTCGGCGGCCTCCACCAGACCTAGTGCCTGGTAACGGTCGGGATGCTCGTCGTCATCGGTGTGTTCATCGGGGCTGACTGCGCCGAGGAGATCGTCGAATTCGTCCTCGGCGAGTCGCCCGGCGGCCATGGTGATGGCTTCCAGAGCCTGTCCCGGAAGCAGGTGGCCGAGCAGGGCGTAACCGCGGATGGCGGTCCAGCGGCGGCGGTCGTGGTCGTCTTCGCACCAGTCCCGCAGGATGCGGGGGACGGCAGCGGTGCCGGCGTAGTAGGCGAGAACGAGGCTGTTGGCTGCTTGGAGGCAGAGCCGGAAGTCCTTCGACTCGGACCAGGGGCCGAGCAGTCGGCTCATCGCTGACGTCAGGTCGACGGATGCGAGTAGCGCCACTGTGGAGGCCACCCGGGTGCGGACCAGGGCGCGGGCGTCGGTGGCCAGGGCGTTGAGCCAGGCCAGGATTGCCGGCCGGGCGGAGGGATGGCTGGTCCAGGTCTCGCGCAGCAGGGTGTGCGACGTGCGGGGATCGCTGAAGGAGGCCATGCGCTGTGGAACCGGGCCCCAAGGGGTCTGCTCGTTCTCCTCGGTCAGCTCGGCCCGGGCGAGTGCCAGGCGGCCCTCGATCGAGTTGCCGAAGGGAGGGATTCCCTCCTTCTGGTAGGGGGTGGCGATCGTTTCCAACCGTCGGAAGAGCTGGTCGGACAGTTCCGCGGTGAGGGCGTACGGAGCATGGTCGAAGACGGCGAGTGAGAGCAGGAAGGCCTTCTCCCGAAGGGGAATCTCGGCGTCCCCGAACCAGCGTCCCACCTGCTCCTGGATGACCCCTCGGCCGAAATCCGTGAGAGCTGGGTGCTCGGCTTCTTGGGGCGAGCACTCGGACAGCGGAACGGCGAATTCAGCCAGTTCCCGAATCGCTCGGGTTCTGGCGAGGAAGCTCTCGACCGGCTCCAGAGCGAGCAGTTCGTCCACGTGCACGGCCGACTGGTCGGAGAGCAGCACATTCAGGTGAGCCGTCAGTACGTCGCGTGGCGGTGGTGGTTGCCAGTCGACGACCGGCAGGTCGCGAAAGGTGCTGGAGCGGACGGCAGTGATGACCAGGTAGCCGTCCTGTTTGCTGAGGGTTTCACGGAGGCGGTCGAGGTCGGGTCGGCGGAGAGGGCGGGCACGTGAGGTCATGTAGTCCGCGAGCAGGTAGCCTCCGGCCCGTTCGACCCCGGTGAGCATCGCGGCTGGCGAGATGTCGGGATCGAGGTTGCGGATTCGGCGGGCGCCCAGTCGGTGCAGCAGCATCAGCCCGGCCGATCGGCGGCCGCTGTCGGCATGCCCGGTGAGAATCAGCACCCGGTGCTCACGCAGGACGTCGAGGGCCTGGTCGAAGACCGGCCCCTCCTGGAAGACCTTCGCCAGAGCGGTGAGTTCGATGCCAGGGATCTCGCCGGAACTGTGTAGGGGAGTGCCGAAGGCCGACCCGAGTTGGTAGTCGATCTGGAAGATCGTGGTTTTGTGGCCGGTGACGACGTCGCCGTGGACTTCGCCGCCGGAGACAGTGTGCTGGTCGCCGCCGACCAGGTCTCGGCCGAAGCGAGGGCTGCCGCCGGCGAAGAGATAGCCCTGGCTGGCGAATGACTCAGGAACGTGCTCCAGCAGTTCCTGAGCGGCCTCCCAGGCGTTCTGGGGTTGTTCGGGCGGGGCTTCCTGTGGCTCGGCGGCTTCCTCCGCGGCCTCGTTCGGCTTCTGGTCGGCGCCGGGTTGCTGAGGTGCAGGCGGCGTCGGGGCCGCGGCCTCCGCCTCGGTGGCGGTCATCGGGTGCCGCCGATGGTGTTGCCGGTGTTGACGTCGCCGTGGACCTGGCCGCCGGAGACGGTGTGCTGGTCGCCGCCGATCAGGTTGCCGCCGAAGGTCGGGGTGCCGCCGAGGAACTGGAAGGTGGCGGCGCCTTGGGTGGCGGCTGGCGCCTGGGCGGCCGCCGGGGTCGGGGTGGCGGGCGGGGTGTCGACCGGGGTGCCGGGGGCGGGCTCGCCGTGGAGCCAGGCCGGGAAGGCGCCCTCCTTGCCCTGGACGGTGACCCGGTGGAAGGTCTCGGGGGCCAGGCCGCCGTGGCCGTGCCGGACGATGCCCTGGTAGAGCGAGTCGGACACGCCGAGCACGCAGGGCCCGTCCCGGTGCCGGAGGGCTTCGCGCAGGGCGGTCGAGTCGAGCAGCCGGAAGGCCTGGTTGAGGTCCCAGCCGACGGCGCCGCCGAGTGCTCCGCCGAGTTCCTGGACGGCGACCTCGCCGGAGGCGAGCACGATCCGCAGCCGTACCCGGGCGCTGTCGGCCGCGAGGCGGTTGTTGGCGTGCAGCAGGGTGGGGGTCTCGTTGATCAGCGCGTGCAGCAGTCCGGTCTTGGGGACGGTGGCGCTGATCAGGGCCATCACCGAGTCGCCACGGTCCTCCAGGCGCTGTTCGGCGGGTTCGACCCCGGCGCTGCGCAGCGTCTCGTGCAGGACGGAGTAGAGCATGCGGCGCATGAAGGCCTGCTCGACGTCGTCCCGCCGGCCGAACTGTTCGATGTCCAGCAGCAGGATGGTGTGGTTCACCGGGTCGGTCATGGTCGCCTTTCGGTTCGTCGTCGGGCCCCAGCCTGCCCGTTGCGGGCAGGTCGGTGTGAGCGCCGTTGAGGTACTCGCTCTGTGACGGTGTGCACAGAACTTCTGTGCGGGTCAGCGGAGTTGGCCGGGCCTCCGGAGCAGGTCGGGGCGCGCGATGACCAGGGAGCGGCGGCTGGTGACGACGATGCCGCGGTCCCGCAGGGACTTGAGCAGGCGGGCGACGGCCTCCCGGGAGGCGCCGACCGAGCCGGCGAGTTCCTGCTGGCTGAGCGGCACGGAGACGACGATGCCCTCGGCGGTGCGGCGGCCGTGGGTGCGGGCGAGTTCCAGCAGGAGGTCGGCCAGGCGTTCGCTGACGCTGAGCGAGGCGGACTTCAGCCGGTGGTGGTCGGCGGCGCGCAGCCGGTCGGTGGAGAGCGCCAGGAGCTGCATCGAGGCGGCGGGGGTGTTCCGGAGGTAGGCGGTGAAGGCGGCGCGGTCGACGGCGGTGGCCGAGACCTGCTCCAGGGCGGTGACGGTGGCGGCCCGGGGCCGGCCGCTGAGGGCGGCGGATTCGCCGACGATGTCGCCGGGCCCGCGCAGGGCGAGCAGGGCCTCGTACCCGTTCTCGGCGAGGGCGGTGACCTTCAGCCAGCCGTGCAGGACGAGCAGGACGTGGTCGGAGGGTTCGCCCTCGCGCAGCGCGGTGGAGCGGGCGGGGTAGTCGAGCCGGCGGCCGAGGGCGAGCAGCGCGGTGCGGTCGGCCTGGTCGAGCCGGGCCAGGAAGGGCACCCGGTCGTCGAGGCCGTGACCGGTCGCGGGACCCGGTCCGCCGGGCGGCGTGTTGGCCATGCCTGATCAGCCCTCGTCGGTTTCGCCTTGGCGCGGTCTGGCCCGGGAACGCCGAGCGCGGGCAAACAAGCTACTCGCGCTGGGGCTCCCGCGCCGGTGAATCGGCGAATTACCCGAGGTTGCCCGGTCTCCCCCGTGCGGGGGAGGGGCCGGAACCACTCCGGGGAGGGAGGTGGAGCGGGGGGTGGTCGCGGGAGGGTTCTCGGTGTCGGGATGACGGGGCTTGCGAAGGGGCCGGACATGAACACGAAGCGGGTGCTGGGCGCGGTGGCGATCACGGCGGCGGTGGTGCTGGGGATGCAGGGGTGCCTGCCGTTCCTGGAGTCGGACGAGCGCCGGACGGTGACGTACGGGGTGGCCGAGTCGGTCAAGGAGCTGGTGGTCGAGGGGGAGAACGGCGGGGTCGTGGTGACCGGCACCGGGGACGCGGTGCACGTCGTCGAGAAGCAGAGCTACCGGGGCTCCGCGCCGAAGACCACCCACGAGGTGAAGGACGGCGTGCTGCGGCTGGGGTACTCGTGCGACTCCTGCGGGGTGGGGTACGAGGTGCAGGTGCCGGCCGGCACCAAGGTGCGGATCAAGGAGGAGAACGGCGGGGTGCGGCTGGCCGGGCTGGCCGCCGAGGTGGACGCCGCGGTGGAGAACGGCGGGGTCGAGGCCACCGGGCTGACCTCCCCGACGGCGCACCTGAGCGCGACCAACGGCGGGGTGCGGGCGGACTTCGCGGCGGCGCCGGCGGCGCTGGAGGCCAAGGTCGGCAACGGCGGGGTGCGGCTGCGGGTGCCGTCCGGGGCGGCGTACGCGGTGGACGCGCAGGCCGGGAACGGCGGGTCGGACGTGAGCGTCCCCTCGCAGCCGGGTGCGGCGCACAGCATCACGGCGCGGGCGGAGACCGGCGGTGTGACGGTCAGCGGTGTCTGAGCGGGCGGTGTCCGGGCGCGCGGTGTCCGAGCGGCCGCGGTTCGACCGGGCGGGGGCCGACCTGGCGGTGTCCGACCGGGCGGTGCCGGAGGTTCTGCCGGTAGGGCATGATCTTCTCCGCGGGGGCGGGGTCCCCGGGTACGGGGGAGGTACGACGGTGGAGCGCGCGGCGCGGTGGCGGAGCCGGACGGCCGGGCTGAGCCCGTACGTGCTGGACACCTTCCTGGCGGCCTGTTCGGCGGCGGTGTCGCTCTGGTCGGTCTACAACGACGACACGGCCTGGCCCTGGTGGGTGTACCTGGTGGCGGTGTCCACCGCGCTGTTCCTGCCCTGGCGGCGGAAGGCCTCGCTGCTCGTCCTGATCGTGGGCGCCGCGCCCTCGCTGGTGCTGTCGGTGGTGGCGCACTCGGCGAACCCGCAGGTGCCGCTGTACGCGGTGATCGGGATGTACACGGTGGCGGAGCGCTTCCCCGACCGGCAGCGCTGGCCGGTGCTGGCGGCGGTGGTGGCGGCCAATGTGGTCGGCACCCATTCGCCGAACGGCGCGCTGTTCAGCGTGCTGACCTCGGGCGGTTCCTTCGTCTTCGGCGCCCTGGTGCGCACCCAGCGGGAGCTGGCCCGGATGCAGGCGGAGCGGGCCCGGGAGGCGGGGGTGCGGGCGGCCAGCGAGGCGGCCCGGGCGGTCGCCGAGGAGCGGGCCCGGATCGCCCGGGAGATGCACGACATCCTGGCGCACGCCGTGTCGTTGATGGTCATCCAGGCCGAGGCCGGGCCGCTGGTGGTGCGCGACAACCCGGACCGGGCGATCCGCGCCTTCGACACCATCGCCGACGCGGGCCGCGACGCGATGGTCCAACTGCGGCGGGTGCTCGGGGTGTTGAAGGACCCGGAGGCGGAGCGGGAGCTGGCGCCGCAGCCCCGGCTGGCCGAACTCGCCGACGTGGCCGAGCGGGTGCGCGGGGCCGGCCTGCGGGTGGACCTCGAACTCGCCGACGCCCTGGACGGGTTGCCCGCCGACGTGGAGGCGGCCGCGTTCCGGATCGTGCAGGAGGCGCTGACCAACACCGTCAAGCACTCCGGGGCCGACCGGGTCGCGATCCGGGTGGGGCGGGCCGGCGGGGTGCTGGAGGTGGTGGTCTCCGACAACGGTCGCGGGGTGCCGCTGACCGCCGACCGTACGGTGGCCGGCTGGTCCGGTGGGCGCGGGCTGGTCGGCATCCGCGAGCGGGCCGCGGCCTGCGGCGGACGGGCCGAGGCCGGCCCGGGGCCGGAGGGCAGGGGTTTCCTGGTGAGTGTCCGGCTGCCGCTGGGGCCGGCGGGCGTGGTGGAGAGGGTGGGCGGATGACGCCGATACGGGTGGTGGTCGCGGACGACCAGGAGCTGGTGCGGGCCGGGTTCGGGATGATCCTGGACGCGCAGCCGGACATCGAGGTGGTCGCCGAGGCCTGCGACGGCGCCGAGGCCGTGGAGGCGGTGCGGGCGCACAATCCGGACGTGCTGCTGCTGGACGTCCGGATGCCGGTGATGGACGGCCTGGAGGCGGCCCGCCGGGTGTGCGAGGAGTTCCCGGCCACCAAGGTGATCATGCTGACCACCTTCGACATCGACGACTACGTCTTCGACGCGCTGTACGCGGGCGCCAGCGGCTTCCTGCTGAAGGACGTCCGCCGGGACGACCTGGCGCACGGGGTGCGGATGGTCGCCTCGGGGGAGGCGCTGCTCGCGCCCTCGGTGACCAAGCGGCTGATCGGCGAGTTCGCCGCCCGCCGCCCGGGCGGCCGGGAGCGGGCGGTGCGGCCGCCGTCCAAGCTGCTGGAGCAGCTGACCCTGCGCGAGCAGGAGACGCTGCGGCTGATCGCGCGCGGGCTGTCCAACGCGGAGATCGCGGCCGAGCTGGTGGTCAGCGAGCACACCGTGAAGACCCACGTCAGCAATGTGCTGAGCAAGCTCGGGCTGCGTGACCGGGTGCACGCGGTGGTGTTCGCGTACGAGGCCGGGGCGGTCGTGGTGGGGGATTCCTGAGGGAATCCCCCTTGCGGGGGAGGGGCCGGGTTCGCCGGTGCGGGCGATCCGCGACGAGGGGGTCGGCCGGGAGGCTTTGCGGTGTCGGAACGGACCACGGACACCGCAGGAGATCGTCAGATGAACGCCACTCAGAACGGCCAGGACACCCGGAACACCCGTCTCACCGCCTACGCCGTCGTCGGCGCCCCCGCCCTGATGGCCCTGTACGGCGGCATCCGCCTGGTGCCCGGCTCCCGCGAGCCGGGCCTCGGCTGGACCCTCGGCCACACCGCGATGTTCGCCGGGCTGCTGCTCTTCGCCCCGGTCTTCCTCGCCCTGCGCCGACTGATCGCCCCGCGCGGCACACTGCCCGGACGGCTGGCGGCGGGCGCCGCGCTGGGGACGGCCTTCGCGGGTCTGGCGGCCTCGCTGGCGCAGATCGGGATCGACCTGTACGTCGGCCTGGCCTCTGCGACCAAGGACGAGCAGTCGCGGCTCTTCGAGCGCATCCAGTCCGTCCCGGGCGTGCTCGCCGCGGTGTACAAGGTCGGCCCGCTGCTGTTCTACGTCGGCCTGCTGGCCCTGCTGGTCGCCGCCGCGGTGGGCGCGGCCCGGACGCTGCGCTGGTGGAGCCCGGTGCTGATGCTGGTCGGCACCGTCGCCTCGGCGGCCGACCTGGCCTTCATCCCGCTGGCCGCCGCCTGCTACCTGGTGGCGCTGTCCCCGCTGGTGCGGATCGAGGCTCCGGCACCCCGTACGGTGCTGGCCTAGCTCATCCGGAAGACCGGCCCGCGCGGGGTGAACGGCAGCCCGGCGCCGCGCGGGACGAGGAAGGCGTGCTCGCGACGCACCCGCAGGACGTCGCACTCGCCGTCGGTGATCACCAGGACGGGCGCCCCGGGCGGGAAGTCCTCGGCCCGCTCCAGCAGGTCGATGCCCGGCTGGAGGACGGTGCCGCCGCGCCCGTGCACCCGGAGCCGGCCGGCGATTTCCTCGACCGGCAGGTACCCGGCGTCGTGCGGGGCGGCGTCGCAGTGCACCACCCGGGCGGCCGGGACGTCCCGGGCGGCGGCGTAGGAGGCGATCGCGCCGAGCGCCTTGCCGAGCAGGGTCCGGTCCATCGAGCCCGAGGTGTCCAGGAGGACGCCGAAGGTGCAGCGCGGCACCTCCTCCTCGGGGCGGTAGCGGCCGGCCCGGGGGATGTCCGGGGTGGCGGACTGCCGACGGGCCGGGCGGGAGTAGCTCCGCACCGGCTCCGGGCTCGGCACGAACTCGTCGAACCAGCGGGCCAGTTGGGCGTCCCAGGGGAGCGGCGGGTGGGCCAGGGCGCGGATCTCCTCGACCAACCCGGCCGGGAGCAGCCCGCGTTCGCGGCCGTGCAGCTCGAAGCCCTGCTGGAGGCCGCGCCGGTAGAAGTCGTCCAGGTCGACGTAGTCCCGGGGCGGCCCGAGCGGTTCGCCGAGGAGGTCCGGGCGGTTCTTCCCGGCCAGGGTGGCGAGGCGGCGGATCCGGCGCTGGTCGCGGGCGATCCGGTCGTACACCTCCTCGGCCGACAGCCCCTTCAACTGCGGGTCGTGCAGCAGCCCGTCGGGCATCTCGCCGACGTCCATCTCCAGCAGCCAGCCGTTGATGACGTAGTCGGCGGCGACGTTGAACAGGAACGGGTCGCGGCCGCCGCGGCGCTCGCCGTGCCGCAGGGCGGCGTGCAGGATCTCGTGGCCGAGGATGAACCGCCACTCCTCGTCGGAGTAGCGGCGCAGCGGGTTGATGTAGATCTCGGCGGCCTCGGCGTTGACGGCGGCGACGGCGATGTCGTGGGCCCGGGTGAGTTCGGCGTCGGCCACCACGGTGAGGCCGGCCGCGATGCCGCCGAGCAGGGGGTACGAGGAGACGAACCAGTTGAGCGCCCGGTTCCAGGGCCGCTCGGGCAGCCGCTCGCCGGTGGCGGCGTCGATCCGGCCGCCGGCCCGGTCCATCGCGGCGGACATGGTGCGGGTGAGGGCGGCCGCGAAGGCGGCCGGCCAGTCCTCGCGGGCCTGGCCGTGGCCGTGCCACTCGACCAGCAGCTGGTCGCGCTCGGCGGTGCCGGCCGTGCCGACGGTCTCGGCCGGGGGCAGGCCGTCGCGGCGCCAGCGCTCGGCCAGCTCCTCCTCGTCGCCGCCCGGGTACTCCTGGGGGAGGGTGACCGGGGCGCGGCCGACCGGGAAGGTGGCGAGGAAGCGGTTGACCACGGCGCACCGGGCGGCCGCCTGGTACGGGTCGGGCTGGGGCCGGGCGCTGCGGGCGCCCGGGAGGTGGCCGAAGCCGAGGTGCAGCAGGCCGTGCGCCAGCACCCAGGCCCACTCCGCGGGTTCGGCCCGGCGCCGCGGGTTGACGTGCAGGGTGCCGTTGGAGTCCACCACCGCCCAGCCGTCCGGCGGGGCGGTGGTGCAGTCCTCGCTGCGGCAGACGTCGGCGCGCAGGGCGGCGAAGGCCGGGTTGGCGCGCAGCAGTCGGAGGCCCTCGGCGAAGGCCTCGGCGCCCGGGTCGGGCTTCTTGCGGTCGGCCGGGCCGCGCTTCACCGGCGGGCCTCGACCAGCCGGGGCATGTCGCGGGCGGCCTCGATCAGGAACCAGGGGGGCAGCACGGGGTTGCCGTCCGAGCCGTCGGCGATCACCGTCTGGGCGACCTCCACCGAGATCTCGGCCAGCTGCACCAGCAGCGACTTGGCCCGGAAGGCGGTCTGCCGCTGCGCCCCGGAGGCGTGCTCCTTGCTGGCGGGCAGCTCCTTGACCAGCCGGCCGCGGAAGGCGTCGGCCAGGTAGTAGAGCAGGTCGCGGTCCTCCAGCCGGTGCGGCCAGCGGGCGTCGCCCTTGAGGATCGCGTCCAGGCCGTAGGAGTTGCGGACGATCTTCGCGTAGCCGCAGAAGGCGATCGCGTGCTGCGGGGTGAGCAGCCCGTACGCGACCACCTTGAGGGTCTCCTCGTCCAGGGTCGGGCCGAAGGAGTGCAGCGCGTCGGAGAGCATGTGCCAGGCGCGCGGGGTGGAGAACGGCTCCTCGGTCTTGGGCGGGGCGGACCACAGGTGGTCGGGCCGGTCGGTGAGGTGGTCCAGGATCCAGGGGTGGATGTCGGCGCCGGCGGCCCAGCGCAGCCAGTCCTCGGCGCTGGCCCGCAGGTGGACGTGGACCATGCGGTTGACCAGCGCGGAGGCCATCGGGCGGGCGAGCGCGCCGTCGGTGGCGCGGTTCCCGGCGCCGATCACGATCGAGCCGGGCGGCAGTTCGTAGGAGCCGATCCGGCGGTCCAGGATCAGCGAGTAGAAGGCCTTCTGGACGTCCGGCGAGGCCGCGTTGAGCTCGTCCAGGAACAGGCAGTACGGCTCGTCGCGGGCGATCTGCTCGGGCGGGCAGAACCGGGAGCGGCCCTCGGGGGTGAGCTGGGGGACGCCGATCAGGTCCTCCGGGGCGAGCTGGGTGCCGACCAGGCTCACGCACTCCAGGCCGAGCGACTCGGCGAACGCCCTGACCAGGGAGGACTTCCCGATGCCGGGTGCGCCCCAGAGGAACACCGGGCGGACGGTGGCCAGGCCGAGCAGCAGCTCGGGGATCTGGGCGGGCGAGACGCTGACTGCTCCCTGCACGGGGCTCCTTCAAGGACGGTGTGTGACCGGCCCAGTGTGCGGCGGGAGTTGGCCGGGCGCACCCGGATTTTCGGTGGCCCGGGCGGCCCGGCGCCCGTACCGTCCGGGGCATGAACCAGAAGCGCCCCCTGATCGCCGTGCTCACCGGCGCGGGCATCTCGACCGACTCCGGCATCCCCGACTACCGCGGCCCGCAAGGGCTTTGGCGCAATGACCCGTCGGCGCAGCGGATGGTCACCCTCGGGCCCTACCTCGCGGATCCGGAGGTCCGCCGAGCGGCCTGGGTGATGCGCGGGGAGGCCGGCGCACTGGCGGCCGAGCCGAACGCCGGGCACCGGGCGCTGGTCGAGCTGGAGCGTTCCGGGCTCCCGGTCCGGGTGCTCACCCAGAACGTGGACGGGCTGCACCAGCGGTCCGGGCTGCCCGCCCGCAAGGTGCTCGAACTGCACGGCACCGCGACGGAGGTGCAGTGCGTCGGCTGCCGGGCGGTCGGCCCGATGGCGGACGCGCTGGCCCGGGTCGGGGCCGGGGAGCCGGACCCGGCCTGCCGGGAGTGCGGCGGGATCCTGCGGCCGCGGACGGTGATGTTCGGGGAGGCGCTGGACCCGGTGGTGCTCCAGCAGGCCGACGCCATCGCCAAGGCCTGCGACCTGTTCATCGCGGTGGGCACCAGCCTCCAGGTCTACCCGGTGGCCTCGTTGCCGCAGATCGCGCTGGAGTCCGGTGCCCGGCTGGTGGTGGTGAACGGCGAACCGACGCCGTTCGACGAGGCCGCGGCCGAGGTGGTCCGGGAGCCGATCTCGGTGGCGCTGCCGGAGCTGGTGCGCAGGCTGGTGCGGGAAGGGGCGTAAGGACCCTTTACGGACGTACCGCCTGCGTACGATGATCGTCCCGGCTTCCCCTCACGGCCTGGAGTGATCGACCGATGACGACGACGGCGAAGTTCGACCCCTGGTCGACGGAGTTCGTGGCCCACCCTTACGACGCGTACGCCGAGCTGCGCGAGCACGCGCCGGTCACGTACTTCGAGCCGACGAACCAGTGGCTCGTCTCGCGCCACGAGGACGTCAGCGCCCTGCTGCGCGACCGGCGGCTCGGCCGCACCTACACCCACCGGTTCAGCCACCAGGAGTTCGGCCGCCCCGAGCCCGACCCGGCGCACGAGCCCTTCCACACCCTCAACGACCACGGGCTGCTCGACCTGGAGGCCCCCGACCACACCCGGATCCGCCGGCTGGTCTCCAAGGCCTTCACCCCGCGCATGGTCGAGGGCCTGCGGCCGACCGTCCGGCGGCTGGCCGGGGAACTCGTCGACGGGCTGCTCGCGGCCGGCGGCGGCGACCTGATCGCCGCCGTCGCCGAGCCGCTGCCGGTCGCCGTGATCGCCGAGATGCTCGGCGTCCCGGAGAGCGACCGGCACCTGCTGCGCCCCTGGTCCGCCGACATCACCGGGATGTTCGAGCTCAACCCGAGCGAGGAGACCGCCCGCCGGGCCGTCACCGCGAGCATCGAGTTCTCGGACTACCTGCGCGGCCTGATCCGCGAGCGCCGGGGGAACCCGGGGACGGACCTGATCAGCGCGCTCATCCAGGCCCAGGAGGGCTCCGACGCGCTCAGCGAGCAGGAGATGGTCTCCACCTGCGTGCTGCTGCTCAACGCCGGCCACGAGGCGACCGTCAACACCACCGGCAACGGCTGGTGGGCGCTGTTCCGCCACCCCGCGGAACTCGCCCGGCTGCGCGGCTCGGTGGACGAACTGCTGCCCACCGCCGTCGAGGAACTGATGCGCTGGGACACCCCGCTGCAGATGTTTGAGCGCTGGGTGCTGGAGGACATCGAGGTCCGCGGCGTCACCGTCCCGCGCGGCGCCGAGATCGCCCTGCTCTTCGGCTCCGCCAACCGCGACCCGGAGCGCTTCGCCGACCCCGACCGCCTCGACCTCGGCCGCACCGAGAACCCGCACGTCACCTTCGGCGCCGGAATCCACTTCTGTCTGGGCGCGCCCCTTGCCAGACTGGAGCTCACCGAGTCCTACGGCACGCTGCTGCGCCGGGCCCCGGGCCTGCGGCTGGTCCGCGAGCCCGAGTGGAACCCGGGCTACGTGATCCGCGGGCTCAAGGAGCTGTTGGTCGAAGTGTGACGGGAAGCGGGGGAGAAGGCCGTGGGCAAGGCGACGGGGGCACTGCTGGGGTTGGCGATCGGCGACGCGATGGGCCGGCTGACCGAGTTCCAGGACGTCGAGCGGATCGCCGCCGACCACCCGGACTGGCGGCGGCTCCCGCTGCCGCAGAAGGCGCTGGTCACCGACGACACCCAGATGACGCTCGCCCTCGCCCGCGGCCTGCGCACCGCCCTGGCCCGCGGCCCACTGACGCCGCTGCGGCTGGAGCGCCCGGTCCGCGAGGAGTTCGTCGACTGGTGGCGCTCCCCGTCGAACAACCGCGCCCCCGGGATGACCTGCCTGCGCGCCTGCGAGCGGCTCAGCCACGACAAGTACCGCTGGCAGCAGGCCAGCGACGTGGGCTCCAAGGGCTGCGGCGCCAACATGCGGGTCGCCCCGATCGGGCTGATCCGCGAACTGGACGCCCGGCAGCTCTCCGGCGCCGCCCAACTGCAGTCCGCGCTCACCCACGGCCACCCGACCGCGCTCGCCGCGAGCGACCTCACCGCGTACGCCGTCCGCAAGCTCGCCGAGGGCGTCCCGCCCGCCGGACTGCCCGCCGTGCTGCGGGCGTACGCGCTGGCGAGCCGCGAGCGGTACGACGAGTTCTGGCTCGGCGACCTCGCCGCCCGCTGGTACGGCGCCTCCCCGCAGACCGTCCTCGCCCGCGGCTGGGACGACTGCCTCAAGGTCCTCGACCAGCTGGACGCCGCCCTCGCCGCACCCGACGTGGAGGCCGACCCCTGCCTGGCCACCGGCGAGGGCTGGGTCGCCGAGGAGGCCTTCGGCACCGGCCTGCTCTGCTTCCTGCTGATGCCCGACGACCCGGTGGCGGCCGTCCGCCGGGCCGCCTACTCCAGCGGCGACTCCGACTCGCTCGCCTGCCTGACCGGCGCCTTCGCCGGCGCCCACCACGGCGAGGCGGTCTGGCCGGCGGAGTGGGTGGAGCGGATCGAGTACCGGGACGAGCTGCTGGAGTTCGGCGCGCTCTGGGACTGAGCCGGCACCGAGCCGGAACCGGCCGGCGGGGTGCCGCGTCGAAGGGCCATGACGAACAGCAGCAGCGGAACCCGTCGTCGCCCACCCCGCCGCCCCGCGGCGCTGCTCCTCGCCGCCGCGCTCGCCACCCCGCTGGTCAGCGGCTGCGCCAGCACCGGCGGCGCCGCCGCCACCGGGGAGCTGCGGGCCTCCGCACCGGCGAGCCGGCCCGCCGTCGACCCGGCCGCGGTGGCCGCCACCGCCAAGGCCACCGACGCCTTCGGCCTGGACCTCCTGCACGCCCTCACCGCGCCGCCGGACGCCGCCGGACACAACCTGGTGGTCTCCCCGTCCGGGCTGTCCACCGTGCTCGCCATGCTGCTGCCCGGCGCGCGCGGGGCGACCGCCGAGGAACTCGCCAAGGCCCTGCACACCGACCTCGACCCGAAGCAGTACGCCCTCGCCACCGGCGCGCTGAACCGGCCCGTCCCGGCCACCGACGGGCTCACCCTGCGCCAGAGCGACCAGGTCTGGACGCAGCAGGGCTTCCCGGTCGAGCCCGACTACCTGGCCGCCCTCGCCACCGCCTTCGACGCCGGAGTGCACACCACCGACTTCAAGAAGGACCCCGACGGCTCCCGCCAGGCCGTCAACGCGGCCGTGGAGAAGGCCACCGAGGGGCGGATCAAGGACCTCTTCGCAGCGGGCGCGATCAACGGGGACACCCGGCTGGTCCTCACCGACGCGCTCTACCTCAAGGCGAAGTGGGCCTCCGCGTTCAAGCCCGGGCAGACCGCGGACCGCCCGTTCCACAAGCTCGACGGGTCCGCCCCGGCCGTCCCGTCGATGGGCCAGACCGGCGAGTTCAAGTACGCGGACGGCTCCGGCGGGATCGTCGGGGAGCCCTGGCAGGCCGTCGAACTCCCGTACCAGGGCGGAAACCTGGCGATGGACCTGATCGTCCCCGCGCAAGGCGGCTTCGCCGCCTTCACCAAGGGCCTGGACCAGCCCCAGCTCGACCGGATCCTCGGCGCCCTCGCCGAACGGCCCGTCGACCTCCAGCTGCCGCGCTTCCGGTTCGACACCTCGAACGAGCTGAGCCCCGCGCTGCGCTCGCTCGGCGTCCACTCGGCCTTCGACCACGCCGACCTCGGCGGCGTCGCCAAGGACCCGCTCGCCGTCAGCACGGTGGTGCAGAAGGCCACCGTCCAGGTCGACGAGGAGGGCACGGTCGCGGCGGCCGGCAGCGGCGTCGGGGTGGGCGTCGCGGCGGCGCCCGCCCCGGACAAGCCCGTCCGGCTGCACATCGACCGGCCGTTCCTGTTCCTGATCCGGGACACCGCCACCGGGCGGCCGCTGTTCCTCGGCCAGGTCGCCGACCCGCAGGCGAACTGAGGGGTGAACCGAGGGGCGAACCGAGGGGCGAACCGAGGCGGGTCCGGCTACCAGGCCGGGTAGCGCCCGCCGAGCGCCGGGTGGCCCGGGTCGCGGCTGCCGAACAGCACCAGCAGGTCGTCCGCGACCGTCAGCAGCTCGGCCCGCCCCTCGACCGCCGCCGCCCAGTCGGCGGGCAGCGCCGAGGCGCCGTACGCGGCCCCGACCAGGTTGCCGCAGACCGCGCCGGTGGAGTCGCTGTCCCCGGAGTGGTTGACCGACAGCAGTAGCGCGGTGCGCACCGGGTCGGGGTCGAGGGTGGCCGCCAGCAGCGAGTACACCGCGATGGCCAGGCACTCCTCGGCGATCCAGCCGAGCCCGACCCGCTCCACGGTGTCCGCCGAGGGCTCGGCCTCCTGGGCCAGCCGCACCGCCCGGGCCAGCGCCTGGACGGTCTCCTTGGACTTCGGCAGCTCGCGGATCTGCTCCACCGTCTCGCCGACCGCCGCCCACGGCTCCGTCCCGGCCGCCAGCCGCTCGATCAGCGCCGCGAAGGCGCCCGCCGCCAGGTAGCCGGTCGGGTGCCCGTGGGTGAGCTGGGCGCACTGCACGGCCAGCCCGAAGGACTGCTCGACGCCGAGCCGGGCGAGCCCGAACGGCGCCGCGCGCATCACCGAACCGCAGCCCTTGGAACCGGGGTTGATCGGCCCGGGACTGCCGAGCGGGGCCGGCGCCTCGAACACCGGGTGCTCGGACACCCCGCTCAGGCAGGCGTTGCCCGGCGCCCGCCGCGCGTACAGGAACGGCCGGCCGAGCAGCCAGCCGTCGTACGGGCGCGGCTGCGGCTCGGTGTCCGGCTCGGGCTGGTACTGGGTCCGCAGCCAGCGCCGGTAGGCGCCGTGCACGGCCTCCGGCACCGAGCCGCCGCCGCCCGACCAGCCGCGGACGAAGCCGCGGATCAGGCCCTCGGCGGTGAACAGCGTCATCTGGGTGTCGTCGGTGACCTCCACCGGCCCGGCGCTCCGGGACGGCAGCGCGGTCACGCCCTGCGGACCGAACCGGTCCCGGATCTGGTGGAGTTGCTGGAACTCCACCGGCCAGCCCAATGCGTCGCCGATCGCGCCGCCGAGCAGCGCACCGCGCACCCGGTCCCGGTATCCCGACTCCGCCGCCGACTCCGTCACGTCGAATCCCCCTTCGTTCGTGGCGGGTCGTTTCTATCAGGCGGGCCGTCAGTTGTGGATCTCGCCCCGCCCGTGCAGCGCGGCGCGGTCGGCCGCGGCCCGCCCGGCCGCCCAGCCCTCGCCGTCGCTGACCCGGACCCGCTGGGAGACCAGCTTCGGGAACAGCCGGCCGACCTCGTCGTCCACCGCCGCCGAGCGGGCGGCCAGCGCGGGCAGCAGCCGCTCGTCCGGCAGCAGCTGCTCCTCGGTGCCGTCCTCGCGCAGGTGGCGGCCGGCCGCGGCGTCGCTGGTGGCCCGCTCGGTGGCGGCGGTCAGCCGCTCGCGGATCCGCGCCGCGTAGGCGACCAGGAAGGACTGCCGGAAGGCCTTGCTGCGCGAGTCCTTGCCGGAGCCGGCCTTGTTCAGCGCGTGGGTGGCCTGCACCAGCAGCGAGGTGTAGAGCAGCTCGACGCCGTCCAGGTCCCCGTCGAAGCCGATCACGGTGCAGAAGCCGAACTCCTTCGCCCACACCACCCGGCACCGGTTGGCCGCCGCGACGGCGTCCAGCAGCATCGTCTTGGGTCCCTCGTACGGGTTGTCCACGCCGATCCGCAGCGCCGCCGGGGTGTTCCGGTCCGCCCCGGCGGCGGCCAGCAGCGCGTCGTCGATGCTGTGCTGGGCCATCAGCTGCTGGGCCTTGGCGGTCAGCGCCTCGGCCTCCTCCGGGAACTCGGTGGACTCGGCCTTGGCCAGCAGCGCCCGGATCCGGGCCAGCATCCGCGGCTCGCCGGTCACTGGTCCGGTAGGGCGCCGAACCGGCCCGGCCTGGCCGGACTGTCCCGGGGCGGGGCCGACCGGGGCGATCGGGGGCAGCCGGCCCCAGCTGCGCAGCAGCTCCAGGAGGGCGGTGGCGAGCGCGAAGCGGTCCAGCCGGTGGCGGTGGGCGAAGGCGCCCAGGTACTGCTCGTCGGCGGGCCACCAGACCTCGGCCTCCAGCTCGCGCAGCTGCTCGTGCCAGCGCCGGTCCAGGCTCGCGGCGGGGTGGCGGCGGCCCTCGGCGGCGATCAGGTCCACCGCGAGCGCCAGGTGGACGGGCTTGAGCCCGCGCCGCACCACCCGCACCAGGTCGGCCGGGCGCCACCCGGCGGACCAGCAGCGGCCCACCGCGGTGTCCGCGTACCCGAGCACCGCCCGGCTGACCGCCGGCCACTGCCCGGCCGAGGCGGCCAGCAGCGAGGCCCCGGTGTCCAGGGCGAGGTCCAGCCCCTCCTCCGGGGCGGTGAGCACCGGGCGCACCGCCTGCTCCAGCAGCGGCCCGGCGTTCCCGTCGCCCTGCTGCGCGCGCTTGCCCACGGTGTGTCCCTGCTCTCCTCGACGACCCGGCCCCTCCGGCCCATGATGCCGGAGGGGCCGGGCCGACCGAGCTACCGCTCGATGGCCTTGGCCATGATCTCCGGCACACGCTCCAGCAGCCGGGGCGCCGCCACCCGGATGCCGAGGGTGGCGATCAGGGCGCCGTAGAGCGGGCCGAGCAGCAGCAGCGGCCAGGTCGGCCCGTCCGAGCTCAGCGCCCAGAGCAGGTAGCCGCCGACCGGCAGCGCGAGCACCGCGACGCCGAGCATCGAGCCGAACTGGTTGAGCAGGATCAGCCCGCCCTGCCCGGGGGCGGCGTTGCGCATCGGGTTGCTGTCGGCCGGCATGGTGTACGGCGCGAGCACGCTGAACACCGAGCCGAGTGCGATGCCGCTGCCGAGCACCGCCAGCGCGAGGCCGAGCGCGGACGGCAGCCCGGCCCAGTCGCCGGTGACGGCGGCCAGCACCAGCCCGAGCACCGCGGTGACCGGGACGGCGTACGACAGCACCGCGTACGCCCGGCCGCGCAGCTCGTCCCGGGCGTCGGCGGGGGTGCGCAGGGTGGCGGCGACCATCCAGAACGCCGAGCCGTCCATGCCGAACAGGTTGAGCATCTGCAGTCCGAGGAAGGTCCCGGTCATCGCCAGCAGGTAGACGCTCGACCAGCCCTGGACGATCGACAGCACGCAGATCACCAGCGTCATCCCGACGCTGGTGAACAACGCGGCCTTGGCCCGCGGCTCGCGCCAGGCGTACCGCAGGTGGCGCTGCATCACCGCGCCGGTGCGGCCCTCGGGCAGGAACCGCCAGCCGCGGGTGCTCTGCACCCCGCGGGCCACCTCCAGGGTGGAGGAGTCGGCGGTGACCATCAGCTCCTGGAGGCTGCCGCGCCACCAGCGCAGCAGCAGGACGAGCAGCGCGCCGGCCGCGGCGAGCTGGAGCAGCGCCGCCCCGTACTCGCCCGCGCCGACGCTGCGGGGGGCGTCCGCGGCGCTGATCGGCGGGATCCAGCGCAGTACCGCGGCGATCGGCTTGAGCGGGCTGAGGTCGATGTCCTTGTCGTGCTGCCGGCCGAAGATGCTCTGCGAGCCGACGTTGGCGACCTGGACGAGCAGGGCGAAGGCCAGTCCGCCGAAGATCGCGAAGTCCTTGCCGCGCCGGCTGGAGAGCATCCGGGCGTTCCCGGCCGCGACCGCCCGGGACAGCGTGACCAGGCAGAGCAGGGCGAGCGGCACGGCGACCACGGCGGTGGCGGCCGAGGCGCCGCCGGTGGCGCCGGACAGCACCGCGCCGGTCACCAGCACCAGGCTGATCAGCGGACCGGGGCCGATCAGCGAGGCCAGCAGGGAGCCGCGCAGCAGCGGGCCGGGCCGCAGCGGCAGCATGGTGAGCCGGGTCGGGTCGGCGCTCTCGTCGCTGGAGAACAGGAACAGCGGCAGCGCGGCCCAGCCCAGGGTGAGCACGCCGAGCAGCATCACCCCGGTGTTCCCGGAGCCCTCGTAGCGCCCGTTGAGCATCGCCATGCCGAAGGCCGTGAGGCCCGCGAAGGCCAGTCCGAGGACGCCGCCGATGACGTACACGGCCGCCCGGCCCCGGCTGCGGCGCAGCCCGTTGCGCAGCAGCCGCAGCTTGAGTGCGACCAGGCCGCGGACCACCGTCCGTTCGTCGGGTACGGCGCTGGTCACTGGGCGCTCCCGCCGCCGAGCCAGCCGAGGGCCTGGCCGTCGTCCTCGCGGACGCCGATCAGCTCCAGGAAGGCCTCGTGCAGGCTGCGCCCGCCGCGGACGGAGTCCAGCGGGCCGTGGGCGATCACCCGGCCCGCGTTGACCACGGCGACCCAGTCGCAGAGCTGCTCGACCAGCTCCATCACGTGGCTGGAGAAGACCACGGTGGAGCCGGCCGCCGCGTACCGCTTGAGCACGCCGCGGATGGTCTGGGCGGAGACCGGGTCGACGCCCTCGAAGGGTTCGTCCAGGAACAGCACGTCGGGGTTGTGCAGCAGCGCGGCGGCCAGGCCGATCTTCTTGCGCATGCCGGTGGAGTAGTCGGCGACCAGCTTGTCGGCGTCCCGGCCGAGGTCCAGGACGGCCAGCAGCTCCTCGGCGCGGCGGTCCACCTCGGCGGCGGGCAGGCCACGCAGCCGGCCGGTGTACTGGAGCAGTTCGCGCCCGCTGAGCCGCTCGAACATCCGCAGGCCCTCGGGCAGGATGCCGATCCGGGCCTTGACCGTGACCGGGTCGGCCCACACGTCGGTGCCGTGCACCAGCACGCTGCCCTGGTCGGGCCGGAGCAGGCCGGTGACCATGGACAGCGTGGTGGTCTTGCCCGCGCCGTTCGGCCCGACCAGGCCGATGAACGCACCCGCGGGCAGCTCCAGGCTGAGCCCGGCGACCGCGGCCTGGGTGCCGAAGTGCTTCCACAGCCCCTGGATGCTGACGGCGGACGGGGTGTCCGGTCCGGGCCGGCCGACGGGGGTCGGTTCGGAGGGCGACGGTACTGACGCCTGCATGGCGGCCTTCTGTCTGTGCTCGTGGGTGGCTGTGCTCGTGGGTAGATGTGGGGTGGCGGGGTTGCTCCGGATCCCAGACTGGCACCGGCCGAACGGGCTGTCGCCCGCTTTGAGCATCCCCTGAGGCTGTCCGCCGAACGGGTGAGGCGCGCCGCCGGGTGACGGGCTTCCGAGAGCTGCCGGTCCGATCCGGCAACTACTCAGTTCCCCGGTTCGTCCTGCACTATGAGGACCAGTGAGCGCGCGGGGGTGCCGCGGCGCCCGGGAGGTGGCGGATGTCCGTTCAGCGGTGGGGCGACCAGGACCCGCAGCGGCAACCGGCGTGGGCGCCCGCCCCGCAGGCGGTCGGCCAGGTCGGGATGCGCGCCGGGCACGCGGACCGGGACCGCACGATCGACGTGCTGAAGGCCGCCTTCGCCGAGGGCCGGCTGTCCGCGCAGGAGTACGAGCAGCGGCACGAGGCGGCCGCCGCCGCCCAGACCTACGGCCAGCTGGCCACCCTGGTGGCCGACCTGCCGTCCGGGCCGATGCCGGCGCCGTTGCAGGCCGCGCAGCCCGTCCCGGCGACCTTCCTGGTGCCGCCGCCGATGCCGCAGGCCCGGCCCACCAGCGCGCTGGCGGTGGTCTCCCTGGTGTGCAGCCTGACCGGCTTCCTGATGCTGCCGGTGGTGCCCGCGGTGATCACCGGCCACCTCGCCCGCCAGCAGATCCGTGAGCGCAACCTGGACGGGGACTGGGCGGCCGTGCTGGGGCTGGTGCTCGGCTACCTGGGCGGCGCCTTCTGGCTGCTGCTCTTCCTGCTGGCCGTCGCCTAGACCGCCCCGACCGCCCCGCTGGCGGGTGCCCGTCGACTGTGGTAGAGCGGGTGGAAGGCGGCCCGACACCGGCCGGTCGCGCACGGGACACCGGGGCGACACCCGGCCGAAGGCCGCGACCTGCGGCGTTGCATTTGTTTTGACCGAGCCCCATGCGCTAGGTACGCTCTGACCTTGTGCCTGGGGTGTCCCCGGGTCCTTGTGCGTGCATGCACACCGGCCGCCGCGCCGAGTCGGAGCGCCCCAAAGCGCGCCGCGCGGAGAGCGCCGTCGCTGTACATCAGCCATGGGATTCCGTGTCGGAAGAAGCCCAACACACCCGACCGCGTGGGTCGACCACGGGGTTGTGTGCAAGGGAGACACCGCAGGTTAGTTCCACCAAGCCTTGGCACACAGAAAACGGAGAAACGGTGCCTACGATCCAGCAGCTGGTCCGAAAGGGCCGGCAGGACAAGGTCGAGAAGAACAAGACTCCCGCGCTGAAGGGCTCCCCGCAGCGTCGTGGGGTCTGCACGCGTGTGTACACGACCACCCCGAAGAAGCCGAACTCGGCGCTTCGCAAGGTCGCCCGTGTGCGCCTCACCAGCGGGATCGAGGTCACCGCTTACATCCCGGGCGAGGGCCACAACCTGCAGGAGCACTCCATCGTGCTGGTGCGCGGTGGTCGTGTGAAGGACCTTCCTGGTGTCCGCTACAAGATCATCCGCGGTTCGCTCGACACCCAGGGTGTCAAGAACCGCAAGCAGGCTCGCAGCCGCTACGGCGCCAAGAAGGAGAAGTAAGAATGCCTCGTAAGGGCCCCGCCCCGAAGCGCCCGGTCATCATCGACCCGGTCTACGGCTCCCCTGTCGTCACCCAGCTGGTCAACAAGATCCTGCTGCACGGCAAGCGCTCCACCGCCGAGCGGATCGTCTACGGCGCCCTCGAGGGCGTCCGTGAGAAGACCGGCTCGGACCCGGTCGTGACGCTGAAGCGTGCGCTGGAGAACGTCAAGCCGGCCCTCGAGGTCAAGTCCCGCCGTGTCGGTGGCGCGACCTACCAGGTTCCGGTCGAGGTCCGTCCGGGCCGCGCCAGCACCCTGGCGCTGCGCTGGATGGTCGGGTACTCCCGCGCCCGTCGCGAGAAGACCATGACCGAGCGCCTGATGAACGAGATCCTCGACGCCAGCAACGGCCTGGGCGCTTCCGTGAAGCGTCGCGAGGACACCCACAAGATGGCCGAGTCCAACAAGGCCTTCGCGCACTACCGCTGGTAGTCCCTACCCCGTCACTAGACAGAGAGAGAACGAGCCACCATGGCTGCAACCTCCCTTGACCTCGCCAAGGTCCGCAACATCGGGATCATGGCGCACATCGACGCGGGCAAGACCACCACCACCGAGCGGATCCTGTTCTACACCGGTGTGTCGTACAAGATCGGTGAGGTCCACGATGGCGCTGCCACCATGGACTGGATGGAGCAGGAGCAGGAGCGCGGCATCACGATCACGTCGGCCGCGACGACCTGTCACTGGACCGTCGACGATGCCGATCACACCATCAACATCATCGACACCCCGGGTCACGTCGACTTCACCGTCGAGGTGGAGCGTTCGCTGCGCGTCCTCGACGGCGCCGTGACGGTGTTCGACGGTGTCGCCGGTGTCGAGCCCCAGTCCGAGACCGTGTGGCGGCAGGCTGACCGCTACGGCGTCCCGCGCATCTGCTTCATCAACAAGCTGGACCGCACGGGCGCGAACTTCTTCTTCTGCGTCGACACCATCGTGGAGCGCCTCGGCGCCACCCCGCTGGTGATGCAGCTCCCGATCGGTGCCGAGGCGGACTTCCAGGGCGTTGTCGACCTGGTCCGCATGAAGGCCCTGATCTGGTCGGCCGAGGCCGCCAAGGGCGAGATGTACGACATCGTCGACATCCCGGCCGAGCTGCAGGACCAGGCGGACGAGTACCGCGAGACGCTGATCGACACGGTCTCGAACGTCAGCGACGAGATCATGGAGCTCGCCCTCGAGGGCGAGGAGATCCCGGTCGAGCTGCTGCAGGACGCGATCCGCAAGGGCACCCTGAACTCGGACTTCACCCCGATCTTCTGCGGTACCGCCTTCAAGAACAAGGGCGTTCAGCCCCTGCTCGACGCGGTCGTCAAGTACCTGCCGTCCCCGCTGGACATCGAGTCCGTCGAGGGCACGAAGCCGAACGACCCGGAGACCAAGATCTCCCGCAAGGCTTCGGACGACGAGCCGCTGGCCGCGCTGGCGTTCAAGATCATGTCCGACCCGCACCTGGGCAAGCTCACCTTCGTCCGGATCTACTCCGGCCGCCTGGAGTCCGGCACCTCGGTGCTGAACGCCGTCAAGGGCAAGAAGGAGCGCATCGGCAAGATCTACCGCATGCACGCGAACAAGCGTGAGGAGATCGAGTCGGTGGGCGCCGGCGACATCGTCGCCGTCATGGGCCTGAAGCAGACCACCACCGGTGAGACGCTGTCCGACGAGAAGAACCCGGTCATCCTGGAGTCCATGGACTTCCCGGCCCCGGTCATCCGCGTCGCGATCGAGCCCAAGTCCAAGGGTGACCAGGAGAAGCTGGGTGTCGCCATCCAGCGTCTCGCCGAGGAGGACCCGTCCTTCCAGGTCAACACGGACGAGGAGACCGGCCAGACCATCATCGCGGGTATGGGCGAGCTGCACCTCGAGGTGCTGGTCGACCGTATGAAGCGTGAGTTCAAGGTCGAGGCCAACGTCGGCAAGCCGCAGGTCGCGTACCGCGAGACGATCCGTCAGGCCGTCGAGCGCATCGACTACACCCACAAGAAGCAGACCGGTGGTTCCGGTCAGTTCGCCAAGGTGCAGATCGCGATCGAGCCGCTCGAGCAGGCCGAGGGCTACGAGTTCGTCAACAAGGTCACCGGTGGCCGCGTTCCGCGGGAGTACATCCCGTCGGTCGACGCCGGTTGCCAGGAGGCCATGGAGTTCGGCATCCTCGCCGGCTACCCGCTGCAGGGTGTCCGCGTGAGCCTGCTCGACGGTCAGGCGCACGACGTCGACTCCTCCGAGCTCGCGTTCAAGATCGCCGGTTCGATGGCTTTCAAGGAAGGCGCGAAGAAGGCCAAGCCGGTCCTCCTCGAGCCGATGATGGCCGTCGAGGTCACCACGCCCGAGGACTACATGGGCGACGTGATCGGCGACATCAACTCTCGCCGTGGCCAGATCCGGTCCATGGACGAGCGTCACGGTGCCCGCGTCGTCACGGCGCTGGTGCCCCTCTCCGAGATGTTCGGCTACGTCGGTGACCTGCGCAGCAAGACCTCTGGTCGCGCGAGCTACTCGATGCAGTTCGACTCGTACGCCGAGGTCCCCAAGGCCGTGGCTGAGGAGATCATCGCCAAGTCCAAGGGCGAGTGACGTCCCGATATTCGGGATGATTCACACCCCTTAGGCTCTTAGGAGGTGACCTGGGAGGATCCGTCCGGATCCTCCCAGGGCCTCCGGCCCCCCAACCACGGGGCGGCACGAGGTGCTTCGGGCACTCGGGCCGGGCCCGTATCAAAGACCAACTGACGTCAGCACGGCGTACAGGAACTGTCCTCAGGAGGACTCAGTGGCCAAGGCGAAGTTCGAGCGGACGAAGCCCCACGTCAACATCGGCACCATCGGTCACATCGACCACGGCAAGACCACGCTGACCGCGGCCATCACCAAGGTGCTGCACGACGCGTACCCGGAGATCAACCCCTTCACGCCGTTCGACCAGATCGACAAGGCCCCGGAGGAGCGTCAGCGCGGTATCACCATCTCGATCGCGCACGTCGAGTACCAGACCGAGGCGCGCCACTACGCCCACGTCGACTGCCCGGGTCACGCTGACTACATCAAGAACATGATCACCGGTGCCGCCCAGATGGACGGTGCCATCCTGGTGGTCGCCGCCACCGACGGCCCGATGCCGCAGACCAAGGAGCACGTCCTCCTGGCCCGCCAGGTCGGCGTTCCGTACATCGTCGTCGCCCTGAACAAGGCCGACATGGTGGACGACGAGGAGATCCTGGAGCTCGTCGAGCTCGAGGTCCGTGAGCTGCTCTCCGAGTACGAGTTCCCGGGCGACGACCTGCCGGTCGTCCGCGTCTCCGCGCTGAAGGCCCTCGAGGGCGACGCCGAGTGGGGCCAGAAGCTCCTCGGCCTCATGCACGCCGTCGACGAGAGCATCCCGACCCCGGCCCGCGCCGTGGACCAGCCGTTCCTGATGCCGATCGAGGACGTCTTCACGATCACCGGTCGTGGCACCGTCGTCACCGGTCGTATCGAGCGTGGCATCCTCAAGGTCAACGAGACTGTCGACATCATCGGCATCAAGGAGACCAAGACCACCACCACGGTCACCGGCATCGAGATGTTCCGCAAGCTGCTCGACGAGGGCCAGGCCGGTGAGAACGTCGGTCTGCTGCTCCGTGGCATCAAGCGCGAGGACGTCGAGCGCGGCCAGGTCATCATCAAGCCGGGTTCGGTTACCCCGCACACCGACTTCGAGGCCCAGTCCTACATCCTGTCGAAGGACGAGGGTGGCCGCCACACCCCGTTCTTCAACAACTACCGCCCGCAGTTCTACTTCCGTACCACGGACGTGACCGGCGTCGTGACCCTCCCCGAGGGCACCGAGATGGTCATGCCGGGCGACAACACCGCCATGACCGTCGCGCTGATCCAGCCGATCGCCATGGAGGAGGGCCTGAAGTTCGCCATCCGTGAGGGTGGCCGCACCGTCGGCGCCGGCCAGGTCACCAAGATCATCAAGTAATTGATGCTCTGACCTGCCTGCCTCGTACAGGCCAGTCCGAAGGGCCCCACGCACCTCGCGGTGCGTGGGGCCCTTCGGCGTCTTCGGTGTCTAACCCCGCGCTCACCTGGGCGCACTTCCTCTCACGGGCAGCTCATGGCCGACTGTTATGGTCGCCTCACCAGCCAGCCCCGCCGTCGCGGAAAGTGGGATCCAACGCATGTCTACGGCACCGCTGTTGTCGGTCGTGATGCCGATCTACAACGAGCAGGAGGCGCTCCCGCTGACCGTCGAGCGGCTGCGTCCGATCCTGGACGGGCTGGGGGTCGACTACGAGGTCGTCGGGGTGGACGACGGCAGCCGGGACGCCACGCCCGTGCTGATGCAGAAGATCCGGCAGGACTGGCCCGAGTTCCGCATCGTCCGCTTCTCCCGCAACTCCGGGCACCAGGCCGCGCTCACCGCGGGCATCCACCGGGCGCTCGGCGACTACGTGGTCAGCATCGACGCCGACCTCCAGGACCCGCCGGAGAAGATCCCGGAGATGCTCGACCTGGCCCGTCAGCAGGGCCTCGACGTGGTCTACGGGGTGCGCGGGGACCGCGCCACCGACACGGCCTTCAAGCGGCGCTCGGCGGGCGCGTACTACTGGCTGATGCGCCGGCTGGTCGGCAAGCGGATGCCCAACCAGGCCGGCGACTTCCGGCTGCTCAGCCGCGCCGCCGTGGACGCCCTCAAGCAGCTGCCCGAGCACCAGCCGGTCTACCGGCTGCTGGTGCCGTGGCTCGGCTTCCCCAGCGGCGAGGTGGTGTACGTCCGCGAGGAGCGGGTGGCCGGCGGCACCCACTACCCGCTGTCCAAGATGGTGCGGCTCGCGCTGGACAGCATCACCAACTTCTCCGCCGCCCCGCTGCGGCTGGCCACCTGCCTCGGCCTGGTCAGCTTCGTGGTCTGCATCGCCCTGGGGATCCACGCCACCGTCTCGTACGCGCTCGGGTCGACGGTGCCCGGCTGGTCCTCGCTGTTCATCGGGATGCTCTTCCTCGGCGGCGTGCAGCTGATCTGCGTCGGGCTGCTGGGCGAGTACGTGGGCCGGATCTACTCGGCGGTGCAGGCGCGGCCGACCTACTTCGTCGGCTACGACTCGGCCGAGGACGACGAGCAGCGGGGCCGGGGGCTGTGACGCTCACCGAGGAGCCCGCCGGGCCCGCCCCCGGGGCCCGCCGCCAGCTGCCGTCCTTCCTGGTCATCGGCGTCCTCAGCACCGTCTTCTACCTGGGGCTGTTCGTCGTCGCGCGGTGGTTCACCGACCCGCAGGCGGCCAACCTGATCGCCCTGGCCGTCAGCGCGGTGGCCAACACGGCGGCCAACCGGCGCTTCACCTTCGGGGTGGTCGGCTCGCAGGGGATGGTCCGCCACCAGCTGCAGGGCGCGGTGGCCTTCCTGATCGGGCTCGGCCTCAGCTCGGGGGTGCTCGCCCTGCTCGACCGGGTGGTGCCGGACGCCTCCCGGCCGGTGGAGGTCGGCGGGCTGGTGGTCGCCAACGGGCTGGCCACGGTGGCCCGGTTCGTCCTGCTGAAGGTCTGGGTCTTCCGCGGCGGATCCGCCGGGCCCGCCGGACCGTCCGGACCGCCCTCCGGCTCCTGAACCGCCGGCCGGACCGGCCGGACCGCCACCGGGTCCGGCCGTTCGCCGTCGGCCGTTTTGCACCCCTCGGCCACTTGGGGTAATGGGACGCTCGGTATGCTGGGGCGGAGCAGGGGGTGCCGGTCGCCGTACCGGGCGACCCGGACATGCTCTGGACGCAGCCCCGGGGCCGCACTGCCCCCGGGCCTGACGAGGAGTCCGCCGGGGGCCGACGCGCACCGGGCATTCACGGCCACCCGCTACTATTCACAGCAATCGCACGGCCCGGCCGGCCTCGTGCGGAGACGTGTGGCAAGGCCGGCCGGTGAATTCGGTGGTCATGTGATGAAGAACCCGATCGCCAAGCTGCTCGGGGTACTTCCCCCGGGGGCCCGGCTCGTGGTCGGTGGCACGGTGGTGCTCGGGGCTTCCGCGTACGTCTACATGGCGCTCGTGGGCTACAGCCTGAGCGCCGTCGGCAAGGCCAACGTGACGATGCTCTGGACCATCGTGATGTCCGTGGGGTGGGGGCTCTTCCAGCCCGTCGAGCTCGAACTGACCCGCCTGGTGGCCGCCCGCAAGGTCGCCGGACACGGCGCGCTGCCCGCGGTGCGGCGGATGCTGCTGCTCGCCATGGGGCTCCTGGTCGCGGTCTGCGCGGTGCTGGCGGTCGCCGCCCGCCCGGTCGCCGACCTGCTGTTCAGCGGCGACCGCGCCCTGGTGGTCGCGCTGGCCGGCGGCCTGGCCGGCCTCGCGGTCAGCTCGGTCGCCCGCGGTGCGCTGGCCGGCCTCGGGCTGTTCGGCCCGTACGGCACCCAGCTGGCGGTCGACGGCGGCCTGCGGATCGGCCTGGCCGCGCTGGCCGCGGCGGTCGGCCTGCACTCGGCGCTGGTCTTCGGCCTGATCCTCTTCGTCTCCCCGCTGGCCGCCTCGCTGATCGGCCTGCGCGACACCCTCGCCGAGCGCACCCCCGGCCCGGAGGTGTCCTGGAAGCAGCTGACCAGTGGCCTCGGCCTGCTGATCGCCTCGGTGATGCTCAGCCAGCTGGTCGTCAACGCGACGGTGGTCTGCGTCCGCCTGCTCTCGCCGAAGCACTCCGAGGCCTCCGACGCGCTGGTCTTCGCGATCGGCCAGGCGGTGGTGATGGCCCGTGCCCCGCTGTTCGCCTACAGCGCGCTCCAGGCCTCGATGGTCTCCGCGCTCTCCGGCGCCGCCGCGGCCGGCGACCACGCCGAGTTCCGCAAGGTGCTGACCCGCACCACCGCGATCGTGGCCGCGATGTGCATCGGCGGCGGGCTGCCGGTGATCGTGCTCGGCTCCAAGCTCAACCCGCTGCTCTTCAACGCCAAGGACGTCCTCGGCCCGCTGGACTTCGTCTGGTTGGTCTTCGGGACGCTCTGCTACGTCCTCGCGACGGTGTTCGGTCAGGCGCTGATGTCGAGCGCCCAGCACCGCCGCCAGCTGGTCGGTTGGACCGCCGGTTCCGTAGCATTGGTGGCTGTCGCGCTCGCTCCGGGTGCCGTCGGCCTCCGCGCGGAGTTCGCGTACCTGGCGGGCTCACTGGTCAGTGCCGTACTGATGCTGTGGTCGCTGTACCGCGCCTTCCCCTCCCGGCCCGCAGCAGCACCCGCCGACCGGACCGCGGCAGAGCCGCTGCGGACCTCCTGAGGCGGGGGACCGGACCGTGATCGGCCGTCGCCCATGATCATCACCGACAGACAGACCCGAGGCACGGGACGCCGTGCCGTTCGCCAAGCATGGAGCACCTGTGTCCGAGTATGACAACGTCTGGCTGGTGATCCCGGCCTACAACGAAGGCCAGGTGATCGCCGAGGTCGTGGAGGGGGCTCGCAAGACCTTCCCGAACATCGTGGTGATCGACGACGGCTGCACCGACGACACCGCCAAGCACGTCATGACGACCGGCGCGCACCTGGTGCGCCACCCGGTCAACCTGGGGCAGGGCGCCGCGCTGCAGACCGGCCTGAAGTACGCCCTGGCCCAGGACGGCGCCGAGTACTTCGCGACCTTCGACGCGGACGGCCAGCACCAGACCGCCGACGTCGAGAAGATGGTGGCGCTGCTGCGCGAGGGCGAGGCCGACATCGTGCTCGGCTCCCGCTTCATCGAGCAGACCGGCCAGGTGCCGTGGATCAAGCGGGTGGTGCTCCGCACCGCCGCCGCGGTCAGCCCGACGGCCCGCAAGCTGAAGCTCACCGACGCGCACAACGGTCTGCGCGTGATGAACCGCGAGGCGGCCAGCCGGATCAAGATCACCATGAACGGCATGGCGCACGCTTCGGAGATCGTCTCCTTCCTCGCCGGCTCGGACCTGCGGGTCGCCGAGCTGCCGGTGGACATCCTCTACACCGACTACTCGCGCGCCAAGGGCCAGTCCCTGATCAACGGCGTGAACATCCTCTTCGACATCTCGCTGCGGGAGCGTAACCGCCGATGAATCACCTCTGGATCCAGCTGATCCTGGTCGTGGCCGCGGTGGCCATGGCCCTCCTGTTCGTCCGGCGCTGGGACGCCGCGAACACCCGGGCGTGGAAGCGGATCGCCTTCTCGCTGTTCGTGATCGTCAACGTCGTCGCCATCCTGTGGCCGGCCGGCGTGACCAAGCTGGCCACCGCCCTCGGCGTCGGCCGCGGCACCGACCTGGTGCTCTACCTGATGGTGATCGCGATGGGCTTCCTCACCCTCAACACCTACCTGCGCTTCCGCTCGCTGGAGAAGAAGCTCACGGACCTGGCCCGCACCGTGGCCATCACCGAGGGCATCCGGCACAACAACGACCGCCTGGACGCCCCGGTCGGCTCCGAGAACTGACCGGGCGGCCCCGCAGGGCGGGGAGCGCGTACGAGGAAGGGCCGCACCCGTCGGGTGCGGCCCTTCCTCGTACGGTCGGACGGATCGGTCAGGCGCGGGCCTCGCGGAACACCAGGGTCCTGGTGCCCCAGAACCGCAGGGCGGTGGCCAGGGCCATGCCGATCACGCTGCTGGAGACCAGGTCCGCGGTGGGGCTGGTCAGCTTGAGCAGGTAGTGCGAGAAGCCGAGGCAGCCGAGCTGGACCAGCGCGCCCACCAGGTTGACCACGAGGAACAGTGCGGTCTCCCGGCCGGTCCCGCCGGTCGGCGCGCCGGCCCGGCGCTCCCGGAACGTCCAGTACTTGTTCCCGACGAACGCGACCGCGGTCGAGGCGCTCAGCGAGACCACCTTGCCGAGGACCGGGCCGAGCGGGTCGCGGAGCAGGACGAACAGGACGACGTCGGTGGCGTAGCCGAGCCCGCCGATGACCCCGAACTTCAGCAGCTCCGGCAGTGCGGAACGGAGCTGTTCACGGCCGGCCATGTCAGACGGTACCCAGGACGGAGAAGCCGTACAGCCCGGCCCAGATGGCGCCGAGCAGCAGCAGCGGACGGTCCTTCAGCACCACGTTCTCCGGGGCCTCGGCGGCGCCGCGGTCGGCGAAGATCGCGTACCGCAGGATGGCGAAGACGAACGGGAGCACGGTGATCTGGCGCAGCGCGGTGTCGGCGTTGCCGGTGTGGTCGGAGGACCAGAGGCAGTAGCTGAGCACGGTGACGGCGGCCGAGGCCTGCCAGACGAAGCGCAGGTAGCTGTCGCTGTACTCGGCGAGGACCTTGCGCGAGCTGCCGACCTTGTCGCCCATGTTGACGAGCTCGGAGTAGCGCTTGGCCGCGACCATGAAGAGCGCGGCGAACCCGGTGGTGATCAGGAACCACTGGGAGAGCTGGATCCCGGCGGCGAGGCCGCCGATCATGGCGCGGATCAGGAAGCCGGAGGTGACGAAGGCGAGGTCGACCACCAGGATGTGCTTGAGCCCGGTGCAGTACAGGAACTGCATCACCAGGTAGCAGCCGAGCGCGATGGCGGTCGGGGTGTTGCAGAGCAGCAGGGCGCCGGTGATGGCGCCGCCGCCGAGGAGCGCGGCGCACAGGTAGGCGACCGGCAGCGGCACGATGCCGGCGGCGATCGGGCGGTTGCGCTTGGTCGGGTGGGCGCGGTCCGCCTCGACGTCCATGGCGTCGTTGAGGAAGTAGATCGCCGATGCCGCCGCGCAGAAGAGCACGAAGACGATGCCGACCTGGCGCAGCACGTGGCTGTGGGTGAGCATGCCCGCCGCGCCGGGGGCGGCGAGGACGAGCACGTTCTTGACCCACTGGCGGGGCCGGGCGTTGCGGATCAGGCCGCCGGGGAGCGCCTTGAGCCGGAACGGGCGGACGGCGGGCGCGGTGTCGGCCTCGACCGCGGCGCGGACCTCCTGCGCTGCGGTTATGTCCGGCGCGGTCGCGGTCGGGGAATCCAGGGTCGCCTCAGACATCGGCCTGGTGTCCCTTGGTGATCCAGGACCGGCCGGCCGCGGCGACGGCGGCGCCGAGCGCGGCGCCCCCGACCACGTCGGACATGTAGTGGACACCGACGACCAGGCGGGAGAAGCACACCGCGCCGGCGACCGGGGCGATGGTCGCCGCGGGCAGCAGCGGCGCGAAGGCGACCACCGCGGCGGCGGAGGAGGTGGCGTGCGAGCTCGGGAAGCTGTGCTTCCCGGCGGTCTTCACGAGCGGCTCCATGCCCGGGCCGTTCGGCCGGGGGCGGCGCACGACGCGCTTGACGGCCATGCTGGCGGCGTGGGCGCCGGCCACCGCGGCGGTGGCCCGCAGCCAGCTGCCGCGGCGCTCGCTGTCGACGATCGCACCGGCGACACCGAGCGCGAGCCAGCCTGCGGCGTGCTCGCCGGTCCAGGACAGGGCCTTGCTGACGTCAACCGAACGCTTGTCGCCGAACCGCTCACGGACCGATCGGTGGACCTGGTTGTCCACCCGTTGCAACGCCCGGAGAATCTGGGCCATTCTGGTTGTCCTCTGACGAAGAAGCGGGAAAGCGCGCCTCCTGGTGCGGGGGACTCGGGCGTCACCTCGGTACCGCAGAAACCTCGGCACCACTGACCCCTGGCAGCCCTGGGAGCCCCCCGGCGACACGCGTGCACGGCAAGGATACAGACCGGCTCGAACGCCCTTCGAGCACCCCCCGCACCCCTCTTATGCCTCTCCTACGCAGGGGACGAGCGGTGACTATTCGGACAATTTACCTCCGGTTGGGTAATCGATTAAGCGTTTGGATGCCTCTGGTACCGTCGCCCAGGTCACTGTCAAGCGCCGCATGAGGCCGCATTGTGGATGGGTTGAGGATCTCTCGTGGGCGTACTGGGGCTGTTGACAGCTCTCTTGGCGACGGCCGTCGGCACGGCGCATGTGATCGGAGCGATCGGTCCGTGGCGCGCCGCTGAGGCCGTCTCGGGCTGGATCATGGCGTCGGTGGCCCAGTTGATCGGGCTGGCCCTGCTGATCGGCGTTCCGGTGCACGGCCTCAAGCCGGTTCCGATGCTCGCCGCGGCCGTCCTGGTCGGTGCGGCCGAGGTGGTCGTGGTGCGCACCCGGCCCGCCCTGCTGATCCGCCACCGCGAGACGGTCTCCGGCGTCCTGCGCGCGGTCCGCCGCTGCGGGTCGATCTGGCGCAACCCGGCCGTGGTCGTGCTGGCGCTGCTGGTGCTGGCGGTGTACGGCTGGCGGATCGCGCTCGGCTCGTTCGTGCTGCCCAGCGAGTGGGACGGCATGTGGTACCACCTGGTCGGCCCGGCGCAGTGGATCCAGGAGGGCCGGATCGGCCACACCCCGGCCGCGTTCTGGTCGGACGTCTACCCGCAGGGCCAGGAGGTCCTCGGGGCCTGGGCCGGCGTCTTCACCCACACCCTGCGCTGGTCCTGGGCCGCGGGGCTGCCCTTCTTCCTGCTCGGCTTCACCGCCGCGGTCGGCCTGGCGGTGCGGTTCGGCGCCCGCCGGGACCACGCGCTGCTGGCCGGCCTCGGCTTCCTGACCATCCCCGCCGTCATCGCCCAGTCCTCGACCTCCTACGTCGACGTGGGCGCGGCGACCACCGCGGCGGCCGCGTTCCAGTTCGTGCTGGCCCTGCCGAACGGCCGGGGCGCCGTCGAAGGGCGGCTCAACCACCTGTGGCTGGCCGGCCTCGCGCTGGCCCTCGGCACCAGCGTCAAGGCCTCCAACCTGCTGACCATGGCCTGCGTCGTCGCGGTGGGCATCGGCCAGGTCGTGGTGACCTTCCTCGCGGACCGCCGCGCGGCCGCCGCCACCGCCGACGGCGGCTCCGCCGTGACCCTGCGGCACGGGGTGGGCCGGCTGGTCGTCCTCGGCACGGCCATGGTGCTGCCCTCGGTGCTGCTGTCCTCGTACTGGTACATCCGGACCTGGATCAAGTACGACAACCCCTTCTACCCGTTCACGATGTTCGGGTTCACCGGCAAGGGGACCGTCCAGGACCTGATCATGGTCAACAACACCCCCGGCGTGATCAAGTCCGCCGGCGGCGTCCCGGCGCAGCTCTGGGAGTCCTGGACCACCCCGGTCGCCAACCCCTTCTCCTACGACCAGCGGCTGGGCGGCCTGGGCACCGGGTGGCTCTGGGTGCTGTTGCCCGGCGTGCTGCTGGGCCTGGTCGTCTTCGTGGTGCGCCGCCAGTGGGCGCCGCTGCTGGGCCTGCTGCTGCCGATGCTGGTGATGGCCGCCGCCAGCCCCGGCCCGTGGTGGGCGCGCTACACCGTCTACCTGCCGATCCTCGGCGGCGTCTTCCTCGCGGTGTTCCTGACCTGGGTCACCGGGACGAGCGAGCGGCCGGCCGGAGCGGCCGGGTACGCCCGTTGGGCGGTCGCGGTGGCCGTCGGGTTCGCCCTGGTGGGGACCACCGGCAACTCGATGTGGCGGACCAGCGAGCCCACCTTCGTGCAGGCCTCGGACTGGCACCACTACACGGTGAACGAGGCCGTCGACCTGATGCGCAACACCCGCACCCAGCAGGACACGGTCTGGCCGTGGTTCACCTTCCCCAGCGCGCGCAAGCTGCCCAAGGGCTCGGTCATCGCGCTCTCGGACACCGGGCCGGACATCCGGCTGCCGCTGATGGGCATGAAGATGGAGCGCAAGCTCGTCCAGGTCCAGGGCGACAACGACCTCAAGACCTTCGAGGCCTCCCTGCACCGCGCGGGTGCCCAGTACCTGGCGCTCGACCCGTCCGGCTGGCGGGACAAGCAGCTGGTCGACCGGGTCGAGACCGCCCCGACCCGGTTCCGGCTGGTCAGCGGGAACGACCCGGTCCGGATCTACGCCCTCGACGGCCGCTGATCCGACCCGTACACCACGAAGCCCCTCCCGCGTCCGACCCGCGGGAGGGGCTTCGTCGTACCGGGGGACCGGGCCGTGGTCAGCCGCGGACCAGGGCGGCCATCGCGGCGGTGAGCCGACCGGAGGCGGAGCCGGCCTTCGGGTACGGGTTGTAGTCCGAGCAGGGCGACTTCAGCGGCTGCTGCTGCAGCTGCTGGGCCTGCTCGACGGCCCGCTGCTCGAGGTAGGTCGCGACCTCGTCCGGCGTCGCCGACTTCCGGCAGGCGTCGGCCGTGGTGTACGGCGAGCAGTTGCCCGACGGCGAGCGCAGGGTCTGCGCCGCCCAGGCGAAGTTGCCGTAGCCGGCCCGCAGCTTCGGGTCCTGCGGCATGTAGGTGCTCGCGGTGGAGGAGGCGGCCATGCCGAACAGCAGCCCGAGGGCGCAGAACGCGCCCACCACGGCGCCGCGCGGGGTGCGGACGGCGGCCATCGGGCCGGGGGCGCGCTCGGTCTTGAGCCGCCGGCTGCGGTAGCGCTCCGCGCCGAGGAAGAGCGCGAGGCCGGTGAGCACGATGAAGCAGTACAGCAGCTGGGCGTTGGTGCGCGGGTAGAGCATGATCGCCTGGTTCTGGAACATGTGCGACGCGTACCAGTAGCGCATCAGGAAGGCGCTCGCCGCCGCCGCGGCCACCGCCAGCACGACGGAGTTGCGCGGCCCGAGCGCGAGCGCCGCGCCGGCCCCGGCGAGCAGCAGCAGCACGAACAGGCCGACACCGCCGATCTCGCCCGGCAGCGGCCAGCTGCTGTACGCCAGCGCGCCGGGCACGTCGCTGCCCGACATCGCGAAGTAGGTGGGCTCGGTGTAGACGTCGAAGTAGCAGTACCGGTCGACGGCCGCCCCGGCCGCGGTGAGCAGCTGGTACAGGTAGCTGCCGGAGACCAGCAGGAACGTTCCAGCGGTGGAACCCAGCAGCAGCCCGGCGACGCCCAGGGCGCGCAAGCCGTGCACCCGCTGCAGCCGGACCAGCAGGACCAGGGCGAGCACGACGAGCCCCGCGGCGGACCAGACGAACCAGCCGGAGTAGAGCAGGAACAGCACCCCGAGGGTGCCGCCGACGGCCGCGCCGAGCAGCACGGCCTCGCGCCGGCGCAGCAGTTGGGCGCGCTGGATCAGCTGGATCAGCTTGGCCAGCACGGGGAGCAGGCCGACCAGGACCATCGAGGTGTACGGCTTGTACGGGTCCAGCAGCGGCAGCGCGGCGGTGACGCCGATCCCGAGCGCCCACAGCGGGGGCAGCAGCAGCCGCCACGCGAGGTAGGCGGTGGGGCCGAGCAGCGCGGTGAACACCAGGTCGAGCAGCTTGAGCGCGTGGCCCGGGTCGCCGTCGGTGACGAAGCGGGTGGTCAGGCTCAGCAGGTGGGGGAAGAGCGGGGGGTAGGTCTGGTCGACCGAGCCGCCGTGGAGCAGTTGGTAGGCCCAGTTCTGCAGGGTCGCCGAGTCGCCGTTCTGGCCGTTCAGCGGCCAGCTGGTGCCCTTCAGCGCGACCGAGATGCCCGCCGCGGTAATTCCGGTGGCCAGTCCGGAGATTGCGGCCGCGCCGAGTTGCACCGGGAGCAGATTCCAGCGGCGCATTGTCGGAATGACCACGGCGAGCGTCGCCCCGAGCATCAGCAGCAGAAAGAGCTGGAGCGAGGCGAGCCCGCTCACCTGGCCCATCCGCAGCATGGGGTTCACGTTCACGTAACGCGCGAGCCACGTCGCGAACAGGGCCGCTGCGACCCCCGTCGCGCCCTCGGCGATCAGCCACCACCGCGATTCCGGGCGGCCGGCGGAAGGCCGCGGGGAGGTGGCGGAATCAGGTGGAGTGGCGCGCGGCCGGCCCGTCTCTTCGAGCTCGTCGAGTGCGCTGATGGTCATTCGGGAGCCCTTCGAAACCCGGTGGGGGCCCGGTGCCCCGGAGGGGACTTTAACAGGAGCGGTAAATCGCCCCCGGATGTGTACGGAATGCCGGGAATCCGCCGACAAAGCGGACACTCGCCGCGCCGATCGGCGATTCCGGATGAAGCGGGGAAATCCGCGATTCCGGCGGGGCCGGTGAACCGGGGGGTCCCCGGACCGTTCCGCCGGGGGGTGGTGCGGTGCTCCGGAGCGGCACCGCGGGGTGATCACCGGCCGGAAGCTGGTTGACTGGACCCGCCCGACGGCCGCGGCCGGGCGGCACCGAAGTGTGATCCAGGACCAGGAGGTGCGGCGCCGTCATGAGCGTCGATTTCGTCATCCCGTACTACGGCGACCCGGAGTACCTGTTCGCCACCATCGACAGCATCCGGGCCCAGCACCAGCAGGACTGGCGGCTGACCGTGGTGGACGACCAGTACCCGGGCAACCGGGCGCTGGAGTACATCGAGGGCCTGAACGACGACCGGATCCGCTACGTCCGCAACGAGGAGCGGCTGGGCCCCAACGGCAACACCTACAAGGCGTCGACCCTGGCCGAGCGCGAGTTCGTCTCGATGATGGGCGCCGACGACCTGCTGGAGCCCGACTACCTGGACGTCGTCCTGGAGCGGATGAAGGCCGACCCGAAGGCGATCGCGGTCCAGCCGGGCGTGAAGGTGATGGACAGCGACGGGACCCTGGTGCCGTCGCTCGGCATCGGCGACAAGGTCAAGCGCCGGATCGCCGCCCCGGCCCGCAAGGCCGGTCTGATCAGCGGCGAGGACGCGGTGAAGAGCCTGCTGTCCGGGAACTGGCTGTACACCCCGTCGCTCCTCTACCGGCAGTCCGCGCTGTCGAAGATCCCGTACCGCCCGGACATCGACGCCGTGCACGACCTGGCGTTCATGGTCGACATGCTGATGGAGGGCGGCAACCTGCTGGTCGACGAGCGCGAGGTGTTCCGCTACCGCCGCCACCAGGCCAGTGACTCCTCGAACCGGGTCAAGGACGGCAAGCGCTTCGACGAGGAGTTGAAGTACTACGCGCTGATCGCCAAGGAACTGCGCGCCAAGGGCTGGAACGCCGCGGCCCGCTCGGCCGACCTGCACCTGTCGTCCCGGCTGCACGCGCTGATGGTGGCCGCCGGGCGCCTCGGCGCGGGTGACTTCGCGCACGCCGGTGCCATGGTCGGTCGCGCCGTCCGCAGCAGCTGACCCACCGCGGCCGGCGGGCCGGGGCTGAACGCCCGCCCGCCGGCCCCGCGTTGTCCAGGACGACGGGCGAGGGGCGGGCGGACGTGGAGAGGCGGTTGCCCAGGGCGTTCGGACGTGCACGATTCACCGAATGATCACGGTGGCTCCACATCGGGCCGCATGGCAGACTTCCCGTGCGATCCAACGACTGGGGGTGCGTGTGGGCGACTCGCGGGCACCTGTGAGAAAGACATGACAAGTGCTGGTTCCAACAACGAGGGAAGTGTCCCGGTGCAGCCGCTGATCGATTCTGCCCATGCGACCGACGGGCAGACATTGAAGGAGGGCGGCGACGGGAACGAGACCGGGGCCGCCGAGCAGAAGGCCCCTCCGGCCGCGCTTCTCCGACTGAGGGCCCTGGCCGCCCACCGCTGGTTCTGGCCGACGGCCGTCCTGCTCGGTTACCTCGCGCAGACGGCGTTCCGGCTGTCGCTGTCGATCCACAACTACTACCCCTCGGTGCACGCGGACGAGGACGGCTACCTCGCGATCGCGCGGGTGCTGGCCGGCCGGCCCGCCAGCGAGATGCCCACCGGTGTGATCATCCCCGGTGGCTACCCGCTGCTGATCTCACCGGCGCTGCGGATCGCCGACAACCCCGCGACCGCGTACCACCTGATCATGGGCATCAACGCGGTGCTCAACGCGCTGGTCTTCCCGCTGGCCTTCGTGGCCGCGCGCCGCCTGGGCCTGGCCCGGCCGCACGCCTTCCTGGCGGGGACCGCCGTCGCGCTGGTGCCGCCGGTGATCTTCTACTCCCAGTTCGTCATGACGGACGCCGTCCTCCCGGTGCTCCTGCTGGTCTGGCTGATCGGGATGCACGGCTGGCTCTCGCCCGGATCGCTGCGCCGGCGCTCGCTGCACGCGGTGGCGATGAGCCTGGCGGCCGGCTACTCGATGGCCACCCACGACCGCGGCGGCGTGGTCGTCGCGCTGACCGCGCTGGTCCTGCTCGTGGTGCTGGCCTTCGGCTGGGCCCCGCGGCTCTCCTCGGCGGCCGGGATCGGCGCGCTCGGGGTGGCCTTCCTCGGCGTCAAGCTGCTGGCCTCCTACGTCACCAGCCAGTTCAAGGACGTGCCGGGGGCCGGGGTCGGCAACAAGGTCTTCGACAACCTGGAGACCCGCAAGCTCCTCGGCACGATCATCGTCCGGACCTTCGGCGAGCTCTGGTACTTCATGATCTCCACCTACGGCCTCGGGGCGATCGCCTTCGTGCTGTGCGTGGTGGCCGTGTTCCAGCGCCGGTTCCCGGTGGCCGAGCGGGTGGTGGCCTTCTGCATGGTCGCCATGCTGTGCGGCACCGCGCTGGCCTCCGCCGCCGGCCTCGCGGACGACAACCGCGTCGACAACTGGGTGTACGCCCGCTACTGCGCCGTGCTGGTGCCGGTGTTCCTGGTGGCCGGCCTGGCCGTGCTGTTCCGGGCGGGGACGCGTTCGGTGCTGCGGCTGGCCGGGATCGGCGCGGTGGTCCTGGTGGTCGCCGGGCTGTCGGTCACCGAGTACGCGGGTTCCAAGCTCAACGTCTGGATCATCCCGTGGGCCGTGCCGGACGCCCAGTTCCTCGCCTCGACCTGGGACGGCCTGCACATGGGCCGCACGACGCTCGGCGCGCTCGCCGTGCTGGCCGCCTGCCTGCTGCTGCGGGTGGCCGGCGGGCGCCGGGTGGTCGCGGCCGTCGTGGGCTGCCTGACGATCTTCGCCGCCTTCGCCACGGTCGCCGTCACCGACAACGTCGCCGAGCCGCACTCCAAGACCCGCAAGTACGAGTCCGTCGGCCTGGCCAAGGAGGCCGGCATCGGCAAGGACGACAGCGTGATCCTGGACTGGGACCTCCCCTGGGGCACCCGGATGTCGCTGGCCTTCGAGGTCTACGGCGGCCGGGTCTGGACCAGCAACGTCAAGCACGGCAACACCCCGCCGGAGCAGGCCACCGCCATGCTGCTGACCTACCCCAAGCCCAAGGAAGACGCCGCCAAGGACGCCAAGGGCAAGGAAGCCGAGCCGAAGCCGGAGTCCAGCTGGGAGAAGCCGCTCCCGGGCTGGCACGTCGCGAAGTACAACGCGGAGCGCGGCTGGGTGCTCTGGCGCAAGGGCTGAGCAGCGCTTCCACCCCATCGGGGCCGGTGAGGTACGCCTCACCGGCCCCGATTGGCATCCGGGCTGCTCCATGTGGCAGTATGTCCAAGTTGCTCGGTTGAGTGCCGATGCTGCGCGCCTCCCGCCGGGAGGACTGGAAGCGAGTCCCATGTACTCGTCGTTCCCGTGATGGCCGTCAAGCGTGAGTTCTACGCCACGGCAGCTGCGGGGCGAAAGTACGGGAATCTTCCGGGAAGCGTGTGCGGGGCCTCATCCCGGCTTTCCCCACTCCGAAAGTTTGAAACCGACGAAGTACTTCGCCGGTTTTTTGCAAGCGCGAGTGCGACACGCCCGAGCGCGGGGGTCGGAGGGGAAGTCGCGCGGCAATCTGACAGAAGGACTACTGAGTAGCCATGGCGGGACAGAAGATCCGCATCCGGCTCAAGGCCTACGACCACGAGGTCATCGACTCCTCGGCGAAGAAGATCGTCGAGACGGTGATCCGTACTGGTGCGCAGGTCGCAGGCCCGGTGCCGCTGCCCACTGAGAAGAACGTGTACTGCGTCATCCGCTCGCCGCACAAGTACAAGGACTCGCGCGAGCACTTCGAGATGCGCACTCACAAGCGTCTGATCGACATCCTCGACCCCACGCCGAAGACGGTTGACTCGCTCATGCGTCTCGACCTGCCGGCTGGCGTCGACATCGAGATCAAGCTCTGAGAGGCGCACCGAAGATGGCTAAGCAGATTAAGGGCATCCTGGGCGAGAAGCTCGGCATGACCCAGGTCTGGGACGAGAACAACCGGGTCGTCCCGGTGACCGTCGTCAAGGCTGGGCCCAATGTCGTGACCCAGGTCCACACCGCCGACAGCCCGGCCGGCTACGACGCCGTCCAGATCGGCTTCGGCGAGATCGACCCCCGCAAGGTGAACAAGCCCCTCGCGGGCCACTTCGCCAAGGCCGGTGTCACCCCCCGTCGCCACCTGGTCGAGCTCCGTACCTCGGACGCGTCCGAGTACACCCTGGGCCAGGAGATCACCGCCGAGCTGTTCGAGGCGGGTGTCAAGGTCGACGTGACCGGCACCTCCAAGGGCAAGGGCTTCGCCGGTGTCATGAAGCGCCACAACTTCCGGGGCCTCGGCGCCGGTCACGGTGTGCAGCGCAAGCACCGTTCGCCCGGCTCGATCGGTGGCTGCGCCACCCCGGGTCGCGTGTTCAAGGGCGTGAGGATGGCCGGCCGGATGGGCCACGAGCGTGTGACCACCCAGAACCTGACCATCCATGCCGTTGACGCGGAGAAGGGGCTGCTCCTGATCAAGGGCGCAATCCCGGGCCCGAACGGCGGCCTCATCCTCGTCCGCACCGCGGCGAAGGGGCTGTGAGGATATGAGCACCATTGACATCCTGTCGCCCTCGGGCGACAAGACCGGCAGCCTCGAGCTGCCGGCCGAGATCTTCGACGCGAAGGTCAGCGTTCCGCTGATGCACCAGGTCGTCGTGGCGCAGCTCGCTGCGGCCCGTCAGGGCACCCACAAGACCAAGACCCGCGCCGAGGTCCGCGGTGGCGGCAAGAAGCCGTACCGCCAGAAGGGCACCGGCCGCGCCCGTCAGGGCTCGACCCGTGCGCCGCAGTTCGCCGGCGGTGGCGTCGTGCACGGTCCCGTGCCGCGCGACTACTCGCAGCGGACCCCGAAGAAGATGATCGCCGCCGCCCTGCGCGGTGCGCTCACCGACCGGGCCCGCCACAGCCGCATCCACGTCATCACCGACGTGACCGCGACCGAGGCGCCGTCGACCAAGGCCGCCAAGGGTCTGTTCGGCAAGATCACCGAGCGCAAGAACATCCTCCTCGTCGTCGAGCGTGCCGACGAGCTGGGTCTGAAGAGCGCCCGCAACCTGCCGAACGTCCACATCCTGGACGCCGGTCAGCTGAACACCTACGACGTGCTCGTCTCCGACGATGTGGTCTTCACCCAGGCCGCCTTCGAGCGTTTCGTGGCCGGTCCGGCCGCGTCCGCCAAGGCCGTGGCTGCTGAGGGCGAGCTCGAAGGGAGCGCCGCCTGATGGCTGCAGAGATCACGAGCAAGACGTTCACGGACCCCCGTGACGTCCTGGTGAAGCCGGTCATCTCGGAGAAGAGCTACTCGCTCCTCGACGAGAACAAGTACACGTTCGTCGTGTCGCCCGGTGCCAACAAGACCCAGATCAAGCAGGCCGTCGAGGCGGTCTTCTCGGTCAAGGTCGAGTCCGTCAACACGCTCAACCGTCAGGGCAAGCGCAAGCGCTCCAAGACGGGCTTTGGCAAGCGCAAGGACACCAAGCGCGCCATCGTGACGCTGGCTGAGGGCAACCGCATCGACATCTTCGGTGGTCCGGTCTCCTAACGGGGATCGTGATCGTCGATAAGGACGAGGACGAGAGAGCCAAATGGGCATCCGCAAGTACAAGCCGACTACGCCGGGCCGTCGTGGCTCCAGCGTGGCCGACTTCGTAGAGATCACGCGGTCCACCCCGGAGAAGTCGCTGGTTCGCCCCCTGCACAGCAAGGGCGGCCGTAACAACGCCGGTCGGATCACCGTTCGCCACCAGGGTGGCGGTCACAAGCGCGCCTACCGCGTGATCGACTTCCGTCGTCACGACAAGGACGGCGTGCCGGCGAAGGTCGCGCACATCGAGTACGACCCGAACCGCACCGCGCGCATCGCGCTCCTGCACTACCTGGACGGCGAGAAGCGCTACATCATCGCGCCGCGCGGCATCGCGCAGGGTGACCGGATTGAGAACGGCCCTGGCGCCGACATCAAGCCGGGCAACAACCTGCCGCTGCGCAACATCCCGGTCGGTACCACCATCCACGCGGTGGAGCTGCGTCCCGGCGGCGGTGCCAAGCTGGCCCGCTCCGCCGGCTCCGGCATCCAGCTGCTGGCGCGTGAGGGCAAGATGGCGCACCTGCGCATGCCCTCCGGTGAGATCCGCCTGGTGGACGCGCGCTGCCGCGCGACCGTCGGCGAGGTCGGCAACGCCGAGCAGTCGAACATCAACTGGGGCAAGGCCGGCCGCATGCGCTGGAAGGGCGTTCGCCCGACCGTGCGTGGTGTCGCCATGAACCCGATCGACCACCCGCACGGTGGTGGTGAGGGTAAGACCTCTGGTGGCCGCCACCCGGTCTCGCCGTGGGGCCAGAAGGAGGGTCGCACCCGTCGCCCGAAGAAGGCGTCGGACGCTCTCATCGTGCGCCGCCGCAAGACCAACAAGAAGCGCTAGGAGCAGGTCAGATGCCGCGCAGTCTCAAGAAGGGCCCCTTCATCGACGGCCACCTTCTCAAGAAGGTGGACGCGCAGAACGAGGCGGGTACCCAGAACGTCATCAAGACCTGGTCCCGTCGCTCCGTGATCTTCCCGGCCATGCTCGGCCACACGATCGCGGTGCACGATGGCCGTAAGCACGTCCCGGTGTTCGTCACCGAGTCGATGGTCGGCCACAAGCTCGGCGAGTTCGCGCCGACGCGTACCTTCCGCGGTCACGTCAAGGACGACCGCAAGTCGAAGCGTCGCTAGTCGCCAGCGAGATTACCGACTCAATGACTTACACCAGCAAGGGGACAACCATGGAAGCCAGGGCCCAGGCGCGGTACATCCGCGTCACGCCCATGAAGGCCCGCCGCGTGGTGGACCTCATCCGTGGCCTGCCGGCCACGGAGGCCCAGGCCGTCCTGCGTTTCGCTCCGCAGGCCGCCACCGTGCCGGTCGGCAAGGTGCTCGACAGCGCCATCGCCAACGCCGCGCACAACTACAACCACTCCAACGTGGACGACCTCGTCATCAGCGAGGCGTACGTTGACGAGGGCCCGACCCTGAAGCGGTTCCGTCCGCGTGCGCAGGGTCGTGCCTACCGGATCCGCAAGCGGACCAGCCACATCACCGTGGTCGTCAGCAGCAAGGAAGGGACCCGGTAATGGGCCAGAAGGTTAACCCGCACGGGTTCCGCCTCGGCATCAGCACGGACTTCAAGTCCCGCTGGTACGCCGACAAGCTGTACAAGGACTACGTCAAGGAAGACGTTGCCATTCGTCGCATGATGACGAAGGGCATGGAGCGCGCCGGCATCTCCAAGGTCGAGATCGAGCGCACCCGCGACCGCGTCCGCGTCGACATCCACACCGCCCGTCCCGGCATCGTCATCGGGCGTCGTGGCACCGAGGCCGACCGCATCCGCGGCGACCTCGAGAAGCTGACCGGCAAGCAGGTCCAGCTGAACATCCTCGAGGTCAAGAACCCCGAGCTGGACGCCCAGCTCGTGGCTCAGGGCGTCGCGGAGCAGCTGTCCTCCCGCGTCTCCTTCCGTCGTGCCATGCGCAAGTCGATGCAGGGCACCATGAAGTCCGGCGCCAAGGGCATCAAGGTCCAGTGCTCCGGTCGTCTCGGCGGCGCCGAGATGAGCCGTTCGGAGTTCTACCGCGAGGGCCGTGTGCCGCTGCACACCCTGCGCGCGAACGTCGACTACGGCTTCTTCGAGGCCAAGACGACCTTCGGCCGCATCGGTGTGAAGGTCTGGATCTACAAGGGCGACGTCAAGAACATCGCCGAGGTCCGCGCTGAGAACGCCGCTGCCCGCTCGGGCAACCGCCCGGCCCGTCCCGAGGGTGGTCGTCCCGCCCGCGGTGGCGAGCGCCGTGGTGGCGAGCGCGGTGGCCGTGGCCGTCGCCCCGCCGCTGCCGAGGCCCCCGCGGCCGCGGCCGCCGAGGCTCCGGCTGCCGAGAACACCGGAACGGAGGCCTGACCGTCATGCTGATCCCCCGTCGGGTCAAGCACCGCAAGCAGCACCACCCCAAGCGTCGCGGCGCTGCCAAGGGTGGCACCGAGCTCGCGTTCGGCGAGTACGGCATCCAGGCCGTCACCCCGGCCTACGTGACGAACCGGCAGATCGAGTCCGCTCGTATCGCCGTCACCCGTCACATCAAGCGTGGCGGCAAGGTCTGGATCAACATCTACCCGGACCGTCCGCTCACCAAGAAGCCGGCCGAGACCCGCATGGGTTCCGGTAAGGGTTCGCCCGAGTGGTGGATCGCGAACGTGCACCCGGGTCGGGTCATGTTCGAGCTGTCGTACCCCAACGAGAAGGTGGCTCGTGAGGCGCTGACCCGCGCAGCTCACAAGCTCCCGATGAAGTGCCGGATCATCCGGCGCGAGGCAGGTGAGAGCTGATGTCGGCCGGCACCAAGGCTGCTGACCTCCGCGAGCTGGACAACGAGGGTCTCGTTGCCAAGCTCCGTGAGGCCAAGGAGGAGCTGTTCAACCTCCGCTTCCAGGCGGCGACCGGGCAGCTCGACAACCACGGACGGCTCAAGCTCGTCCGTAAGGACATCGCGCGGATCTACACCCTGATGCGCGAGCGCGAGCTGGGCATCGAGACGGTGGAGAGCGCCTGATGACTGAGAACACCAACGAGACGCGCGGTTTCCGCAAGACCCGTGAGGGTCTCGTCGTCAGCGACAAGATGGACAAGACCGTCGTCGTCGCCGTCGAGGACCGCGTCAAGCACGCTCTGTACGGCAAGGTCATCCGCCGTACGAACAAGCTGAAGGCGCACGACGAGGCGAACGCCTGCGGCATCGGCGACCGGGTGCTCCTCGCGGAGACCCGCCCGCTGTCCGCGACGAAGCGCTGGCGCGTCGTCGAGATCCTCGAGAAGGCCAAGTAACGAAGTTGATGCGGTACGGCCGTATGTGCACCAGGTCCCTCGCGGGCGCTGGTGTGAGCAGCGGCCGGCCCGTCAGCTCTCGTTGACGATCAGGAGAAAGCTGTGATCCAGCAGGAGTCGCGACTGCGTGTCGCCGACAACACGGGCGCGAAGGAAATCCTTTGCATCCGCGTTCTCGGTGGCTCCGGTCGCCGCTACGCCGGTATCGGGGACGTCATCGTCGCGACCGTCAAGGACGCGATCCCCGGCGGTTCGGTCAAGAAGGGTGACGTCGTCAAGTGCGTCGTCGTCCGTACCGTGAAGTCGCGTCGCCGTCCGGATGGCTCGTACATCCGGTTCGACGAGAACGCCGCGGTCGTTCTGAAGAACACCGATGGTGACCCCCGTGGCACCCGCATCTTCGGCCCGGTGGGCCGCGAGCTGCGTGACAAGAAGTTCATGAAGATCATCTCGCTTGCGCCGGAGGTGCTCTAACTCATGGCGAACAGCATGAAGATCAAGAAGGGTGACCTGGTCCAGGTCATCACCGGCAAGGACAAGGGCAAGCAGGGCAAGGTCATCCAGGCCATGCCGGCTGAGAACAAGGTCCTGGTCGAGGGTGTCAACCGGGTCAAGAAGCACACCAAGCCGGGCCCGGGCACTCAGGGTGGCATTGTCACCGTCGAGGCCCCGGTGCACGTCTCCAACGTCCAGCTGGTCGTGGAGAAGGACGGCAAGAAGGTCGTCACCCGCGTTGGGTACCGCTTCGATGACGAGGGCAACAAGATCCGCGTTGCCAAGCGAACCGGTGAGGACATCTGATGTCTGAGACGTCTGTTGAGAAGGTGACCCCCCGCCTCAAGGAGCGTTACAACTCCGAGATCAAGGGTCAGCTGCAGGAGCAGTTCTCGTACGAGAACGTCATGCTGACGCCCGGCCTGGTCAAGGTCGTCGTCAACATGGGTGTCGGCGAGGCCGCCCGTGACAGCAAGCTGATCGAGGGCGCGATCCGCGACCTGACCGCGATCACCGGTCAGAAGCCGGCCGTGACCAAGGCTCGCAAGTCCATCGCGCAGTTCAAGCTGCGCGAGGGCCAGCCGATCGGCACCCACGTCACCCTCCGTGGTGACCGCATGTGGGAGTTCCTGGACCGTCTGGTTTCGCTGGCCCTGCCGCGAATCCGTGACTTCCGCGGTCTCTCCCCGAAGCAGTTCGACGGCCGTGGCAACTACACCTTCGGTCTGACCGAGCAGGTCATGTTCCACGAGATCGACCAGGACAAGGTCGACCGTCAGCGCGGTATGGACATCACCGTCGTGACCACCGCCCAGACCGACGACGAGGGCCGGGCGCTCCTGCGCGCTCTGGGCTTCCCGTTCAAGGAGGCGTAACACATGGCGAAGAAGTCCCTCATCGCGAAGGCCGAGCGGAAGCCGAAGTTCGGCGTCCGGGCCTACACCCGGTGCCAGCGCTGCGGTCGTCCGCACTCGGTGTACCGCAAGTTCGGCCTGTGCCGTGTCTGCCTCCGTGAGATGGCGCACCGCGGCGAGCTGCCGGGCGTGACCAAGAGCTCCTGGTAGTCCTCTCCCAGTAGAGGGCCCAGCGTTCTAGGCACACCAGCGAAGTAGAGGTGCCCGATCCCACACCGGCCCGTTTTGGGTCTGCCGTACGGAGTCCCGTAAGGTAGTGGGGTCGGGCCCCCTGCCACGGCTTCCCCATGGATGTCCGTGGTCCTCTTCTGGGAGGGCTCGCACCCAGTCTTACTACGTCGTAGGTCCCCTGCGCTTGTGCCCCCGACGCACTCGTTCCGAGTGCGGTGGGGGGACCTGGTGCGGAGAAACCACGGCGAGAGAGGCCTGAGGCCATCATGACCATGACCGACCCCATCGCAGACATGCTCACGCGTCTGCGTAACGCGAACTCGGCGTACCACGACACCGTGGCGATGCCGGCCAGCAAGATCAAGGCGCACGTCGCCCAGATCCTGCAGCAGGAGGGGTACATCTCCTCCTACAAGGTTGAGGAGCCCGTCGAGGGCGAGGTCGGCAAGAAGCTGACCATCGAGCTCAAGTTCGGCCCCAACCGTGAGCGCTCCATCGCCGGCATCAAGCGCATCAGCAAGCCGGGTCTGCGCGTTTACGCAAAGTCCACCAACCTGCCGAAGGTTCTCGGCGGCCTGGGCGTGGCGATCATCTCCACGTCCTCCGGCCTCCTGACCGACAAGCAGGCCGCCAAGAAGGGCGTAGGCGGAGAAGTTCTCGCCTACGTCTGGTAATTCGGGAAACGGAGGTACAGCAATGTCGCGCATTGGACGGCTGCCCATCCAGGTCCCCGCTGGCGTGGACGTCACCATCGATGGCCAGGCGGTCTCGGTGAAGGGCCCCAAGGGCTCCCTCACCCACGTTGTCGCCGAGCCGATCGAGATCGGCAAGGGCGAGGACGGCACCGTGCTCGTCACCCGCCCGAACGACGAGCGTCGCTCGAAGGCCCTGCACGGCCTGACCCGCACGCTGGTGGCGAACATGATCACCGGCGTGACCGCGGGCTACCGCAAGTCGCTGGAGATCAGCGGTGTCGGCTACCGAGTCACGGCGAAGGGCTCCGACATGGAGTTCGCGCTGGGCTACAGCCACCCGATCCTGATCACCGCGCCGGAGGGCATCTCCTTCGTCGTCGAGTCGCCCACCAAGTTCCACGTGGACGGCATCGACAAGCAGAAGGTCGGCGAGATCGCCGCCAACATCCGCAAGCTGCGCAAGCCCGACCCGTACAAGGCCAAGGGTGTCAAGTACGCGGGCGAGGTCATCCGCCGCAAGGTCGGAAAGAGTGGTAAGTAAGCGATGAGTGTCTCTGTCAAGATCGGCAAGGGCAACGCCTACAAGGCCGCCGCTCGCAAGCGCCGCGCGATCCGCGTTCGCAAGCGCGTCGTCGGCACCGAGGTGCGTCCGCGCCTCGTTGTGACGCGCTCGAACCGTCACATGGTCGCCCAGGTCATCGACGACGCCAAGGGTCACACCCTGGCGTCGGCGTCCACCCTCGACGTGTCCATCAAGGGCGCCGAGGGCGACAAGACCGAGCTGGCCAAGAAGGTCGGGAGCCTGGTCGCCGAGCGCGCCAAGGCCGCCGGCATCGAGTCGGTCGTCTTCGACCGCGCGGGCAACCGGTACGCCGGCCGCATCGCCGCTCTGGCGGACGCGGCTCGCGAGGCCGGGCTCGACTTCTAAGCCGCTCGTCGACTCTGTCGACGGACGTAAACGAGAGAGGTAATTCCAATGGCTGGACCCCAGCGCCGCGAAGGCGGCGCCGGTCGCGGCACGGGTGGCGAGCGGCGCGACCGTAAGCGTGATGGTCAGGGCAACGCCCAGGCCGTCGAGAAGACCGCTTACGTCGAGCGCGTCGTCGCGATCAACCGTGTTGCCAAGGTTGTCAAGGGTGGCCGTCGCTTCAGCTTCACCGCGCTCGTCGTGGTTGGCGATGGCGAGGGCACCGTGGGTGTCGGTTACGGCAAGGCGAAGGAGGTTCCGGCCGCCATCGCTAAGGGTGTCGAGGAGGCCAAGAAGAACTTCTTCAAGGTCCCCCGTATCCAGGGCACCATCCCGCACCCGATCCAGGGTGAGAAGGCCGCCGGCGTCGTGCTGCTGAAGCCCGCCGCCCCCGGTACCGGTGTTATCGCCGGTGGTCCGGTGCGCGCCGTCCTGGAGTGCGCCGGTATCCACGACATCCTGTCGAAGTCGCTGGGCTCGGACAACGCGATCAACATCGTGCACGCCACCGTGGCCGCTCTGAAGGGCCTCGTGCGCCCCGAGGAGATCGCCGCCCGTCGTGGCCTGCCGCTGGAGGACGTGGCCCCGGCCGCCCTGCTGCGCGCTCGTGCTGCTGGGGTGAGCGCCTGATGGCTCGCCTGAAGATCACGCAGACCAAGTCGTACATCGGCAGCAAGCAGAATCACCGTGACACCCTGCGTTCGCTTGGTCTCAAGCGCATGCACGACGTCGTGGTGAAGGAGGACCGTCCCGAGATCCGCGGGATGGCCCACACGGTCCGTCACCTGGTGACGGTTGAGGAGGTGGACTGATCATGGGCGACAACCCGATCAAGATCCACAACCTGCGTCCCGCCCCGGGTGCCAAGACCGACAAGATCCGTGTGGGTCGTGGTGAGGGCTCCAAGGGTAAGACCGCCGGTCGTGGTACCAAGGGCACCAAGGCCCGCTACCAGGTTCCGCAGCGCTTCGAGGGTGGCCAGATGCCGCTCCACATGCGCCTGCCGAAGCTGAAGGGCTTCAAGAACCCGTTCAAGATCACGTTCCAGGTCGTCAACCTCGACAAGCTGGCCGAGCTCTACCCGCAGGGTGGAGAGGTCACCGTCGAGGACCTGGTCGCCAAGGGCGCGGTTCGCAAGAACTCCCTCGTCAAGGTGCTCGGCACCGGCGAGGTCTCGGTTGCGCTGCAGGTGACGGTCGACGCCGTCTCCGGCTCGGCCGCCGAGAAGATCAAGGCCGCCGGCGGTACGGTCACCGAGCTCGTCTGAGCCCGCTGAACCCGCCGACCAACGGCTTCGAGCCCCGCATCTCCTTCGGGAGGTGCGGGGCTCGTGCTTTTACCGGGGCTTTCACCACGGGGCCGAAATCAGGTGGCTCCGGCCCTCGTTCTTTTGTGTGGCAAAACCGGGCATCCCGTACCCCCGTGAGTGGGGGAGGGACAGTGCGCGCTTCTTTCGAGCGGCCGCGCACTGTTAGAGTCCGTGGAGTTCCCTTGTAGGCTGCGCGTAGGCTCGCCTGTGCCGTCTGTACGGGGGCCCGTACCGCAAACTCCCCATTCAGGACCGACCCTCCCGCCGACGACGCGCGGGAGGCGCAGGAGGCACCGTGCTCAGTGCGTTCGCGCGGGCGTTCCAGACGCCCGACCTGCGCAAGAAGCTGCTGTTCACGCTGGGCATCATGGTGCTGTTCCGGCTGGGCTCGCACATTCCGATTCCGGGCGTGAGCTTCACGGCCGTGAACGAGTGCGTGAAGGAGACCAAGAACAACGGCCTCTTCGGACTCGTCAACCTGTTCAGCGGTGGCGCGCTCCTCCAGCTGACGATCTTCGCGCTCGGCATCATGCCGTACATCACCGCGAGCATCATCCTCCAGCTCCTCACCGTCGTGATCCCGCGACTCGAGGCGCTGAAGAAGGAGGGCCAGGCCGGCACAGCGAAGATCACCCAGTACACCCGCTACCTGACCATCGCGCTCGCCGTGCTCCAGGGCACCGGCATCGTGGCGACGGCCTCCAGCGGCGCGCTGTTCTCGGGCTGCGTGTACGCCAACCAGATCGTGCCGGACACCTCGGTGTTCCGGATCGCGGTCATGGTCCTCACGATGACGGCCGGCACCACGGTCATCATGTGGCTGGGTGAGCTGATCACCGACCGCGGCATCGGCAACGGCATGTCGCTGCTGATCTTCACCTCGATCGCCGCGCAGTTCCCGTCCTCGATGTGGGCCATCAAGCAGTCGGGCACCATCGGCGGCGGCTGGGTCGAGTTCCTCTCCGTGGTCGCGGTCGGCGTCATCGTTGTGATGCTGGTCATCTTCGTCGAGCAGGCCCAGCGCCGGATCCCGGTCCAGTACGCGAAGCGCATGATCGGCCGCCGGGCGTTCGGCGGCACCTCGACCTACATCCCGCTCAAGGTGAACCAGGCCGGTGTCATCCCGGTCATCTTCGCCTCGTCGCTGCTGTACATCCCCGCCCTGGTGGTCCAGCTGACCAACAGCCAGGCGGGCTGGGCGGTGTGGATCAAGCAGAACTTCGTCAAGGGTGACCACCCGATCTACATGGCCACCTACTTCCTGCTGATCGTCTTCTTCGCCTTCTTCTACGTCGCCATCTCCTTCAACCCCGAAGAAGTTGCCGACAATATGAAGAAGTATGGTGGCTTCATCCCGGGCATCCGGGCCGGCCGGCCGACGGCCGAGTACCTGAACTACGTGCTGACCCGGATCACGTGGCCGGGTTCGCTCTACCTGGGCCTGATCGCGTTGATCCCGATGATCGCCCTGGTCGCCTTCGGACAGCAGACCAACTTCCCGTTCGGCGGCACCAGCGTGCTCATCGTCGTCGGCGTCGGACTCGAAACTGTGAAGCAGATCGAGAGCCAGCTCCAGCAGCGCAATTACGAAGGGTTCCTCCGCTGATGCGTATCGTCCTCGTTGGTCCTCCCGGGGCCGGGAAGGGTACTCAGGCGCACTTGCTCGCCAAGACCCTGTCCATCCCCCACATCTCCACCGGAGACCTGTTCCGCGCCAACATCGGTCAGGGCACCCCGCTGGGGCTCGAGGCCAAGAGCTACATGGACGCGGGTCGCCTGGTGCCGGATGAGGTCACCATCGGGATGGCCAAGGACCGCATGCTGCAGGCCGACACGGCCAACGGCTTCCTGCTCGACGGCTTCCCCCGCAACCTGGGCCAGGCCGAGGCGCTCGACGCGTTCCTCGCCGAGCAGGACATCAAGCTGGACGGCGTGCTGGACCTGGAGGTCCCCGAGGACGAGGTGGTCCGCCGGATCGCCGGCCGCCGCCTGTGCCGCAACGACGGGGGCCACGTCTTCCACGTGGACTACAACCCGCCGAAGGTCGCGGGCGTCTGCGACGAGTGCGGCGGCGAGCTGTACCAGCGCTCGGACGACACCGAGGAGAAGGTGCGCACGCGCCTGGAGGTCTACCACACGGAGACCGAGCCGATCATCGCCTACTACGCCCAGCAGGGCCTGGTGGCGACGATCTCGGCCCTCGGCAAGGTGGACGAGGTCACCGAGCGCGCGATCGAGGCGCTGAAGCAGAACGGCTGAGTTCCCTCAGCGAGGTACGCGTGACGGCCGGGTCGCCCGTGGAGCGGGCGGCCCGGCCGTTTTCGACGTCGTACGGTGGTAGGCAGTGGTAATCCGGACTTGGAAGGCGTGACCTGATGGTGGAGATCAAGACCCCCGAGCAGATCGCGAAGATGCGGGCGGCCGGCCTGGTCGTCGCCGAGGCGCTCAAGGCCTGCCGCGAGGCGGTCGCTCCCGGGGTGACCACCCAGGAGCTCAACGACATCGCCGACAAGGTCATCACCGACCACGGCGCCACCTCGAACTTCCGCGCCCACCACGGCGGTCTGTGGTTCCCGGGGGTGATCTGCGCCTCGGTGAACAACGAGGTCGTGCACGGCATCCCGGGCGAGCGGGTGCTGCAGGAGGGCGACATCATCTCGATCGACTGCGGCGCCATCCTGGACGGCTGGCACGGCGACTCGGCGATCACCGTCGCGGTCGGCGAGGTCCGCCCCGAGGTCGAGATGCTCAGCCGGGTGACCGAGGGCTCGATGTGGGCCGGCATCGCCCAGATGAAGAAGAACAACCGCCTGGTGGACGTCTCCAAGGCGATCGAGGGCTTCATCCGCCGCCAGCCGCTGCCGCCCAAGGGCAAGTGGGGCATCACCGAGGGCTACGGCGGCCACGGCATCGGCACCGCGATGCACATGGAGCCGCACGTGCTGAACTACGTCGAGCGCGGCCGCGGCAAGGGCCCGAAGCTGATCCCGGGCACCGTGCTGGCGATCGAGCCGATGGTCTCGCTGGGCACCCCGCACACCGCGGTGCTGGACGACGAGTGGACGGTCGTCACCAACGACGGCACCTGGGCCTCGCACTGGGAGCACTCGGTGGCCGTCACCGAGGAGGGCCCGCTGGTCCTGACGGCCTTCGACGGCGGCAAGGCCGAGCTCGCCAAGCTGGGCGTCACCGCGGCTCCGGACCCGCTGGCGTAGTCGCCGAGGCGGTCAACTGCCGCTCCTGACAAGGGATCAGAGCCCTGGAGGTTTGGACCTCCAGGGCTTTTGTCCTATTTTTAACGGCTGGCAGTGGCAGTCAGTGGCCGTCAGTGGCTTTACGAGCGAGCAGGAGAGCGCAGTGCTCAAGGGATTCCGCGACTTCATGATGCGCGGCAACGTGATCGACATGGCGGTCGGTGTCGTCATCGGGGCCGCGTTCACCGCGGTGGTGACCGGCTTCGTGTCCGCCTTCCTCACCCCGCTGGTGGGTGTGGTGGTCGGCGCGGCCGGCGACTTCAGCTCGTACAAGGCCGAGATCGGCGGGGTGAAGTTCCCGTACGGCCAGTTCCTGAACGTGCTGATCGCCTTCTTCATGACCGCCGCGGTGCTGTACTTCTGCGTCGTGCTGCCGATCACCAAGGCCTCCGAGCGGTACCTGCCGAAGAAGCCGAAGACCCCGAAGCGCCCCTGCCCCGAGTGCCTGACCGAGATCCCGGAGGCCGCCCGCCGCTGCTCGGCCTGCACCGCCCACGTCGACCCGGTCACCGTGTCCAGCGGGGTCTGACGCACCCGGTGTGACGGTGGACTCCTTCCGGTACCCCCGTTTTGGCCCGTGGGACGCGCTGGCGTAGGATGGACCGTCGGCTCACTCGTAGCGTGCTTCAGCACGCCCTCTTCCCTCCGGGGACGGGGTGAACCCAGGTTCGCACGAGCGTTCCGCATACGGTAGCCGGTCCCGGAAGGTGGATCTCGCAGTTCATGGCTAAGAAGCAAGGCGCCATTGAGATCGAGGGCACCGTGATCGAGTCTCTTCCGAACGCGATGTTCAAGGTCGAGCTGCAGAACGGTCACAAGGTCCTCGCGCACATCAGTGGCAAGATGCGCATGCACTACATCCGCATCCTGCCGGACGACCGGGTCGTCGTGGAGCTCAGCCCCTACGACCTCACGCGCGGCCGGATCGTCTACCGCTACAAGTAAGAACGTCAGATCTAGACCCGGAGAACCTGAACATGAAGGTCAAGCCGAGCGTCAAGAAGATCTGCGACAAGTGCAAGGTGATCCGCCGTCACGGCCGGGTCATGGTGATCTGCGACAACCTGCGCCACAAGCAGCGCCAGGGCTGATCTCCCTCCCGCATTTCTCGTAGTACTTCGCGCGACGCGAAAACGTCATACGCGGGTCACCCGATCCGTCCCGTACGGGACGGACTGCCGCCCCCGGTCAGAGGCCGGGGCTCCCTCACCGTGAGGTGTCGGAGTAGGTGCCCGTCAGACCTCTGAAGAACCACAGGAGCCTTGAATGGCACGCCTCGCCGGCGTTGATCTCCCCCGTGAGAAGCGGATCGAGATCGCCCTTACGTACGTGTACGGCATCGGCCGTACCCGCGCCCAGCAGACCCTCGCCGAGACCGGCGTCAACCCGGATGTCCGCGTTCGCGACATCACCGAGGACGACCTGGTCAAGCTGAGCCAGTACATCGACGCCAACTACACGGTCGAGGGTGACCTCCGCCGTGAGGTGGCCGCCGACATCCGCCGCAAGGTCGAGATCGGCTGCTACGAGGGTCTGCGTCACCGCCGTGGCCTGCCGGTCCGTGGCCAGCGCACCCACACCAACGCGCGTACCCGCAAGGGCCCGCGTCGCGCGATCGCCGGCAAGAAGAAGCCGGGCAAGAAGTAGTCCGTCCCGTAACCGGACATCCCTCCGGCCCGCGGGTCAGCGGACCGACCACCTCAGTAGGAGAACAGACTTATGCCCCCCAAGGGTCGTCAGGCTGCCGGCGCGAAGAAGATCCGCCGCAAGGAAAAGAAGAACGTCGCTCACGGCCACGCGCACATCAAGAGCACGTTCAACAACACCATCGTTTCGATCACCGACCCCGCGGGCAACGTGATCTCCTGGGCCTCCGCCGGTCACGTCGGCTTCAAGGGCTCGCGCAAGTCCACCCCGTTCGCCGCGCAGATGGCCGCCGAGGCCGCTGCCCGTCGCGCGCAGGAGCACGGCATGCGCAAGGTTGACGTCTTCGTCAAGGGTCCGGGCTCCGGCCGCGAGACCGCGATCCGTTCGCTCCAGGCCACCGGCCTGGAGGTCGGCTCGATCCAGGACGTCACCCCCACCCCGCACAACGGCTGCCGTCCGCCGAAGCGCCGCCGCGTCTGACGCAGCGCCTTCGGGCACGCAGTCTCTGTTTTAAACCACGTACGGGGTCTCGTTTCTTGCGGGACCCCGTACGCTTGGTCCTGTCGGCATCAAATAGTGGGTGCCGAAGACAACTGGAGGAACATCCCCCATGCTTATCGCTCAGCGCCCCTCGCTGACCGAAGAGGTCGTCGACGAGTTCCGCTCGCGGTTCGTGATCGAGCCGCTGGAGCCGGGCTTCGGCTACACCCTCGGCAACTCCCTGCGCCGCACGCTCCTGTCGTCGATCCCGGGTGCCGCTGTCACCAGCATCCGCATCGACGGCGTCCTGCACGAGTTCACCACCGTGCCGGGCGTCAAGGAGGACGTGACCGACCTCATCCTCAACATCAAGCAGCTGGTCGTCTCCTCGGAGCACGACGAGCCGGTCGTGATGTACCTGCGCAAGCAGGGCCCGGGCGTCGTGACCGCCGCCGACATCGCCCCGCCGGCGGGTGTCGAGGTGCACAACCCCGAGCTGGTCCTCGCCACGCTGAACGGCAAGGGCAAGCTGGAGATGGAGCTGACCGTCGAGCGCGGTCGCGGCTACGTCTCCGCCGTCCAGAACAAGGCCTCCGGCCAGGAGATCGGCCGCATCCCGGTCGACTCGATCTACAGCCCCGTGCTGAAGGTCACCTACAAGGTCGAGGCCACCCGTGTCGAGCAGCGGACCGACTTCGACAAGCTGATCGTCGACGTCGAGACCAAGCCCGCCATGCGTCCGCGCGACGCCATGGCCTCGGCCGGCAAGACCCTGGTGGAGCTGTTCGGTCTCGCCCGCGAGCTGAACATCGACGCCGAGGGCATCGACATGGGCCCGTCCCCGACGGACGCCGCCCTGGCCGCCGACCTGGCGCTGCCGATCGAGGAGCTCGAGCTCACCGTTCGGTCGTACAACTGCCTCAAGCGCGAGGGCATCCACACCGTGGGTGAGCTCGTCGCCCGCTCCGAGGCCGACCTGCTCGACATCCGCAACTTTGGCGCGAAGTCGATCGACGAGGTCAAGGCGAAGCTGGCCGGCATGGGCCTGGCCCTCAAGGACAGCCCGCCCGGGTTCGACCCGACCGCCGCCGCCGACGCCTTCGGCGCCGACGACCTGGACGACGCGGGTTACGCGGAGACCGAGCAGTACTAAGAGATTTGGCCGCGGGGGCGGTTCCACGGAGCCGCCCCCGTCGTCATGGCAAGTCGTACCGGCAACAGTGCCGGTACGCCCGCTGCGGTACCTGATACGGCCGTAGTCGGAGATACAAGGAGTCACCATGCCGCGTCCCACCAAGGGTGCCCGCCTCGGCGGCGGCCCGCACCACGAGCCGCTGCTGCTCGCCGGTCTGTGCCGGGAGCTGTTCCAGTACGGCCGCATCACCACGACCGAGGCCAAGGCCCGTCGGATGCGCCCGCTGGCGGAGAAGCTGATCACCAAGGCGAAGAAGGGCGACATCCACAACCGTCGCCTGGTGCGCAAGACCATCACCGACATCTCGGTGCTGCACACCCTCTTCACCGAGATCGCGCCGCGCTACGAGAACCGCCCGGGTGGTTACACCCGTATCACCAAGATCGGTCCCCGTCGTGGCGACAACGCCCCGATGGCCGTGATCGAGCTGGTCGAGGCGCTGACCGTCGCGCAGACCGCCGTCGGCGAGGCCGAGGCCGCCACCAAGCGTGCCGTCAAGGAGGCCGACGCCGCGGTCGAGGCCAAGGCCGACGAGGCCGAGGCCACCGAGCAGGCCTGACACCTCCAGGTGTGATGCGGGCCCGCTCTCCCAGCGATGGGGGAGCGGGCCCGTTCCTTATTCGTAGGAGCAGGAGCAAGTGGTCAACGATTGCGCCGAGCAGCCGCCGGTGAAGGACGGACCGGCGGACGGTTACGTCCGGGTCCGGCTCGACCTCGCCTACCAGGGCGCCGAGTTCTCCGGCTGGGCCCGCCAGAAGGGCGGCCGGCGGACGGTCCAGGAGGAGATCGAGACCGCGCTGCAGGTCGTCACCCGCAGCCCGCAGCTGTTCCCGCTGACCGTGGCCGGCCGCACCGACGCCGGCGTCCACGCCCGCGGCCAGGTCGCCCACGTCGACCTGCCGGCCGAGCTGTGGGAGGCGCACCGGGAGAAGCTGCTGCGCCGGCTGGCCGGGCGGCTGCCCGGGGACGTCCGGATCTACCGGGTCGGCGAGGCGCCGGCCGGGTTCGACGCCCGCTTCTCGGCGATCTGGCGCCGGTACGCCTACCGGGTCGCCGACCACCCCGGCGGGGTCGACCCGCTGCTGCGCGGGCACGTGCTGTGGCACGACCGGCCGCTGGACGTCGAGAAGATGAACCAGGCCGCGAAGCTGCTGCTCGGCGAGCACGACTTCGCCGCGTACTGCAAGAAGCGCGAGGGCGCCACCACCATCCGCACCCTGCTGGAGCTGCACTGGGACCGCGTCCCGGTGGACACCTACGCGAGCCAGGAGGGCAGCCTCGCGGTCGCCACCGTCCGGGCCGACGCGTTCTGCCACAACATGGTCCGGGCGCTGGTCGGCGCGATGCTGCTGGTCGGCGACGGGCACCGGCCGGTGGAGTTCCCCGGCGAGGTGCTGGCCGGCGGGGTCCGCAACTCGGCGGTCAACGTGATCCGGCCCTACGGGCTGACCCTCGAGGAGGTCGGCTACCCGGCGGACGACCAGCTCGCCGAGCGGAACCGGCAGGCCCGGCGGATGCGCACGCTGCCCGGACAGCCCCCCGCTCCGTAATCCGTTTTGGCCCGGGGCGTCCGCTTGGGACAATCGCTCCCATGGGACACGTCGAGATTTCGCACCTGGAGTACTACCTGCCGGACGGGCGGGTGCTGTTCGACGACGCGTCCTTCCGGGTCGGCGAGGGCGCCGCGGTCGCGCTGGTCGGCGCCAACGGGGCCGGCAAGACCACCCTGCTGCGCATGATCGCGGGGGACATCCAGCCGCACGGCGGCACGGTGACGATCAGCGGCGGGCTCGGCGTGATGCGCCAGTTCGTCGGCACCACCGGCCGCGAGGACCAGAGCGCCACCCCGGGGGCCCTGCCGGCCGACGCCTCGGTGCGTGACCTGCTGGTCTCGGTCGCCCCCGAGCGGATCGCGGTGGCCGCCCGCGCGGTGGACGCCGCCGAGTTGGCGATGATCGCCCAGGACGACGAGAAGACGCAGATGGCCTACGCCCAGGCGCTCTCCGACTGGGCGGACGTCGGCGGCTACGACTACGAGACCGACTGGGACGTCTGCACCATGGCGGCCCTCGGGATGCCCTTCGACAAGGCCCAGTGGCGCGGCCTGAACACCCTCTCCGGCGGCGAGCAGAAGCGGCTGGTGCTGGAGGCCCTGCTGCGCGGCCCCGAAGAGGTGCTGCTGCTCGACGAGCCGGACAACTACCTGGACGTGCCGGCCAAGCGCTGGCTGGAGGAGGCCCTCAAGGCCACCTCGAAGACCGTCCTGTTCATCTCGCACGACCGGGAGCTGCTCTCCAAGTCCGCCGACAAGATCATCAGCGTCGAGTCCGGCGCCGCCGGCAGCAGCGTCTGGGTGCACGGCGGCGGCTTCGACAGCTTCCACGAGGCCCGCAAGGACCGCTTCGCGCGGTTCGAGGAGCTGGGCCGGCGGTGGGACGAGGAGCACGCCAAGCTCAAGAAGCTGGTCGTCACCCTGCGCCAGGCCGCCTCCGTCAGCCACGCGCTCGCGACCCGCTACGCCGCCGCCCAGACCCGGCTGAAGAAGTTCGAGGAGGCCGGCCGCCCGGAGGAGCCGCCGCGCGAGCAGAGCATCACCATGCGGCTCAAGGGCGGGCGCACCGGCATGCGTTCCTTCACCATGGAGCGGCTGGAGCTCACCGGCCTGATGCAGCCCTTCGACCTGGAGGTCTTCTACGGCGAGCGGATCGGGGTGCTCGGCGCCAACGGCGCGGGCAAGTCGCACCTGCTGCGGCTGCTCGCGGGGGACACCACGGTCGAGCACACCGGGGCCTGGAAGCTCGGCGCCCGGGTCGTCCCCGGCCACTTCCGGCAGACCCACGCCCACCCGGAGCTGTTCGGCCGCACCGTGCGCTCGATCATCGAGGAGGAGCACGCGCTCAGCCGCGGCGCCGCGATGGGCGCGCTGCGCCGGTACGAGCTGGACCGCCAGGAGGAGCAGAAGTTCGAGTCGCTGTCCGGCGGACAGCAGGCCCGGCTGATGATCCTCAAGCTCGAACTCTCCGGCGTGACGGCCCTGTTGCTCGACGAGCCGACCGACAACCTGGACCTGGAGAGCGCCGAGGCGCTGCAGGCGGGGCTGGAGGCCTTCGAGGGCACGGTGCTGTGCGTCACCCACGACCGCTGGTTCGCCAAGACCTTCGACCGCTTCCTGGTGTTCGGCGCGGACGGGAAGGTCTTTGAATCGTCCGAGCCGGTCTGGGACGTCACCCGGGTGGAGCGCGAACGCTGAGTGACGGCGGGGTGGGCGGTCGGCGTTTTTTGACCCCTTCCCGCCCGCCCGGTAACCTGGACGCTTGATGTGCGTATTGGCTCGCTCTATCTCACGTGAGAGGTCGGTACGCCGGAGACATCAGGTCGACGACCAGCGGTCACCCTTGAATTGCGTCCAAGGGTGATCAGGCTGCTCTTCCGTCCGGGTGCTCCTGTCAGGACTCACTCACTGAAAAGCGAAGGCTACGACCGTGCGTACGTACAGCCCCAAGCCCGGCGACGTCCAGCGTCAGTGGCACGTCATCGACGCGACCGACGTCGTGCTGGGCCGCCTGGCCTCCCAGGCCGCCAACCTCCTCCGGGGCAAGCACAAGGCGATCTACGCGCCGCACGTTGACACTGGTGACTTCGTCATCATCATCAACGCCGACAAGGTGCACCTGTCCGGTAACAAGAAGACCCAGAAGCTGGCCTACCGCCACTCGGGCTTCCCGGGCGGTCTGCGCTCGGTGCGCTACGACGACCTGCTGGCGAACAACCCGGAGAAGGCCGTCGAGAAGGCCATCAAGGGCATGATCCCCAAGAACAGCCTGGGCCGCCAGATGCTCTCCAAGCTGAAGGTCTACTCGGGCGACCAGCACCCCCACGCTGCCCAGCAGCCGGTGCCGTTCGAGATCACCCAGGTCGCGCAGTAATTCGGCCACCAAGCCCCCCAACACTGAAAAGAGCTGAGGAACATCGTGGCCGAGACCACTGAAACCCTTGAGGTCGACTTCGACGAGGCCGTTGAGGCCGTCGAGGGCGAGTACACCTCCGAGGAGAGCTACACCTCCGAGTCCCTGGCCGGCCGCTTCGGCGAGGCCACCCCGGGCGCCGGCCTCGGCCGTCGCAAGGAGGCGATCGCCCGCGTGCGCATCGTCCCCGGCACCGGCCAGTGGAAGATCAACGGTCGCACCCTCGAGGGTTACTTCCCGAACAAGGTGCACCAGCAGACCGTGAACGAGCCCTTCAAGCTCCTCGAGCTGGACGGCCGTTACGACGTCGTCGCCCGCATCAGCGGTGGCGGCACCTCCGGCCAGGCCTACGCGCTGCGCCTCGGCGTCGCCCGTGCCCTGAACGAGGCCGACGTGGACAACAACCGCGCCGCCCTCAAGAAGGCCGGCTTCCTGATGCGTGACGCCCGCGCCGTCGAGCGCAAGAAGGCCGGTCTCAAGAAGGCCCGCAAGGCGCCGCAGTACAGCAAGCGCTAATCGCGTCCCCGGGGGTGCGGCCCGCCCTGGCGGTGCACCCCCTGGTTGCGCAAACCGTCGCCCCGGAGTACCTCGTGTACTCCGGGGCGACGTGTTCCCCGGCTAACGTGCGGCGGCCGGGATCATCGGTGGGTTCCGAGCATGGTGATGGAGGACGGGACAGTGGGACGAGTCTTCGGTACGGACGGCGTACGCGGCGTGGCCAACGAGGGCCTGACGGCGGAGCTGGCGCTCGGTCTGTCGGTGGCGGCCTCCCACGTGCTCGGCGAGGCCGGCGCCTTCGAAGGGCACCGGCCGGTCGCGGTCGTCGGCCGTGACCCCCGTGCCTCGGGTGAGTTCCTGGAGGCCGCGGTCATCGCGGGCCTGGCGAGCTCCGGCGTCGACGTGCTCCGGGTCGGCGTCCTCCCCACCCCCGCCGTGGCGTACCTCACCGGCGCGCTCGGCGCCGACTTCGGCGTGATGCTGTCCGCCAGCCACAACGCCATGCCGGACAACGGCATCAAGTTCCTCGCCCGCGGCGGCCACAAGCTGGACGACCGGATCGAGGACGCGATCGAGGCCCACTACCGCAAGCACACGGTCGGCGGCGAGGACTGGAACCGCCCGACCGGCGCGGCCGTCGGTCGGGTCCGCGAGTACACCGAGGGCTTCGACAAGTACGTCGCCCACCTGATCGGCGTGCTGCCCAACCGCCTGGACGGCATCAGGGTCGTCATCGACGGCGCCCACGGCGCGGCCGCCTACGTCGCCCCCGAGGCCTTCGCCCGGGCCGGCGCCGAGGTCGTCCACACCCTGGGGGCCGAGCCCACCGGGCTCAACATCAACGACGGCGTCGGCTCCACCCACCTCGACCGGCTGCGCGCCGCGATGAAGGAGTACCGGGCCGACCTCGGCATCGCCCTGGACGGCGACGCCGACCGCTGCCTGGCCGCCGACGCCGAGGGCGACGAGGTGGACGGCGACCAGATCATCGCCATCCTCGCCGTTGCCATGAAGGAGGCCGGCACCCTGCGCGGCAACACCGCGGTCGCCACCGTGATGTCCAACCTCGGCTTCAAGCTGGCGATGGAGCGCGAGGGCATCGACCTGGTGGAGACCGCCGTCGGCGACCGCTACGTGCTGGAGGCGATGAAGGAGCACGGCTTCGCGCTGGGCGGCGAGCAGTCCGGCCACGTCATCCTGCTCGACCACGCCACCACCGGCGACGGCACCCTGACCGGCCTGATGCTGGGCGCCCGCCTGGCCGCCACCAAGCAGCCGCTGGCCGACCTGGCCGCCGTGATGACCCGCCTGCCGCAGGTGCTGATCAACGTCAAGGGCGTCGACAAGAGCCGGGTGGGGACCAGTCCCGAGCTGGGCGCCGCGGTCGCCGCCGCCGAGGCCGAGCTGGGCTCCACCGGCCGGGTGCTGCTGCGCCCCTCCGGCACCGAGCCGCTGGTGCGGGTCATGGTCGAGGCCGCCGACCCGGTGCAGGCCGAGGCGGTCGGGCAGCGCCTCGCCGAGGCGGTCCGCACCCACCTGGGCTGAGCCCGGCCCCCGGAACCACGAAGGGCCCCCGCGCGGTGCGGGGGCCCTTCGCCCGTTCGTTGTCCTGCCGGGGCGTCCTACGGGCGTGTCCTACGCCCGTTCAGAGCTTGCGCAGCAGCGCCCGGCGGACCTTGTGGTCGGCGCCCTTCTGCAGCACCAGGGTGGCCCGGCCGCGGGTGGGCAGCACGTTCTCCAGCAGGTTGGGCTTGTTGATGGTGCGCCAGACCTGGCGGCCGTACTCCATCGCCTCCTCCTCCGGCACCTCGGTGAACCGGCGGAAGTAGGAGTTCGGGTCCTGGAAGGCCGTCTGCCGCAGCTTGCGGAAGCGGTCCAGGTACCAGTGCTCGATGTCGTCGGTGCGGGCGTCGACGTAGATCGAGAAGTCGAAGTAGTCCGCCACCGCGAGTCTGGTCCGGCCGTCGTTGCCCGGCAGGGCCGGCTGGAGCACGTTCAGGCCCTCGACGATCAGGATGTCCGGGCGCTCCACCGTCAGCCGCTCGTCGGGCACGATGTCGTACACCAGGTGCGAGTACACCGGTGCGGTGACCAGGTCCTTGCCCGCCTTCACGTCCGCGACGAAGCGCATCAGCGCCCGGCGGTCGTACGACTCCGGGAAGCCCTTGCGGGCCATCAGGCCGCGGCGGCGCAGCTCGGCGTTGGGCAGCAGGAAGCCGTCGGTGGTGACCAGCTCGACCCGCGGGTGCTCGGGCCAGCGGGCCAGCAGGGCCTGGAGCAGGCGGGCGGTGGTCGACTTGCCGACGGCGACCGAGCCGGCCACGCCGATGACGAACGGCGTGCGGGTGCGCTCGGTGTCCGGGGTGTCCAGGAACGTGCCCACCGCGCCGCGCAGTTCGTGCGTGGCGTGGATGTAGAGGTTCAGCAGCCGGGACAGGGGCAGGTAGACGTCGCGCACCTCGTCGAGGTCGAGGGCTGTGCCGAGGCCGCGCAGCTGCTCCACCTCCTCGGCGGTCAGCGGCAGCGGCGTACGCTCGCGCAGCGCGCTCCACTCGGCCCGGCTGAGGTCCACGTAGGGGGACGGGGACGGGCCGGGCGCGGCAGCTCCCCGCGTACAGAGTTCGGTCAGCACATGCTCCATTGTGGGCCGTAGCGGTGTTCACCGTGGTTGTGGTGTCGGTCACGCAGCGTTCGCGCGAGCCGGGAAAGCCGGGAAAACGGCCACAGAACCGCCCTTATGCTGGCACGCATGTGCGGAATTGTTGGATACGTGGGCGCGCAGTCCGCCCTCGACGTAGTAATCGCGGGCCTGCAGCGACTGGAGTACCGGGGCTATGACTCGGCCGGTGTCGCGGTGCAGGTCCAGGACTCCCAGGGGCAGTGGGGTCTCGTCACGGACAAGAAGGCCGGGAAGCTCGCCAACCTGGAGAAGTCGCTCGCCGAGTCGCCCCTGCCCGGCGGCACCACCGGCATCGGCCACACCCGCTGGGCCACCCACGGCGGCCCGACGGACGCCAACGCCCACCCCCACCTGGACGACGACCGCCGGGTGGCCGTGGTCCACAACGGCATCATCGAGAACTTCGCCCAGCTGCGTGCGGAGATCGCGGAGCGCGGCCACACCCTCCGGTCCGAGACCGACACCGAGGTCGTCGCCCACCTGCTCGGCGAGGTCTACCAGGGCGACCTCGCCGAGGCGATGCGGGCGGTCTGCCGCCGGCTGGACGGCGCCTTCACCCTCGTCGCCGTGCACGCCGACTCGCCCGACGTGGTGGTCGGCGCCCGCCGCAACTCCCCGCTCGTGGTGGGCCGCGGCGAGGGCGAGAACTTCCTCGCCTCGGACGTCGCCGCCTTCATCGCGCACACCCGCGAGGCGATCGAGCTGGGCCAGGACCAGGTCGTCGAGCTGCGCCGGGAGGGCGTGACCGTCACCAACTTCGACGGCACCCCGGCCGAGGTGCGCGAGTACCACGTCGACTGGGACGCCTCCGCCGCCGAGAAGGGCGGCTACGACTACTTCATGCTCAAGGAGATCGCCGAGCAGCCGAAGGCCGTCGCCGACACCCTCCTCGGCCGGATCGGCACCGACGGCCGGCTGACCCTCGACGAGCTGCGGATCTCCGACGCCGACCTGCGCTCGGTCGACAAGGTCGTCATCGTCGCCTGCGGCACGGCCTTCCACGCCGGCATGATCGCCAAGTACGCGATCGAGCACTGGACCCGCATCCCCTGCGAGGTCGAGGTCGCCTCGGAGTTCCGCTACCGCGACCCGATCATGGGCCCCGGCACGCTGGTCATCGCCATCTCGCAGTCCGGCGAGACCATGGACACCCTGATGGCGCTGCGGCACGCCCGCGAGCAGGGCGCCAAGGTGCTGGCGATCTGCAACACCAACGGCTCGACCATCCCGCGCGAGTCGGACGCGGTGCTGTACACCCACGCCGGGCCGGAGGTCGCGGTCGCGTCCACCAAGGCGTTCCTGACCCAGCTGGTCGCCTGCTACCTGGTCGCCCTCTACCTGGGCCAGGTGCGCGGCACCAAGTGGGGCGACGAGATCTTCACCATCATCCGCGAGCTCGGCGACGCGCCGAAGCAGGTCGAGCAGGTGCTGGAGACCATGGAGCCGGTGCGCGAGCTGGCCCGCTCGCTGGCCGACGCCCGCTCGGTGCTGTTCCTCGGCCGCCACGTCGGCTTCCCGGTGGCCCTGGAGGGCGCGCTCAAGCTCAAGGAGCTCGCCTACATGCACGCCGAGGGCTTCGCGGCGGGCGAGCTCAAGCACGGCCCGATCGCGCTGATCGAGGAGGGGCTGCCGGTCGTGGTGGTCGTGCCCTCGCCGCGCGGGCGGTCGATCCTGCACGACAAGATCGTCTCCAACATCCAGGAGATCCGGGCCCGCGGCGCCCGCACGATCGTGATCGCCGAGGAGGGCGACGAGGCCGTCGTGCCGTACGCGGACCACCTGATCCGCATCCCGGCGACCCCGACCCTGCTCCAGCCGCTGGTCTCCACCGTCCCGCTCCAGGTCTTCGCCTGCGAGCTGGCCACGGCCAAGGGCCACGAGGTCGACCAGCCGCGCAACCTGGCGAAGTCGGTCACCGTCGAGTAGCAGTCGAGTAGCAACGGCGAGGTGCCCCTGCGGTGGCTGTGCCCTACCGCAGGGGCACTGTGCTGTGCGCCCGCGGCTCCAGGGGTGCCCGGAGGGCGTCCACGAGCGGCACCATGGGCGTACGGCCCGGTGCTGACGGAGGGTTGTCGTGACGGCCACCCGAACGTGTGCCCCGGCCCGGCGGTAGCCGACTGCTGAAGGAGTTCTCCCCATGCGTCATGCACACCCTGTGGACATCGTCCGGGCCGCGGAGGCCGAGTTGATGGCGCGGCTGCCGGAGGGGGCGCTGATGCAGCGGGCGGCGGCCGGGTTGGCGGCGACCTGTGCGCGGTTGCTGATCGGGCGTCGGGGGCGGGTGTACGGCGGCCGGGTGACGGTGCTGGCGGGCAGTGGGGACAACGGGGGCGACGCGCTGTACGCCGGGGCGGCGCTGGCCCGGCGCGGGGCGCGGGTGACGGCGGTGCTGCTGGCGCCGGGGAAGGCGCACCCGGGTGGGCTGGCCGCGCTGCGGGCGGCGGGCGGACGGGTGACGGCGGAGCAGGAAGTCGGCCTGGCCGACTTCTCGCGCGCGGACCTGGTGCTGGACGGGATCGTCGGCATCGGCGGCCGGGGCGGGCTGCGCCCCGAGGCCGTGCCGTACGCCCGGGCCGGGCGGCGCGGGGTGGTGGTGGCCGTGGACCTGCCGAGCGGAGTGGCGGCGGACAGCGGCGAGGTGCCCGGGGAGGCGCTGCGCGCGGACGTCACGGTCTGCTTCGGCACCTACAAGCCCGGGCTGCTGATCGACCCGGGGGCCTCGTACGCGGGCGCGGTGCAGCTGGTGGACATCGGGCTGGCGCCGCCGGAGCCGGCGGTGACGGCCCTGCAGCACGCGGACGTGGCCGCGCTGCTGCCGCTGCCGGGCGCCGAGAGCGACAAGTACCGGCGCGGTGTGGTCGGGGTGGCGGCCGGTTCGGTGCGGTACCCGGGGGCGGCGCTGCTGGCGGTCGCCGGGGCGCTGCGCGGCGGCGCGGGCGCCGTCCGGTACGTCGGCACGGCGGCCGAGGAGGTGGTGCGGCGCTTCCCGGAGACGCTGGTCACCGAGGGCGGCCCGGCCGGGGCCGGGCGAGTGCAGGCCTGGGTGGTCGGCCCGGGCGGCGGCGAGGGGGCGCGGCAGGCGCTGGTCGAGGCGCTGGCCGGCGACGTCCCGGTGCTGGTGGACGCGGACGGGCTGACCGAGCTGGGCCGGCTCGGTCCGGACGCGCTGGCCGGCCGCACCGCGCCCACCCTGCTGACCCCGCACACCGGCGAGGCCGCCCGGCTGCTGGCCGGCGCCGACGGCACCGCGCCACCCGCCGCCGACCAGCTGGCCGGCACCCGGCTGGCGACCGCCCGCCGGCTGGCCGCCGCCTACCGGGCCACCGTGCTGCTCAAGGGCTCCACCACGGTGGTCGCCGACCCGGGCGGGGCCGTCCGGGTGAACCCCACCGGCACCTCCTGGCTGGCCACCGCGGGCAGCGGGGACGTGCTCGCCGGGCTGGCCGGTTCGCTGCTGGCCGCGGGCCTGCCGCCGCTGGACGCCGCCTCGGTGGCCGCCTACCTGCACGGCCTGGCGGGCCGGGCGGCGGCGGGCGAGCCGGGCGCACCGGTGACGGCGAGCGCGGTGGCCGAGGCGCTGCCGGCGGTCTGGCGGGCCGTCCGGCAGCCGTAGCCGGGGCTGGGCGACGGGCCCGCCGCCGCGGCCCCGGACGGAACCGGAACGTCCGTTCACCGCGTCCTGAACACCGCGGACGAGCCGTCCGCCGCAGGTCGGCGGGGTGCGGGGGGTCACGGTGCCGACCGCCGTGCCGACGGCCCGTTCGGCGAGGACTCCGGGACGTCTGGGAGACTGACCCTGATGACAACTGCGAACACGACCGGCACAGCCACCCTCACCGACGGCGTACGGGCCGAGGCGACCATCGATCTCGCCGCCCTGCGCGGCAACCTCGCGGCCCTGCGGGAGCGCGTCGGGAGCGCGGCGGTGATGCTCGCGGTCAAGGCGGACGCCTATGGCCACGGCGCGGTCGAGTGCGCCCGCGAGGCGGTCGCGAACGGGGTCGGCTGGCTCGGCTGCGCCACCCCGGACGAGGCGCTGGCGCTGCGGGCCGCGGGCATCCGCCCCGAGCAGGCCCGCATCCTGTGCTGGCTGTGGACGCCGGGCGGGCCGTGGCGCGAGGCGCTGCGCGCGGACCTGGACATCTCGGTCAGCGGCCGGTGGGCGCTGGAGGAGCTGCTGACGGCCGTTCGGGAGACCGGCATCCCGGCGCGCGTCCACCTGAAGGCCGACACCGGCCTCGGCCGCAACGGCTGCCAGCCGCACGACTGGCCGCAGCTGGTGGCCGAGGTGCGCCGCGCCGAGGTCGAGGGGCTGCTGCGGGTCGTCGGCGTCTGGTCGCACTTCGCCGCCGCCGACGAGCCCGGCCACCCGTCGATCCAGGCCCAGTTGGACTCCTACCGCACCGCGCTGGCGCAGGCCGAGGCCGCCGGGCTGCGCCCCGAGGTCCGGCACCTCGCGAACTCCCCGGCCACCCTGCTGCTGCCCGAGGCGCACTTCGACCTGGTCCGCACCGGCCTGGCCGCGTACGGGCTGTCGCCGGTGCCCCAGGTGGGCTCGCCGGCCGACTTCGGGCTGCGCCCGGTGATGGCGCTGACCGCCCGGCTGGCGCTGGTCAAGCACGTCCCCGGCGGGCACGGGGTCAGCTACGGCCACCACTACGTGACGCCCGGTCCGACCACGCTGGGCCTGGTCCCGGTCGGCTACGGCGACGGCGTCCCCCGGCACGCCAGCGGCACCGGCCCGGTGCAGATCGGCGGCAAGTGGCGCACGGTGGCCGGCCGGGTGGCGATGGACCAGTTCGTGGTGGACCTGGGCGGCGACACCCCCGAGGTCGGCGAGGAGGTGCTGCTGTTCGGCACCGGCGAGCGCGGTGAGCCCACCGCCGAGGACTGGGCCCGCGCCTGCGGCACCATCTCGTACGAGATCATCACCCGGGTCGGCGCCCGGGTGCCCCGCCGCTACCTGGACGGCAGCCACGGCGGGGGCCGCACGGCATGACCGACACGCCGGCCGACGGCAACCCGGTGGCGGCGGTGGCCAAGGCGGCCGGCGCGGCCTCCGGGGTGAGCCGGGCGGGCGTGATCGGGATCTCGGTCGGCGTGCTGGCGGCCGGCGCGGCCGCGGGCGTCGCGATCGAGCGGCTGACGGTCGGACGGGCGATGCGCCGCCGGGCCCGGGCCGAGCTGGAGGCGGCCGCCCCGTACGGCTCGCTGCGCGGGCGCCCGCTGACGGTGGCCGCGCCGGACGGCACGGAGCTGTACGTCGAGCTGGACGGCACCGGCTGGGACGAGCCGGACCTCCGCCCCGAGCCGAAGGGACGCGCCGGTGCCGAGAGGGAGGAGCGAGGAGGCCCGAGGAACGAGGGCATCGGAGCGACGACCGTCGGCGCCGGGTCCGAGCGTCCCGGAGGCGAGTGGGCGAATAGCAGCCTCCTCCCGCCGCCGCTGACCGTGGTGTTCAGCCACGGCTACTGCCTCAACCAGGACAGCTGGCACTTCCAGCGGGCGGCGCTGCGCCAGGGCATGCGGCTGGTCTTCTGGGACCAGCGCAGCCACGGCCGCTCCGAGCGCTCCCGCTCGTACCTGGCGGGCGAACCGGCCGGCATCGACCAGCTGGGCGGCGACCTCAAGGCGGTGATCGACGCCGTCGCGCCGACCGGGCCGCTGGTGCTGGTGGGTCACTCGATGGGCGGCATGACGGTGATGGCGCTGGCCGACCAGCACCCGGAGCTGTTCCGGTCGAGGGTCGCCGGGGTCGCGCTGGTCGGCACCCTGGCGGGGGACTGGGACGAGGTGAGCCTCGGTCTGCCGAAGGCCGGGGCCAAGCTGTTCAGGAAGGTCGCGCCCGGGGTGGTGAAGCTGCTCGGCCGTCAGGTGGACCTGGTGGAGGCGAGCCGGCGGCTCGGCTCGGACCTGGCCGCCGTGTTCTACCGGCGGTTCTCCTTCGGCGGCAAGGACGTCGACCCGGGCGTGGTGCGGTTCGCGGAGCAGCTGCTGGACGCCACCCCGATCGACGTGGTCGCCGAGTTCTACCCGGCGTTCGGCGCGCACGAGAAGTACGCGGCGCTGGCCGCCCTGCGGGGCCTGCCCGCGCTGGTGCTGGCCGGGACGAAGGACCTGCTGACCCCGGCGTCGCACAGCGAGGCGATGGCCGAGCGGCTGCCGGGCGCGGAGCTCGTCCTGGTCGAGGGCGCCGGGCACCTGGTGATGCTGGAGCGCCCGGAGCTGGTCGACCACGAGCTGGCGGTGCTGCTCAAGCGGGCCGCGGACTTCTGCGGGGCGGCCGCGCCGCCGAGCTCCGTCCTCGACCTCGCGTAGCGCGGAGGCCCGGCACCCCGTGGGGTGCCGGGCCTCACACGTGCGGCAAAGCCGATCACGATCGGGCGAAACGCAGCCCGCAGCGCGCACCGGCGGCGATGTGGCACGGTAGCGGTGGCGGCCGGTGGTCGGTCCGCCGCTACGGACCGAAGGGCAAGACACGCGCATGGGCTCGCACGCCACTCTGACCGTCCCCACTCCGGAGCGGATGGGCCGGCTCGGCCGGGAGCTGGCCGCGCTGCTGCGGCCGGGGGACTTGGTGCTGCTCTCCGGTGAGCTGGGGGCGGGGAAGACCACGCTGACCCGGGGCCTGGGGGAGGGGCTGCAGGTCCGCGGGGCGGTGACCTCGCCGACCTTCGTGATCGCCCGGGTGCACCCCTCGCTGGTCGGCGGCCCGGCGCTGGTGCACGTGGACGCGTACCGGCTGGGCGGGGACCTCGACGAGATGGAGGACCTCGACCTGGACGTCTCGCTGCCGGAGTCGGTGGTCGTGGTCGAGTGGGGCGAGGGCAAGGTCGAGCGGCTGTCCGAGGACCGGCTGGAGGTCCGGATCGAGCGGGCGATCGGCGACACCGCGGGGGAGGACCACGACCCGCGCCGGGTGCTGCTCACCGGTATCGGGGAGCGCTGGGCGGGTGTGCCGCTGGCCGGGCTGGCCTAGGGCGCGTACGGGGCGCGTCCCGCAGGCTTCCCGGGCCCCGGTCGATCGGGTTCCACCGTTTTGCCGACAGGCCGTCGGCAAGGTGTTGCGGGCGGGGCGTCGGGCGTGGTGGGATGGGTGCTGCGGTTAGGTCTGCCTAACTAGGGAGGCGCCATGTCGAGCACCACCCCCGCCCCGGAGCGCGCCGTCCGCGCCGCCGGGGCCGGAGAGTCCGCCCACCGCGCTCCGGGCGCGCCGATGCGGGCCCTGCTGGCCGCCTGCGCGGCCGCCGAGGCGGTGTCCACCCCGCCCGAACCGAAGGCCCGGCAGGCCGAGGAGCCCGAGGCGGGAACGCCCCGGGCCGCCTAGGGCCCGTCTTCAAACTCCCGCCTGCGGGGCGACGCTCCCCCAGCCTTCGGCCGGGAGGTACCCCCAGGGCACAAGCGCGCCTCGCCGCGTTGTCGTCGGTCGCCGATGCTCCGCATGGACTCCCTCCTCCGCCTTGCGATGCACGCACCCCAACGCCGCCCCGCCCGCCCTCCGGGCGGACGACGGGAGTTTGAAGACGGGCCCTATCGCGCCGGGTCTCAGGGGACCACGACCACCTTGGTGCCGTTCGGCGCGAAGTCCCAGAGCAGCTGCCCCTCGGGGCGGCCGCTGCGGATGCCGCCGGTCTTGGCCTTCGGGTCGGCGGTCGGGGTCGTGCCGTCCAGGGCCGCGCTGAATCCGAACACCACGCCGTTCTGCTGCGCGAAGCGCACCACGTGCTCGATCTGCTTGCCGTCCGTCCCGGTGGCGGCCGGGGTGCGGCTGTACACCGAGTAGCTGCCCGGGGTGGGCTCGACCGAGCCCGGGGTGACCAGGAAGGCGGCCGCGACCTGCGGGTTCTTCTTCGGGTCGACCAGCCAGACGAAGTGGTTGCTCGCCGAGTAGACCACCCGCGTGCCGCTGCCCGAGGAGGCCGGCAGCGGCGGGACGGTCGGGGTGGCGGAGGCGCTCGGCGTCGCGGTGGCGGCCGGGCCGGTGGACGTCGAGGCGACGGTCGGCTTGGCCCCGCCCGCCCGGTCCTGGGCGCCGTTGGCCTGGAAGGCCAGCAGGCTGACCACCGCCAGGGCCCCCAGGGTCAACCCCGTGACCACCACTCCAGGACCCATCTTCGACACGTGCCCGCTCCCGCCGCCGTCCGCTGTACGTACCGCCTTATCGTGCCAGGTCCCCCGGGCGGGTCGGCAGCGCCCAGCACGTGTGTTCCGGATGGGGACACCAGCTCGATCGGCCGGTCGGGTCAACCTCGGTCTAACCTTGACCCGTGCTGCTGCTCGCGTTCGACACCGCAACCCCCGCCGTCACCGCTGCCGTCCACGACGGCACGGCGGTCCTCGCCGAGACCCACCAGGTCGACGCCAGGCGCCACGGTGAACTGCTGCTGCCCGCGATCGACCAGGTCCTGCGGGCCGCCGGAGTGGACAAGAGCCTGCTCACCGGCATCGCGGTCGGCGTCGGCCCGGGCCCGTACACCGGTCTGCGGGTCGGCCTGGTGACGGCGGCCGCGCTCGGCCACGCGCTCGGCCTGCCGGTGCACGGTGTCTGCACCCTGGACGCGATCGCCTTCCAGGCCCGCGCCGAAGGCCTGGCCGGGGAGCCGTTCACGGTCGCCACCGACGCGCGCCGCAAGGAGGTCTACTGGGCCTCCTACGACGCCGAGGGCAACCGCACCGAGGGCCCGGCCGTGGACCGCCCGGCCGAGCTGACGCCCGCCGCCCGCGCGGTGGGCGCCGGCGCGCTGCTCTACCCCGACGCCTTCCCCGGCGCCCACGGCCCCGAGCACGTCTCGGCCGGCGCCCTGGCCGGCTTCGCCGCCGCCGAGCTGGCCGCCGGGCGCGAGCTGCTGCCGAACGTGCCGCTGTACCTGCGCCGCCCGGACGCCCAGGTCCCGGCCGGCTACAAGGCGGTGCTCCCGGCGTGAACCACGGCACCACCCTGCGCCCGATGCGCTGGTGGGACATCGAGCCGGTGATGGACCTGGAGCTCAGGCTGTTCCCCGAGGACGCCTGGTCCCACGGGATGTTCTGGTCCGAGCTCGCCGAGGCCCGCCCCGGCGGCACCCGCCACTACTCGGTCGCCACCGCGGCCGACGGCACGATCGTCGGCTACGCCGGTCTGATGACCGTCGCCGGCGAGGGCGACGTCCAGACCATCGCCGTCGACGAGCGGCACCAGGGCGGCGGCCTCGGCACCGCCCTGCTCACCGACCTGATCCACGAGGCCGCCCGGCGCGGCTGCGCCGACCTGCTGCTGGAGGTCCGGGTGGACAACCAGCGCGCCCAGCGGCTGTACGAGCGCCACGGCTTCGAACCGGTGGGCATCCGGCGCGGCTACTACCAGCCCGCCAACATCGACGCGCTGGTGATGCGCCTCGACCACCCGAGCACTGACCCGAAGGAACCGAAGGACACCCCCCATGGCTGACGAACCGCTCGTCCTCGGCATCGAGACCTCCTGCGACGAGACCGGCGTCGGCATCGTGCGCGGCACCACGCTGCTGGCCGACGCGGTCGCCTCCAGCGTCAACGACCACGCCCGCTTCGGCGGCGTCGTCCCGGAGATCGCCAGCCGCGCCCACCTGGAGGCGATGGTCCCGACCATCCAGCGCGCCCTGGACACCGCCGGGATCAAGGCCAGCGACCTGGACGGCATCGCCGTCACCGCCGGCCCCGGCCTGGCCGGCGCGCTGCTGGTCGGCGTCAGCGCGGCGAAGGCCTACGCCTGGGCGCTGGACAAGCCGCTGTACGGGGTCAACCACCTCGCCTCGCACATCTGCGTCGACCAGCTGGAGCACGGCCGGCTGCCCTCGCCGACGATGGCCCTGCTGGTCTCCGGCGGGCACTCCTCGCTGCTGCTCAGCGAGGACATCACCACGGACGTCCGCCCGCTCGGCGCGACCATCGACGACGCGGCCGGCGAGGCCTTCGACAAGGTCGCCCGGGTGCTCGGCCTGGGCTTCCCCGGCGGTCCGATCGTCGACCGGACGGCCCGCGAGGGCGACCCCAAGGCGATCGCCTTCCCGCGCGGCCTGTCCGGGAAGAACGACCCCGCGTACGACTTCTCCTTCTCCGGCCTGAAGACCGCCGTCGCCCGCTGGGTGGAGGCCAAGCGCCGGGCCGGCGAGGAGGTGCCGATCGCCGACGTCGCGGCCTCCTTCCAGGAGGCGGTCACCGACGTGCTCACCCGCAAGGCCGTCAAGGCGTGCAAGGACAACGGCGTCGACCACCTGATGATCGGCGGCGGCGTCGCGGCCAACTCCCGGCTGCGCGAGATGGCCCAGCAGCGCTGCGACCGGGCCGGCATCCGGCTGCGGGTGCCCCGGCCCGGCCTGTGCACCGACAACGGCGCCATGGTGGCGGCGCTGGGCTCCGAGATGGTGTGGCGGGGCCGCACCCCCTCCGCCTTCGACCTGTCCGCGGACTCCTCGCTGCCGGTGACCGACGTCCACGTCCCGGCCGAGGGATCCGGGCACGGCGACGTCCACGGCCAGGCCTACCAGGCCCTCGGCGGCGGCGCCGCGTGACCGTCGCCGCGATGTGGGAGGCCCGCGCGGCGGACGGCCGCGGGGCCGAACTCGCCGCCTGGGCGCGGGAGTCCGCGCTGCCGGCGCTGCGCGGCGCGGCCGGGCTGGAACGCCTGGAGCTGCTCTCCGCCCCCGGCGAGAGGGTGTTGCTGATCAGCTGGTGGAGCGGAGAACCGGTGCCGGTCGCCGACCCGCCGGCCGGACTGCTGGGCCGCCCGGTGCACCGCTGGTCCTTCACCAGCGAGCACGTCGAGTAGACCGTGGACGGGAACCGCCGCCGCGGCCGCTACCGTGCATAGCGGAGAGAACGCTGGACGGGACCGGGAGCGCGGTGCGGTGAACAGGGACGGGCTGAGCAGGACCAGGACGTACGCGGCGGGGGTGCTGGCCCTGCTGGCCTTCACCACCGCGTGCGGCGACAACGGGGGCGGCGGCAGCGCCGCCCCCGCCGCGAGTACGGCCGGCTCGGCGGCGCCCCAGCCGTCCGGGGGCGGCGGCACGCCCACCGCCGCGGCCACCACGCCCGGCGCGGCCCCGGCCCAGGGCGACGCCGCGGCCTGGGCGAAGTGGAACCTCAAGCCGCTGGCCCCGGCCCCCGCGCCGCCCGCCGACAAGCCCATCAAGCTCGAACGCACCGGCACCGTACCGGTGTTCAGCGACGTGAAGACCACCGACAAGGTCGTCTTCATCACCATCGACGACGGCGCCGAGAAGGACCCGAAGTTCGTCGAGATGCTGACCGACCTCAAGGTGCCGATCTCGATGTTCCTGACCAAGGACATCGTCAAGAACGACTACGGCTACTTCAAGCCGCTCCAGGCGCTGGGCAACCACATCCAGAACCACACCGTCACCCACCCGGTGATGAGCAAGATCCCGGCCGAGAAGCAGAAGTCCGAGATCTGCGAGGACCAGTCCACGCTCACCCAGCAGTACGGCACCGCGCCGCTGCTGTTCCGCCCGCCCTTCGGCGACGGCGCCAACACCCCGACGCTCAACAACTCGGTGCAGCAGTGCGGCCCGCGCGCGATCGTGCTGTGGCGCGAGTCGATGCAGATCCACGACATGCAGTACCAGGCCGGGGACAAGAAGCTGAAGTCCGGCGACATCATCCTGGCGCACTTCCGCGGCCCCAAGGAGCTCAAGGGCGCCACCATGACCCAGATGTTCGCGGACCTGCTGGCCCGGATCCAGGAGCAGGGCTTCTCGGTGGCCCGGCTGGAGGACTACATCCAGGCGCCGCCCTCGTAGCCGGTCAGGCCGGCGGTCAGACCGGCTGTCCGGCGGGCTGTCCCACCGGCTGTCCCAGCATCATCAGCGGCCCGTTGTCGGTGCGGCTGAGGATCACCGTGACGGAGTTCGGCCCGGAGGGCTTGAGCTGGCGGCGCAGCTCCTCCGGGGTGATCGCCATCCCGCGCTTCTTGATCACCACCGTGCCGACCCCGCGCTCGCGCAGCAGTGCCTTCAACTTCTTGATGTGGAAGGGCAGTACGTCGGTCAGCTCGAAGGCGTGCGCGTACGGGGTGGCGACCAGCCGGTCCGAGGTCAGGTAGGCGATCTTCGGATCGATCAGCCGCCCGTCGACCTGCCCGGCCACCTCGGCCACCAGGTGCGCCCGGATCACCGCACCGTCCGGCTCGTACAGGTACCGCCCGACCGGGCCGGCCGGCGGGTCGGGCAGGTCGCCGCCGACCAGGCTGTCGCCGTGCGGCAGCAGGGTGGCGCGGTGCGGGCGGCTCGCCCCGGTGCCGAACCAGAGCACCGCCTCCTTGACGTCCCCGTGGTCGGAGACCCACTCGGCCTCGGCGTCCGCCGGGACGGCCTCGTGCGGGATGCCCGGGGCGACCTTCAACGCGCCGATCGGGGTCCGCCGCCCGGCCTCGATCGCCCAGGAGAGCGGCGGGGCGTACGCCTCCGGGTCGAACACCCGGCCGCGCGAGGTGCGCCGGGCCGGGTCGGTGAACACCGCGTCGTAGCCGGTGACGTCCACCTCGGCGACGTCCGCGCAGCGCACCTCCACCAGCTCCGACAGGCCCAGCGCGGCGGCGTTGGCCGCGGTGGCGGCACAGGCCGCCGGGTCCTTGTCGACCGCCAGCACCCGGATCCCGGCCCGGGCCAGCGCCAGCACGTCCCCGCCGATGCCGCAGCACAGGTCGGCGAGGCGCCGTACGCCCAACTCGGCGAAGCGGCGGGCCCGCCACTCGGCCACGCTGCGCCGGGTGGACTGCTCGACCCCGTTGGGCGTGAAGTACATCAGGTCGGCGTCCGCCCCGAACTTCGCCCGCGCCCGCTGCCGCAGCCGCGCCTGCCCGAACGCCGCCGACACCAGCTCCGCCGGGTGCTCCCGCCGCAGCCGGGTGGCCAGCGCCAGCTCCTCCTCGGGGGCGAACTCGCGCAGCTCGGCGAGCAGGGCCTGACCCTCGGGGGTCAGCAGGGGCTGGAGGTTCTCGGTGTCCACGAGGTCATTCTCGCGGGTCAGTACAGGTACGCCAGCACGGCGAGGACGGTCATGGCCGTCCCGGTGAGGACCGGGACGAACCGGTAGCCGATCCGCCAGCTGGTCCGGATGATCCAGCCGGGCAGCGGGAGCATGACCGCGGCGAGGATCAGGATGCCGATCGTCGAACCGGCGTGGACGGAGAGGCAGATCAGGAGGTTCACGAAGGCGCAGAGCACCAGGACCGGGACGAGGGCCACGACCGTGATCAGGCCGAGCAACAGGTCCGTCGGCCAGGGGACGCGCGGGTTGAGCGGATCGCGGACCAGGGGCACGTTCACCAGAGGACGCCGGTGGAGAGCGCGAAGGGGAGGACGAACGGTGCGAGGGCGGCGGTGACCGGGACGAACCGGTAGCCAGAGCGCCAGCTGCGGACGGCCACCAGGACGCTCGCCACCAGGGCGGCGAGCGGGGCGGCGATCATCCCGTAGCCGAGGAAGGCCCACATCAGGCCGTCACCGTCGTCCCCGTGGCCCGGGCCGCTGCCCATGGCGAGGACGACGTAGAAGACGACGAACGGGAGCACGAACCCCAGCAGGGGCATCGACAGCAGGGCGAGGGCTGTGTCCTTCAGCCGGGACGGGCCGACGCGCAGCGGGATCGAGGTCATGGCAGGAGTCTGGCCGCCCGGCCGGGTGTCGCACATGAGTACGGCTACTCATCCGCGACCCGGCCCACGACCTGAGTCCGCAGCGCGCGTCGTTGGCACTCTGGTTGACTGAGTGCTAACGGCGGCCTATGGTCGTCCTTGGCACTCCCCACTGGGGGAGTGCTAATGCGAAAACGTGTGCCTGACCCCCGCGACGGCAGGCTCGCAGGTTCGCCCTACCCGTTAGAAAACCCCGTAATCTCCGAAGGGGAGCTCGGACGTGACCACCAGCAGCAAGGTTGCCATCAAGCCGCTCGAGGACCGCATTGTGGTCCAGCCGCTCGACGCCGAGACCACCACGGCCTCCGGCCTGGTTATCCCGGACACCGCCAAGGAGAAGCCCCAGGAGGGCGTCGTCCTGGCCGTCGGCCCGGGCCGCTTCGAGGACGGTCAGCGTCTGCCGCTCGACCTCGCCGTCGGCGACATCGTCCTGTACTCGAAGTACGGCGGCACCGAGGTGAAGTACAAGGGCGAGGAGTACCTCGTCCTCTCGGCCCGCGACGTTCTCGCGGTCATCGAGAAGTAAGACGTTCCGCCCCGCCCCGGATCCGTGTCCCTAGTGACAGGGGCCCGGGGCGTGGTCGTTGGTTCACGTAGTTCGGCGGCCGGTCGGCCGGCCGTAGCCCCGAGGGAATAGGGAACATGGCGAAGATCCTGCAGTTCGACGAGGACGCCCGCCGCTCGCTGGAGCGCGGTGTCAACAAGCTGGCCGACACCGTCAAGGTGACCATCGGCCCCAAGGGCCGCAACGTCGTCATCGACAAGAAGTTCGGCGCCCCGACCATCACCAACGACGGTGTCACCATCGCCCGTGAGGTCGAGCTGGACGACCCGTACGAGAACCTTGGCGCGCAGCTCGTCAAGGAGGTCGCCACCAAGACCAACGACGTCGCGGGCGACGGCACCACCACCGCCACCGTGCTGGCCCAGGCCCTGGTCAACGAGGGTCTGCGCAACGTCGCCGCCGGTGCCGGCCCGGCCGCCCTGAAGAAGGGCATCGACAAGGCCGTCGCCGCCGTCTCCGAGCACCTGCTGTCCATCGCCCGCGAGATCGAGGGCAAGGACGACGTCGCCGCCGTCGCGTCCCTCTCCGCGCAGGACACCCAGGTCGGCGAGCTGATCGCCGAGGCGATCGACAAGGTCGGCAAGGACGGTGTCATCACCGTCGAGGAGTCGAACACCTTCGGCGTGGAGCTGGACTTCACCGAGGGCATGCAGTTCGACAAGGGCTACCTGTCGCCGTACTTCGTCACCGACGCCGAGCGCCAGGAAGCGGTCCTCGAGGACCCGTACATCCTGATCAACCAGGGCAAGATCTCCTCCATCCAGGAGCTGCTGCCGCTGCTGGAGAAGATCCTGCAGAGCGGTGCCTCGAAGCCGCTGCTGATCATCGCCGAGGACGTCGACGGCGAGGCGCTGTCGACCCTGGTCGTGAACAAGATCCGCGGCACCTTCAACGCCGTCGCCGTCAAGGCCCCGGGCTTCGGCGACCGCCGCAAGGCGATCCTCGGCGACCTGGCCGTCCTGACCGGCGGCACGGTCATCTCCGAGGAGGTCGGCCTCAAGCTCGACCAGGCCGGTCTGGACGTGCTGGGCACCGCCCGCCGCGTGACCATCACCAAGGACGACACCACGGTCGTCGACGGTGCCGGTGACTCCGAGGCCGTGGCCGGCCGCGTCGCCCAGATCAAGGGCGAGATCGCCGCGACCGACTCCGACTGGGACCGCGAGAAGCTGCAGGAGCGCCTGGCCAAGCTGGCCGGCGGCGTCTGCGTCATCAAGGTCGGTGCCGCCACCGAGGTGGAGCTCAAGGAGCGCAAGCACCGCCTGGAGGACGCCATCTCGGCGACCCGCGCCGCGGTCGAGGAGGGCATCGTCGCCGGCGGTGGCGCCTCGCTGGTGCACGCCGCCAAGGTGCTGGACGGCGGCCTGGGCCTGTCGGGTGACGAGGCCACCGGTGTCGCCGTGGTCCGCAAGGCGCTGCACGAGCCGCTGCGCTGGATCGCCCAGAACGCCGGCCTGGAGGGCTACGTCATCACCTCCAAGGTCTCCGAGCTGGAGGCCGGCCAGGGCTACAACGCCGCCACCGGTGAGTACGGCGACCTGGTGAAGGCCGGCGTCATCGACCCGGTCAAGGTCACCCGCTCCGCGCTGGAGAACGCCGCCTCGATCGCCTCCCTGCTCCTCACCACCGAGACCCTCGTGGTGGAGAAGAAGGAGGAGGAGGCCGACGCCGGTCACTCGCACGGCGGCCACGGCCACTCGCACTGAGGCACCGACGCCTGACCGGAGGCCCGGCCGATTCCCTCGGGGAGTCGGCCGGGCCTCCGGCTGTTGCGTTGTGGAAGGCCTCGCGGCGGAGGTCCGTTTGAGGCTTCAACTATCAGTAGAATTTTGCAGAATGCAAAGATTGCCTTATAACTGAGGCATGATCGAGGCCCGCCATCTGCGCGTCCTGCGTGCCGTCGCCCGCACCGGCTCCTTCTCCGCCGCCGCGCGCGAGCTGGGGTGTACCCAGCCTGCCATCAGCCAGCAGATGAAGGCCCTGGAGAAGTCGGTGGACACCCCGCTGGTGGTCCGCTCGGGCCGCGGGATGCAGCTCAGCGAGGCCGGGCGGGTCCTGCTCAAGCACGCCACCGGGATCCTGGCCGGGCTCTCCGCCGCCGAGGAGGAGGTGGCGGCGATCGCCGGGCTGCGGGCCGGGCGGGTGCGGCTGGTCTCCTTCCCGACCGCGAGTTCCACCCTGGTGCCGCCCGCGGTCGCCCGCCTGCGGGACAGCCATCCGGGGGTGCGCGTGTCGCTGGTCGAGGCCGAGCCGCCGGAGTCGCTGGCGATGCTGCGCGGCGGCGAGTGCGAGATCGCGCTGGCCTTCCGCTACCCGCAGTCCGACGGCGCGCCCGTGGCGCCGGTGCTCGGGCACGGCTCGCCGCGTGAGGCGCGGGCCGAGGCGAACCTGGAGGCCCAGCAGCTGTCGGCCGGCACCGACTGGTCCGACCTGGTGGTCACCCCGCTGCTGGACGACCCGCTGGTGGGCCTGCTGCCGGCCGCCCACCGGCTGGCGGGGCGGGGCGGTCCGGTGGAGCTGGCGGAACTGGCGGGGGAGCAGTGGATCGCCGGCTGCCCGCAGTGCCGGGGGCACCTGGTGGAGCTGTGCGCGGGGGCGGGCTTCGAGCCCCGGATCGACTTCGCGACCGACGACTACCCGGCGGTGGTCGGCCTGGTGGCGGCCGGGCTCGGGGTGGCGGTGCTGCCCCGGCTGGCCCTGCAGTCGGTGCGTCCTGACGGCGTGTCGACGGTGCCGGTGCGGACGGCCTCCGGTGCGCCGGCGGTGCGCCAGGTGGTGGCGCTGACCCTGCCGGACCTGGCCGAGGTGCCGGCGGTCGCGCTGATGCAGGAGCGGCTGGCGGGTGCGGCCGCCGACCGCTGACGGTCGGTGACCGGCGTCCCGGTCGCCCCCGGGCCCGCCGTCGAAGCCCCCGGAGGGGGCGGTAGCGGCCTGAGGCGCCGCGAAGAAACGTTTCTTCACGGCGCGCCGCGGAGGCGGGTCTAACGCTGCGCGACCGCCGGCGGGGTCAGCGGGACCTCCACCAGGCGGTGCCGCGAGCGGCCCAGCATCTCCTCGCGCTCGTCCTCGGTCATCCCGCCCCAGACGCCGTACGGCTCGCGGACCGCCAGGGCGTGCGCGGCGCACTCGGCGATCACCGGGCAGCGCATGCAGACCTCCTTGGCGCTGGTCTCGCGCGAACTGCGGGCGGCTCCGCGCTCACCCTCCGGGTGGAAGAAGAGCGAGCTGTCCACGCCGCGGCAGGCCGCCGAGAGCTGCCAGTCCCAGAGGTCCGCGTTGGGACCGGGGAGGCGGGAGAAATCTGCCATGGCTCATTCCCTTCAGAGGCGGTCGGCGGCGGCCGGGCGTTTCGGCGGGCTGCTGCCGAACGGTGCCCGGCGGGGCGTCCCGCGCTGGTGTGGACACCTGGAAATATGACTTAAGGCAACTCCATGGACAAGTCACCCACACACGGGCACAACAGTCAATGACCATGCGAAAGCTATAAAAACGGGCAAAGCGGGCAAGAGGTTCGGCGGGCGCGGGCGTGGCAATCGGGTGGCCGACGGGCGCGCGACACGTCGCACCGGCGTGCGGGTCGTGCGCCCACCGCGCGCGAGCTGCGCAAAACTGCGGCGTGTGCACCGCGATGCGGCTGATCGGTAATGGGTTGGCCACGTACAGTGGTGGAGATGGCCCGAAGGCCGTAACTCATTCGAGTGACGGTCGTTGGTAGTGCGGAGGCGGTTAGCGGGCGCCGGACGTCGGGAACGATCGCGGGCAAGTCGGGGCGATCAGGACGAAGTCCGTCGCCGATCGGCCGTGTCGGAGAGGTTCGTACCAGCCAGGAGGCTCAACGTGACGCGGATCAGCTGCGGAGGACGACGGTCATGACTTCCGTTCTCGTTTGCGACGATTCCCCGCTCGCCCGCGAGGCGCTTCGCCGCGCCGTCGCGACCGTACCCGGTGTGGACCGGGTCACCACCGCGACGAACGGGGAGGAGGTCCTCCGCCGCTGGGTGGCCGACCGCTCCGATCTCGTCCTGATGGACGTCCGGATGCCCGGCCTCGGCGGGGTCGAGACCGTCCGGCGGCTGCTGTCCGCCGATCCGGGTGCCCGGATCATCATGCTCACCGTCGCCGAGGACCTCGACGGTGTCGCGCTCGCCGTGGCCGCGGGTGCCCGCGGGTACCTGCACAAGGACGCCTCGCGCGCCGAACTGCGGGCCACCGTCACCCAGGCCCTCGCCGACCCGACCTGGCGGCTCGCCCCGCGCCGGCTGCGCAGCCCCGACATGGGCGCGGCACCGACCTTGACGGCGCGTGAGATCCAGGTGCTGGAGGGCATGAGCCACGGCCGCAGCAACGCCGAGATCGGGCGCGAGCTGTTCCTCTCCGAGGACACCGTCAAGACCCACGCCCGACGGCTGTTCAAGAAGCTCGGGGCCTCCGACCGCGCGCACGCGGTGGCGCTGGGTTTCCGCTGGGGCCTGGTCCGCTGACCGCCGGCGGCGCCGCCGGTTGCGGCGCGCCGCCGTCGAATTCCCGAGCGGGCACCGCACGGGCGTGTGACGTTACGGTCCCGAGGTTGCACCATGGAGGAGTGGAGCACCTCGGGGACCAGCGGACAGGCACTGCGGCGAACCACACGGCCGCAGGACACTCGGCGAACGGCGCGACGGACAGGACCACCCACATCGGCGGGGCGGGAGGCGGCACGGTGCAGGAGGGGCCGGTGGTGCACGGCACGCCGCACGGTGGCGCAGCGCATAACGTTCCGGTGCACAACTCCGGACGCGGTGCCGCGTTTTCCCGGTCGACCAGGCACCATGGACCGATGCGCGACGATGTCGCCGGTGCGGCCGGCCAGGCGGACCCGGGTGAGGCCGAGCCCTCCGACCCGGGCCACGAAGCGCCGTACGCGGACTCCGGCGGCGCCGGGTCCGGTCCGGGCCGTCCGCCGGTGCTCGGCACGGGCGGCTCGCCCCTGGTGGGCGAACTGGTCGCGGCCGCCGTGCGCGGCGAGGGCCCGGCGATCGACGCGCTGCTCGCCTACGTCCACCCGCTGGCGCTGCGGTACTGCCGCGCCAAGCTGGTCCGGCTGCCCGGCGGGGCCCGGCACCACGTGGACGACGTGGCCCAGGAGGTCTGCGTCGCGGTGCTGTGCGCGCTGCCCCGGTACAAGGACCAGGGGCGGCCGTTCGAGGCCTTCGTCTACGGCATCGCCGCGCACAAGATCGCCGATCTGCAGCGGGCCGCGATGCGCGGGCCCGGCTCGACCGTCGTGCCGCAGGACGACCTGCCGGAGGTGCCGGACGAGGCGCTCGGCCCGGAGGAGCAGGCGCTGCTGAGCAGTGACGCGGCCTGGGCCAAGGAGCTGCTCTCCAACCTGCCGGCCCGTCAGCGGGAACTGGTGCTGCTGCGGGTGGCCGCCGGGCTGTCGGCGGAGGAGACCGGCGAGGTGCTCGGGATGTCGCCGGGGGCCGTCCGGGTGGCGCAGCACCGGGCGCTCAGCCGGCTGCGGGCGCTCGCGGAGGAGTCCTCCTGAGCGGAGGCGCGGGTTCCTCGTACGGGGGAGGCGCGGGCTCTGCTGTGGGTGGAAGCTCGTTTCCGCGGGGTGGAGGCGCAGGTCAGAGCGGAATGAGCGGGCGGGGGTGCTTGTTGTCAAGGGCACACGAGGGCACATTCGCGGTGCCAGTACCATGGGGTATCGGCGCCTGGGCAGGTTGCCAAAGTTTCGCGGGTGCGCACGGGGTTCCTTCGTAGGTTCCTCCAAACCACCCGGCTTTCGGCGGTCTGCGCGAGTGAGCGATCAACGCGCCCCTTCCCTCTGGGCGCGAGCGGATAAGGCCGGCCACGGAAGGTACCCCCAAATGTCTTACAACGCCGCAGGCGTACCCGAGAAGTTCGCCATGCTCGGGCTCACGTTCGATGACGTCCTGCTGCTGCCCGGGGCCTCCGCGGTGCTGCCGAACCAGGTCGACACCTCCTCGCGGGTCTCCCGGAACGTCCGCGTCAACATCCCGCTGCTGTCCGCGGCGATGGACAAGGTCACCGAGGCGCGGATGGCCATCGCGATGGCCCGCCAGGGCGGCGTCGGCGTGCTGCACCGCAACCTGTCGGTCGAGGACCAGGCCAACCAGGTCGACCTGGTGAAGCGCTCCGAGTCCGGCATGGTCACCGACCCGATCACGGTCGGCCCCGACACCACGCTGGCCGAGGCCGACGCGCTGTGCGCCAAGTTCCGCATCTCCGGCGTCCCGATCGCCGACGAGTCCGGCAAGCTGCTCGGCATCGTCACCAACCGCGACATGGCCTTCGAGGCGGACCGCAGCCGCCAGGTCCGCGAGATCATGACCCCGATGCCGCTGATCACCGGCAAGGTCGGCATCTCCGGCGAGGACGCGATGGCGCTGCTGCGCCGCCACAAGATCGAGAAGCTCCCGCTGGTCGACGACGAGGGCCGGATCAAGGGCCTCATCACGGTCAAGGACTTCGTCAAGGCCGAGAAGTACCCGAACGCCGCCAAGGACGCCGAGGGCCGTCTGCTGGTCGGTGCCGCCGTCGGCGCCAGCGCCGAGGCCTTCGACCGGGCCCAGGCCCTGGTCGAGGCGGGCGTGGACTTCCTGGTCGTCGACACCTCGCACGGCCACAGCCACAACGCGCTGGCCTGGATCGAGAAGATCAAGTCGGCCGTCAAGGTCGACGTGGTCGGCGGCAACGTCGCCACCCGCGACGGCGCCCAGGCGCTGATCGACGCCGGCGTGGACGGCGTCAAGGTCGGCGTCGGCCCCGGCTCCATCTGCACCACCCGCGTCGTCGCCGGCATCGGCGTCCCGCAGATCACCGCCATCTACGAGGCCGCGCTGGCCTGCCAGGCGGCCGGCGTGCCGGTCATCGGCGACGGCGGCCTGCAGTACTCGGGCGACATCGGCAAGGCGCTGGCCGCCGGTGCCGACACCGTGATGCTGGGCTCGCTGCTGGCCGGCTGCGAGGAGTCCCCGGGCGAGCTGCTGTTCATCAACGGCAAGCAGTTCAAGTCCTACCGCGGCATGGGGTCGCTGGGCGCCATGCAGACCCGCGGCCAGGCGAAGTCCTTCTCGAAGGACCGCTACTTCCAGGCCGAGGTCGCCTCGGACGAGAAGCTGATCGCCGAGGGCATCGAGGGTCAGGTGCCGTACCGCGGCCCGCTCGCGACCGTGCTCTACCAGCTGGTCGGCGGCCTGCGGCAGACCATGGGCTACGTGGGTGCCGCCACCATCGCCGAGATGGAGAGCAAGGGCCGGTTCGTCCGGATCACCTCGGCGGGCCTCAAGGAGAGCCACCCGCACGACATCCAGATGACGGTCGAGGCGCCGAACTACTCGTCGCGCTGATGCGGTGATGCGGTGACCCGGTGACGCGCTGAGCCTCGGAGGGGCCCGCTACGGCGGGCCCCTCCGCACGTCCGGGGAGCGGGCCGTCGGGGCGGCACCTGCGGTAGTACGGGATACTGGGGGCGGCCGGGGTGACCCGGTGGGCATGAGCAACAAACCAGAAGGGCTCGAAGTGACTGAGATCGAGATCGGGCGAGGCAAGCGCGGCCGCCGGGCGTACGCCTTCGACGACATCGCCGTCGTCCCCAGCCGGCGTACGCGTGACCCGAAGGAGGTCTCGATCGCCTGGCAGATCGACGCCTACCGCTTCGAGCTGCCGTTCCTGGCCGCCCCCATGGACAGCGTGGTCTCGCCGCAGCAGGCCATCGCCATCGGACGCCTCGGCGGCCTGGGCGTGCTGAACCTCGAAGGTCTCTGGACCCGCTACGAGGACCCGCAGCCGCTGCTGGACGAGATCGCCGCGATCACCGACGAGGCCACCGCGACCCGCCGTCTGCAGGAGATCTACTCCGCGCCGATCCGCGCCGAGCTGATCAAGCAGCGGATCCAGGAGGTCCGCGACTCCGGCGTCGTCACCGCCGCCGCGCTGTCGCCGCAGCGCACCGCCGAGTTCTCCAAGGCCGTCGTGGACGCCGGGGTCGACGTCTTCGTCATCCGCGGCACCACCGTCTCCGCCGAGCACGTCTCCAGTGCCGCCGAGCCGCTGAACCTCAAGCAGTTCATCTACGAGCTGGACGTTCCGGTGATCGTCGGCGGCTGCGCCACGTACACCGCTGCGCTGCACCTGATGCGGACCGGTGCGGCCGGCGTGCTGGTCGGCTTCGGCGGCGGCGCCGCGCACACCACCCGGGGGGTCCTCGGCATCCAGGTGCCGATGGCGACCGCGGTGGCGGACGTGGCCGCTGCTCGCCGTGACTACATGGACGAGTCCGGCGGGCGCTACGTGCACGTGATCGCGGACGGTGGGGTCGGGTACAGCGGGGACATCCCGAAGGCCGTCGCCTGCGGTGCGGACGCCGTGATGATCGGGGCGGCGCTGGCCCGTGCCACGGATGCCCCGGGCAAGGGGTTCCACTGGGGCATGGAGGCCGTCCACGAGGAGCTGCCGCGGGGCAAGCGGGTGAACCTCGGGACGGTCGGTACCACCGAGGAGATCCTGACCGGTCCGTCGCACACGCCTGACGGCACCATGAACCTGTTCGGGGCGCTGCGGCGGGCGATGGCGACGACGGGGTACACGGAGCTGAAGGAGTTCCAGCGGGTTGAGGTGACGGTCAACCCGGCGCTGGATCACCGCTGACGGGTGGGTTTTGGGTGGCTGACGGCCCGTTTTCCCTTTGGGGGGAGCGGGTCGTTGGTGTTTGTGGGGGCCGCTGCGCGGGGCTTGGGTGTGGGGGTGGGGGCTCTCGGGAGGGTGGGTGGCGCCGGGGGCGGTTCCGGGGGTGGGCGCTCCGGGGGCTGGATGATTTTCCGACCGCCGACCCTGTGGGTGGGGTGCTGAGACCGTTGGCGGTCTGAAAATCACCCGTCACGCCCCTCTCCGCACCCACCCCCTCCACCGCCCCCTCCCGCAGCGCGTCCCTCTCGCCTTGGTGGGGGAGGGGTGGGTGGGTGGTTGCTGTGGGTGGGTTGGTGCGGGTGGTGGCCGGGGTGGTGGGTGGGTGAGTGCGCGGGGGCCGGGGTCAGGTGCGGTTGGCGGAGCGGCGGGTGAGGAGGAAGCCGCCGATCAGGGCGATGGTGTAGAAGGCCAGGTCGAGGGGGCGCAGGTCGGTGCGCCAGGTGGTGAGGGTTTCGGGGAGGAGGTGGTGGGGGCCGGGGGTGGCTCGGACCAGGCGGAGGTGTTGGGTGAGTTGGCCGAGGAGGAGGGCGGCGGCTGCGAGGAGGGCGCCGAGGGGTGGGAGTAAGCGGGTGCGGCCGCCGAGGCGGCCGAGGGGGAGGGCGACCAGGCCGGCCTGGGCGATGGTGAGCCAGCCGAGGCTGTCGGCGGCGCGCAGGGGGGCGCAGCCGTAGGCGAGGCCGCTGAGGGCGGTGGCGAGGGTGGCGAGGGTGAGGGCCAGGGTGGTGCGGCGGCGTCGGGGGGCCGTGGGGGCGGCGGGGGTGTAGCCGGTGACGGGGACGCCGGGCATGCCGGGGGCGACGTAGCCTTCGGGGGTGTCCAGGACCGGGGCGACCGAGTAGTGCTGGGCGGTGCGCGGCCGGAGCGATGGGCCGTCAGCGCCCGGTGCGGGTGCGGTCATGGGCGTCGAGTCCCCCCGGAAAGACGATGAGCTGCCGTACGGTAGCAGCGCCTCGGGCAGATCTTGGCGAGTTTTCGATCACAGATCGGGCACAGAGCGTCGCACCCTTTCCGGTTCGTCCCGGCTTGGGACGGGGGGTGGGTGGTCGTCGCCCCTCCGGACAGGGGATGATGGAGGCTTGGGCGTTCGGGCCCTGGCCGGGCCGACGCGCCGTCACCACGACCGCCAGCAGCACATGGGGGAACGTTCCGAATGACCCAGGCGCAGGGTTCCACCGGCCGCCTCCTGGCCGGCCGCTACCGGCTGAACGGCGTGCTCGGACGCGGCGGCATGGGCACCGTATGGCGCGCCGAGGACGAGATGCTGGGCCGGACCGTCGCGGTCAAGGAACTGCGGATGAACGCCAGCGTCGACGAGGAGGAGAAGCACCGGCTGATCGTCCGGACGCTGCGCGAGGCGAAGGCGACCGCGCGGATCCGGCACAACTCGGCGGTGACCGTCTTCGACGTGGTCGACGAGGACGACCGGCCGTGGATCGTCATGGAGCTGGTCGAGTCGCGCTCGCTGGCCGACGTCGTGAGGGAGGACGGGCCGCTGGCGCCCGCCCGGGCGGCGGAGATCGCGCTGGACGTGCTGGGCGTGCTGATCGCCGCGCACGCGTTGGGCATCCTGCACCGGGACGTCAAGCCGTCCAATGTGCTGATCGGCGAGGACGGCCGGGTCGTGCTCACGGACTTCGGCATCGCGAGTGTCGAGGGAGACGCCTCGATCACCTCCACCGGGATGCTGGTCGGCGCGCCCTCGTACATATCCCCGGAGCGGGCGCGCGGGCAGAAGCCCGGGCCGCCGGCCGACCTGTGGTCGCTGGGCGGCACGCTGTACGCGATGGTCGAGGGGCGGCCGCCGTACGACCGCGGCTCGGCGCTGGCCACCCTGACCGCGGTGATGACCGAGGACCTGACCGCGCCGGCGAACGCCGGGTCGCTGGGGCCGGTGATCGAGGGGCTGCTGGAGAAGGATCCGGCGAAGCGGCTGGATGCGGCGCAGACCCGGTCGATGCTCAAGCGGGTGGTCGCGGAGGCGACCGTGAAGGCCGAGTCGACCACTGAGCATGCGATGCCGGTGGAGTCGGTGAAGTCGGTGGAGAAGGTGAAGTCGGCAGAGCCGGTGAAGTCGGTGAAGTCGGTGGAGCCGGTGGCGGGCGGGGGGGATGGCAAGGCCGAGGACGCTGAGCCGAAGGAAGCGCCGAAGCGGACTGTGGGTGGGCTGCTGGGGACGGTTCGGGTGGGGAGCCGGGCCAAGGCCGTGGAGCCGGTGGCGGAGGCCGCGGTCGAGGTCGGGGGCGGGGAGTCCGCCGATCCGGCGCCGGGGGCCGAGTCGATCCGGCCGGTGACCAGTGAGTGGACGATGGGGGCGACCCAGGCGGCCGGGGCCGACCCGCGCAAGGGGCGGCGGCGGCTCGCGGTGGTCACCGTGGTGCTGGTGCTGCTGCTGATCGCCGGGATCGTCGCGGTGGTCCAGGCGGTGGGCAGCGGGGACACCGGGGCGAAGGGGGCGGGCACGCACAGTGCGGGGGCCACCTCGCCGGTCGCGTCGGCGGGGGCGGTTACGCCGGGTCCGAGTTCGAGTTCGAGTCCGAGTCCGGTGGTGACGGGTGACGCGTCGGCTCCGGCGGGGGAGTCGGCGCCGGCGGGGACGCCGACGGAGCCGGTGTCCTCGGCCGCGGTGCCGGCGCCGGTCACCAGCAGTGCGGCGCAGCCGCAGCCGCCGGCGCCTGCGCCGAGTGAGTCGGCTCCGGTGCAGACTCCGGCCGGGTTCCACGTGTACCAGGACCCGAGCGGCTTCTCGGTCGTGCTGCCCGACTGGCTGCAGCCGTCCGGGTCGGATCCCAACCGGCGGATCTTCAAGAACTCCGCCGACGGCAGCCAGCTGCGGATCGAGTGGACCACCTCGCCCGGCGCGAGTGCGCTGGCCGACTGGCAGGAGTCCGAGCCCAACATCCGTGGTCAGGTGACCAACTACCAGCGGCTGAACCTGTCGGCGATCACCTACCGTCAGTGGAGCAACGCGGCGGACTGGGAGTGGACCAACGGCACGCCCAAGACCCACTCGCTGAACCGGGGCTTCGTGACGGGCAGTCCGGCCAAGTACGGCTACTCGATCTACTGGATCGTGCCGGACGCGCAGTGGGCGGCGCAGGCGCCGGTTCGGGATGTCGTCTTCAACAGTTTCCAGCCGGCGCCGTAAGGTCGACCGAGGAGGTCGACCGGGGAAGGTGCTCAGCCGAGTAGGCGGTGCTTGGCGCGGGTGAACTCCTCGTCGGTGAGTGCGCCGGAGGTGTGGAGGGCGGCCAGGCGTTCCAGCTGGTTGAGGAGTTGCTCGCCGGAGGGGGTCGGTTCCGGGGCCTGGGGTGGGGTGCTGCGGGCGAGGCGGCTGGCCTCGCGGAGTTGTTCGGCGAAGACCTCGGCCTTGGCCACGTCCTCGAAGCGGTGGGAGCCGGTCAGTGCGACGACGGTCAGCACCTCGCCGTTGAGCTTGGTCCGGGCCACGGTGGCGTCGGTGACGGCGGTGAGCGGAACCGGTACCGGCGGCTTCCCGTCCTTCAGGAAGAGCAGCCGGTGGGTGGTGAGGACGAGCACCCCCTTGCGGAAGTGGTCGGGATGGCGCCCGGCCGTGGAGGCGACGGGCTCCTCGCCCCCGATGACGGACGCCTCGACCGCGCGGACGGCCTCGGCCCGGTTGGCTTGGTTGCTGTTGCCCGCCACCTTGAAGGCGGTGTCGATCAGATCGGTCCAGTCCATGGGGCCGAGCGTAAAGGAGCCGATCAGTAGGCTGCTCGGTGAGCGAGAGGAACTGGCATGCGAGGCGGCCCGGGCCAGTTGTTGGCGGGGCGGTACCGGCTGACGGACCGTCCCGAACTTCTCCGCGCCTCCGCGGTGGACGAGCGGACCGGTGAAACGGTCCTGCTGCGCGCCGTGGAGCTGCCCGCGCTGCTGACCGCGGGTCAGGACCCGGACGAGCCGAACCCCGGGCACGGGGACCGGCTGGTGCGGCGGGTGGCGACGGTCGGCGCGGCCGCGCCGACCTGGCACCCGCGGCTGCTGCGCGGGGTCGGCGCCTTCGTCGAGGGCGAGCTGCTGTGGACGGTAGAGGAGCGGCCGGCCGGTTGGACGCTGGCCGAGCTGCTCACCGCCGGGCCGCTCCCGCCGTACCGGGCGGCCGAGTTGGCGGCCGACCTGGCCGGCGCGCTGCGGGCGCTGCACGAGGCCGGGCTCGCCCACGGCAATGTGACCGCCGAGTCGGTGCTGGTCTGCGAGGACGGTGCGGCGCTGCTCGGCGGGCTGCTCGGCGGGGTGGCGCAGGAGGCGCTGGCCGAGGACCTCGGCGGGCCGGGCGGGCGCCGCCGCTACGAGGTCCGGGCCACCCTGGTCGGCCCGGTGGCCGAGCGCTGGCCGCTGGACGGCGGCCCGGCGGGGGACTGCTGGGCGCTCGGGGCGTTGTTGCAGCGGATGGTCACCGGACGGTCGCCGTTCCCGGAGCTGGGTGTGCCGGAGCTGGTGACGGCCGTCCGGGACGGGCGGCGCGAACCCTCGGTGGTCTGCGGGCCGGCCGCGCCGCTGGTCGAGCGGCTGCTGCAGCCCGACCCGACGCTGCGGCCCACCGCCCGGGAGGTGCAGGAGGAGCTGGCGGCGCTGCTGGCGGGCGCGCCGGAGCCGGCCGACGGGGAACGGGCCGCGCGGGAGGTCGAGCTGAAGCCGGAGGCGCCGTTGGTGCCGCTGCGGCCGCGTCGGCGTGGTCGCGGGGCGGAGACCGTGTCGGCGGAGGCGGGCGCGGAGGGTGGGAGGAAATCGCGGATACCCCCGGCGCTGCTGGGGCCGCTGCTGGTCGGAGGCGTGTTCGCGCTGCTGGTGCTGGGAATGGTCGCCGTGGTCCTGTTCGCAGGCTGACGGCCCCGGTTCGCGCCGGTCTGCCGGTCCGGCGGGTGGGCGAGATTACCGGGCTTGGCACGGTGCGCCTAATGTGTCCGTGGGATTTGTTCGAACAGCGGTCTGCAGCGGGCTTTCGGTCGCGGTGACGGCGCGTGGAATCGAGAGGGGGAGCGGTCGCCGATGGGCGTGCAGGACCGGCCGGAGGCGGCCGAAGCGGAGCGGTTGCTGGCCGGGCGGTACGAGCTCGGTGAGCGGCTCGGCCGGGGCGGGATGGGCACGGTCTGGCGGGCCTGGGACCGGATGCTGGACCGCGAGGTCGCGGTCAAGGAGCTGACCGTCAACCACCTGCCGGAGGAGGATCTGCAGATCCTCCACACCCGGATGAAGCGCGAGGCCAGCGCCGCCGCCCGGATCAAGCACCCCGGCGTGATCACCGTGCACGACGTGCTGGAGCAGGACGGCCGGCCGTGGATCGTCATGGAGCTGGTCGACGGCCGCTCGCTGGCCGACGTGATCAGCCAGGACGGCACCCTGCCGCCGCGCGCCGCCGCCGAGGTCGGCAGCCAGGTGCTCGCCGCGCTGCACCGCGGCCACCAGCTCGGCGTGCTGCACCGGGACGTCAAGCCGGCCAACGTGCTGCTGGAGCGCGGCACCGGGCGGGTGGTGCTGCTGGACTTCGGCATCGCCAAGTACGAGGGCTCGACCGAGCTGACCCGGCCCGGCGACCTGGTCGGCTCGCCGGACTACCTGGCGCCCGAGCGCGCCCAGGGCGAGCGGCCCGGGCCGGCCTCCGACCTGTGGGGCCTCGGGGCGACGCTGTACGCGGCGGTCGAGGGCCAGTCGCCGTTCCGCCGCGACTCGCCGATCACCACGCTGGCCGCGGTGGTCGACGAGCCGCTGCCGGAGTCGCGCCGGGCCGGGCCGCTGGGACCGGTGCTGGCCGCGCTGATGGCCAAGGACCCGGCCGACCGGCCGAGCGCGGACGAGGCGGCCCGGATGCTGGCCGAGGTCCAGGCCGGGCACACCATGGGGCTCAAGACGGTCGGGCCGACGGCCGGCCCGGTGCGGACGCCCACCCAGTCGGTGCCGGTGGTGGACCGCCGGGAGGGGCCGGACGGGACCGTGGCCTCCTCGCCGGAGGGCTCGGGCTCGGAGGCGCCGACCGATCCGCGTCCGGCCGGGACGGCGGCGACCGCGGTGTCGGCCGCCGTACCGTTCGTCCCGGAGGTCCGGGCCGACGGGCCCGGTGCCCCCGGGGGAGCGCACACCGCTCCCGGCGCGCCGGTGGCGCACCCCGGTGCGCCCGCGCGCGGGCCGGCCCTTCGCCGCAAGCGGATGAAGCTGGTCGCCGTCGCGGTGGCGGTCGGCGTGCTGGCGGCCGCGGCCACCTACTTCGCCACCCGGCACGTGGTCGGCTCCCCGACCGCCGACCCCACCCCGACCACCCAGCCCGACACGGCCGAGCCCACCGATCCGGAACCGACCGGCACCCCCACCCCGGGGGCATCCGCGCCCGCCGGCTACCGCTGGGTCGACGACTCGGCCGGCTTCCGCTTCCCGCTGCCGACCGGCGGCCCGACCTGGCAGCGCAGCCTCGGCGTCCCGGACAACAACCAGATCTTCTACAGCCCCGACAACCGGGTGCACTACCTGCAGTTCGCGGTCACCGTCGGGCAGTCGGTCAAGCCCTTGGACCACATGCGGCAGATGGAGGGCAACGTCTCCAAGTCGCTCAAGGACTACAAGCAGCACCGGTTGACCGGCTCCGTGGTGAACGGCCACGAGGCGGCCACCTGGGAGTTCAGCTACGCGGCCAAGGAGGGCGGGCGCCGGCGGGCGATCGAGACCGAGTTCCTCGACGAGGACGGCACCGCCTACGCGATCTACGCGTCCAGCCCGGACAAGGACGGTGAGTGGCAGCAGGCCGAGCAGCGCTTCACCACGGTGCTCAACCACTTCACGCCGACCCGCTGAGCCCGGGCCGTACGGGCGGAGCGCCCCGCTTTCGCCCGAGTGCGGCAGATTCTTGTTACCGACGGGTACCGCGCCGGGGTCCGAAGGCCTAGGCTGCGCCGTATGTCGGACCTCACAGCAGACGCAGTGGCCACCGAACACCCCGGCGCCGCCCCGGCGGACGGCAACCCGGCCGCCCCCGGCGGCGGCCGGACCGTCGCGACGGCCGTCCCCCGGTCCCTGGTCGAGCGGCTGGCCGCCGGGGTCACCGCCACCGGCGAGCCCAGCGTGGTGGAGACCGTCGCCCCGCTGACCGGTGAGCGGCTGGCCGGTCTGCCGCAGTCCACCCCGGCCGACGTCGAGGTCGCCTTCCAGCTGGCCCGCCGCGCCCAGCCGGCCTGGGCCGCGCTGCCGGTGCGCCGCCGGGCGGCGGTGCTGCTGCGCTTCCACGACCTGCTGCTCAAGCGGCAGGACGAGGTGCTGGACCTGGTCCAGGCCGAGACCGGCAAGGCCCGGCTGCACGCCTTCGAGGAGGTGCTGGCCGTCGCGATGGCCGCCCGGCACTACGGGCGCGCCGCGCAGGGCTACCTCAAGGACCGGCGCCGCGGCGGTGCGCTGCCGGTGCTCACCCACACCGTGGAGGCCCGCCGCCCCAAGGGCGTGATCGGCCACATCTCGCCGTGGAACTACCCGCTGGAGCTGTGCGTCGGCGACCTGCTGCCCGCCTTCGCGGCCGGCAACGCGGTGGTCAACAAGCCCGACACCCAGACCGCGCTGACCGGCCTGTGGGCCCGCGAGCTGCTGATCGAGGCCGGGCTGCCCGCCGACCTGTGGCAGATCGTGCTCGGCGACGGCCCGGTGATCGGCCCCGCCGTGGTGGAGCACGCCGACTACGTCTCCTTCACCGGCTCCACCCGTACCGGCCGCGAGGTCGCCCAGCGCGCCGCGGCCCGGCTGGTCGGCGCCTCGCTCGAGCTCGGCGGCAAGAACGCCATGCTGGTGCTCTCCGATGCCGACCTGGAAGCGGCCGCCGCGGGCGCCGTCCGGGCCTGCTTCTCCTCGGCCGGGCAGCTGTGCATCTCGATCGAGCGGCTGCTGGTGCACCGCTCGGTGGCCGACCGCTTCCTGGAGCTGTTCGTCGCCCGCACCAAGGCGCTGCGCCTGGGCGGCGGCCTGGCCTACGGCGCCGACATGGGCTCGCTGGTCTCCGTCCGGCAGCTGGACACCACCACCCGGCACGTGGACGAGGCGGTCAAGGCCGGCGCCACCGTGCTCACCGGCGGCCGGGCCCGGCCCGACCTCGGCCCGTACTTCTACGAGCCGACCGTCCTGGACGGGGTGACCCCGGAGATGGCGGTCTGCGGCGAGGAGACCTTCGGCCCGGTCGTCGCGGTCTACCGCTTCGACACCGAGGAGGAGGCGGTGGCCGCCGCCAACTCCACGCCGTACGGCCTGAACTCCAGCGTCTGGACCAGGGACCTGCGGCGCGGCCGGGCGGTCGCGGCCCGGCTGCGCACCGGGACGGTGAACGTCAACGAGGCCTACGCGGCCGCGTACGGCTCGGTCGGCGCGCCGATGGGCGGCATGGGCGACTCGGGGCTGGGCCGGCGGCACGGCGCCGACGGCATCCTGCGCTTCACCGAGGCGCAGACCGTCTCGACCCAGCGGGTGATGCCGATCGCCCCCTCGTTCGGGCTGGACGACCGGCAGTTCGCGGCCGTGATGACCGGCGGGCTGCGGGCGCTCAAGGCGCTGCGGTTCAAGTAGCGGGCGGCGTACGCCCCCTTTCCCTTCGATCCCCCGAGGAGCAGTGGCAGATGGTGGAGTCCGACGGTGCGGCGGAGTTCGACTACGACGTGGTCGTGGTCGGCTCCGGCTTCGGCGGTTCGGTCGCGGCGCTGCGGCTGACCGAGAAGGGCTACCGGGTCGCCGTCCTGGAGGCCGGGCGGCGCTTCGAGCGGGACGAACTGCCCCGCAACTCCTGGGACCTGCCGAACTACCTGTGGGCGCCGCAGCTCGGGCTGTACGGGATCCAGCGGATCCACCTGCTGGCCAATGTGCTGATCCTGGCCGGCGCCGGGGTCGGCGGCGGCTCGCTGAACTACGCCAACACCCTGTACGTGCCGCCGAAGGCCTTCTTCGAGGACCGCCAGTGGCGCCACATCACCGACTGGCAGCAGGAGTTGGCGCCGTTCTACGACCAGGCGCAGCGGATGCTCGGGGTCCGGCTGAACCCGACCGTCACGCCGTCCGACGTCCACCTCAAGGCCGCGGCCGAGAAGATGGGCGTCGGGGACACCTTCCACATGGCGCCGGTCGGGGTCTTCTTCGGGGACGGCAAGGACACCGACGGCACGGCCAAGGGCGCGCCCGGCGAGGAGGTCGCCGACCCGTACTTCGGCGGCGCCGGCCCGGCCCGCAAGGCCTGCGTGGAGTGCGGCGAGTGCATGACCGGCTGCCGGCACGGCGCCAAGAACATGCTCACCGAGAACTACCTGCACCTGGCCGAGGCGGGGGGCGCGGAGATCCACCCGCTCACCACCGTCGCCCGGATCCGGGAGGCCGGCGGCGGCTACGCCGTGGACGTGCGCCGCACCGACTCCCGGTCGAGGACCGACCGGGTCAAGGCGGGCGCCCGGACCATCACCGCCGCCCGGGTGGTGGTCGCGGCCGGCACCTACGGCACCCAGTCGCTGCTGCACCGGATGCGCGACGCCGGCCACCTGCCCCGGATCTCCGACCGGCTCGGCGAGCTGACCCGCACCAACTCCGAGGCGCTGGTGGGCGCGCAGACCACCGACCGGCGCTACGGCACCAAGGCGGACTTCACCAAGGGCGTGGCGATCACCTCCTCGATCCACCCGGACGCCAACACCCACATCGAGCCGGTCCGCTACGGCAAGGGCTCCAACGCGATGGGCGCGCTGTCGATCGCGCAGGTCAAGGGCGGCGGGAAGGCCCCGCGCTGGCTGCGCTACCTGGGTAACTCGGTGCTCCACCCGGTGACCTTCGGCCGCTCGATGAACCAGCGGGGCTGGTCCGAGAAGACGATCATCGGCCTGGTGATGCAGTCGCTGGACAACTCGATCACCGTCTCGCTCAAGAAGGGCCCGCTCGGCAAGCCCCGGCTCACCTCCAGCCAGGGCCACGGCACCCCCAACCCGACCTGGATCCCGGCCGCCGAGAAGGGCGCCCAGGCGCTGGCCGACGAGATCAACGGCTTCGCGGGCAGCACCGTCGGCGAGATCTTCGACATCCCGATGACCGCGCACTTCCTCGGCGGCTGCCCGATCGGCGACGCCCCGGAGACCGGCGTGGTCGACCCGTACCACCGGCTGTACGGCCACCCCGGGATCAGTGTGGTGGACGGCGCGGCCGTCTCCGCCAACCTCGGCGTCAACCCCTCGCTCACCATCACCGCGCAGGCCGAGCGCGCGATGTCGATGTGGCCCAACAAGGGGGAGGCCGACCGGCGTCCGGAGCAGGGCGGGTCCTACCGCCCGGTGGCCCCGGTCGCGCCGGTGCGACCGGCCGTGCCGGAGGGCGCGTTCGGCGCGCTGCGACTGCCGCTGCTGCCCGTCCCGGAGGTCCCGAAGAAGCGCGGCTGACACCCCTGTCGACAGCCAACCAGCCCGTGCCGCTTATCGGTTGACAGTCGTTCGGATCCGATGGGATAAACGGGCTCCCTGGGGGACCAGGAACTCGTCGAGCGGGGGGAATCCGGTCCATGGCCAACTGCGCATCGTGCGGCGCGACTTCGGAGGAGGGGGCCTCGGTCTGCGGCTCGTGCGGCCGGCCGGCGATGCCTCCGCCGCCGACGGCCGTCGCCCTGCCCGCGGCACCGCCGCCACCGCCGCCACCGCCCCCCGGGTACGGGCCGCCGGCCCTCCCGCCGGCCGGGTACCACCCGCCGCCGCCCGGGGCCGGCTACCCGCCGCCGCCCGGCTACCCGGCGGCCGGCGGCCCGCCCGCGCTGGGCAGCTGGGGGGCCGGCCGGCCGTACCAGCCGTCCTCGGCCGCCCGGCGGCTGCTGACCGGCCCCGACTGGCGCCCGGCGCTGCGGGCGGCCCTCGGCCCGACCGCGGTGCTGCTGCTGGCGGCGCTGATCGCGGCGATCCCGAGCGACTACACCTACGACCGGACCTTCCCGACGCCCGACTTCGGCGACCGCCTGCTGTCCACCCTGGGAATGGCGCTGAACGCGCTCGGGGCGCCGTTCCGGCTCGGCTTCCAGAGCCCGATCAGCCGGAGCCGCTCGGAGGGCCTGGAGGTCACCCTCTGGGTGGTGCCGATGACGGTCACCGTCCTGTGGGGAGTGGCCCTCTGGCTCGGCCTGCGGGCCGGACTGCGGCGGCGCAAGGCCGACGGCTCCCAGCTGACCCGCGGCCAGGCGGCCGGCGAGGCGCTGCGCACCGCGGTGGTGCTCGGCCTGGTGACCGTGGCGCTCGGCCTGGTCGGCGGCACCAGCTGGAACCCCAAGGGCGCCGAGGGCGAATCCGACTACTACGGCTCCGGGCCGAGCCTCGGGAAGCCGTCGATCAGCACCGACTCCGGCTGGCTGTGGGCGGTCGGCTGGACCGTCCTGCTCGGCGGGCTGCTGGCCTTCACCGTGTACGGCACCGACGCGCTGCGCTGGGCCGCGTGGCGCAGCCGGTCGGTGCGCGGCTGGGCGGTGGCCGCGCTGACGGCCGGCCAGGCCCTCGCGCTGACCGTGGGCCTGGCCTCGGCGACGGCCTTCGTGCTGGTCGCGGTCAACAGCGACCAGGGCTGGCAGACGGCGGTCTCGCTGGCCTTCCTGCCCAACCTCGGCCTGGAGCTGCTGGGCCTGGGCTCGGGCGCGACGGTCCGGGGGAGCAGCGACCTGGGCGGGGACACCCCCGGCTGGAGCGGTGACCGCGGCAGGCACACGGAGTTCTCCTTCTTCGACCTGCACGACCAGTCCGCCGACTGGCGCTGGGCCGCTCTGCTGGCGCTCGCCGCGGCGGTCCTGCTCGGCTGGACGGCCCACCGGCGGCGGCTGGACGTGAATGACCGGCTCCGGCTGGCGGTCGTGTACGCCGCGCTGCTGACCGGGCTGTCGGCGGCCTCCGGCGGGCTGACCAGTGCGGCGATGTCCTTCGTCGCGCCGGACGACGGTGGCTGGAGCGGTTCGAACAGCACGGTCACCACCCAGGACACCTCGATCGGCCTGGTGTTCGTCAGCGTCCTGGTGGCCGCCGTGGTCTGGGCGGCGGTCGGCGCGCTGCTGGTGCCCGCGCTGCTGGCGGCGCTCGGTGGCGGGGGCGCCGGCGCGGCCTACGGGGCGGTGCCGCCCGGGGCGGGGCCGTACGGGTCGTACGAGTCGTACGGGGCGGTGCCGCCGGCGGTGCCGTACCCGGCCGGGCCGGGTTACGGGGTGCCGGGGGCGCCTGTGGCGCCCGGGGTTCCCGGGCAGGGCGGTCCGGCGTACGGGGCGCCGCCGCCGGGGGCCGCGGTGCCCGGAGCGCCGTACCCGCCCGGGCCGGTGGCGGATGCCGGGCCGGTGGCGGACGCGCCGGAGGTGGCCGGGGTGAGTGAGGTGATGGGCTCGCACGACGCGCCGCCCGCCCCGGCGGCCGGGACGGGGCTGCCTCCGGACGCCCGGCGGCCGGCGCAGGAGCCGGTCGACCCGACGGTCTGGCGCGACCACCCCTAGGGCGTGTCTGACAATTCGCGTCGGATCAGCGCGCGGCGTTGGGGTGCGTGCATCGCAAGGCGGAGGAGGGAGTCCATGCGGTGGGGGCACCTCCCGGCCGAAGGCTGGGGGCCATCGGCGACCGACGACAACGCGGCGAGGTGCGCTTGTGCCCTGGGGGTACCTCCCGGCCGAAGGCTGGGGGAGCGTCGCGCGCCCGGCGGGAATTGTCAGACACGCCCTAGGCCGGGCGCGGAAAGGGCAAAGGGCCCCGCGGGGGAACGGGGCCCTTTGTCGCTCAGCACTCGGCGTCAGGGCTGCGCCGGTGCTGGAGGTGACGGCGCCGGGGGAGGAGCGCCGTCGGGTCGGTCGGCTCGTGGTGTGGCTCCGCGCGCCGGCGTGGGTGGCCGGTGGAGCGGGGCACGCGCTCCCGTGCGGCGGCGGGTCGGCGGACAGGTCTGCGCGGGCCCTTGATCACGGAGCGTGAGGTGATGACCGCCGCCGCCGTGCGGCGTCGAGGCCGCGGAGACATCGGTCCGGGCCTCCACGGCAGGCCTTCCGGCCGCCGGGAGAACCGTTCACACCGAGCATCGTGGTGGACGGAGGGGCTGCTCTGCAACCGGTTCGGCACAGTTCGGCACAGTCCATTTACCGGCGGCACCGCACTGAATGATCACGGTGAGTAGTGGTTCGAGGGGCTGCGGCGCACGGGGACGCGCGTAGCAGCGCGGGACGGCGGGGGTGGTGCGCCCGGGGTGCGCCCCGGATCGAAGGGCGGTGCGACGGCCGGTCCCGGGCGTCCCCGGGGAGCCGGCCGTCCCACCTCTCGGCCCAGTCGCGGCCGGGGTCGCTGTCCCCTGCTGGCCGGCCGCGGCACCCGCGCACGGTCCCACGGAGCCGCGCTCCCCGGCTGGCCGGGGCGGCGGCGCCACATGCGCCGGTGGACTGGGGTGAAGCTCCACGCGTGGTCCTGCAGCCGTACGGCGGTGCCCCCGGTCGGGGGCGGCGGCGGCGCGTCTGGCGGACGCGGCGGAACCGTGCGGTCGTCTGAAGCAACGAAGAGCGGGCCCGACCGGTCACGGTCCTTTGGACGTGCAGACGAGTGAAACCGGACAGCCCGGTAGAATCGGTGTCCAGACACCCCACACCCGTCCGCCGCCGCTGCCCTCCGTCGGGGAGGCGGCTCCGCGCGACACCTCGATACCGCTGCCGGAAGGCCGTCTGTGTCCTCTGCAATTCCCGTCCAGTCCGTGCCGGACAACGACACCGTCCTGGTGGTCGACTTCGGCGCCCAGTACGCCCAGCTCATCGCCCGTCGGGTGCGTGAGGCGCGGGTCTACAGCGAGATCGTGCCGAGCAGCATGCCGGTCGCCGAGATGCTCGCCAAGAACCCCAAGGCGATCATCCTCTCCGGCGGTCCGTCGTCGGTCTACGAAGAGGGCGCGCCGCAGCTCGACCGCGCGATCTTCGAGGCCGGCGTCCCGGTCTTCGGCATGTGCTACGGCTTCCAGCTGATGGCGAAGACCCTGGGCGGCACCGTCGACAACAGCGGTGCCCGCGAGTACGGCCGCACCCCGCTGAAGGTCTCCCGCACCGGCTCCACCCTGTTCGAGGGCGTGCCGGCGGAGCACTCGGTGTGGATGTCGCACGGCGACGCCTGCTCCGCCGCCCCGGCGGGCTTCACCGTCACCGCCTCCACCGAGGTGGTCCCGGTCGCGGCCTTCGAGAACGACGAGGCCCGGCTGTACGGCGTCCAGTACCACCCCGAGGTGCTGCACTCCGACCACGGCCAGCAGATCCTGGAGCACTTCCTCTACCGCGGCGCCGGCATCGCTCCGACCTGGACCACCGGAAGCGTGGTCGAGGAGCAGATCGCCCTGATCCGCGAGCAGGTCGGCACCAAGCGCGCGATCTGCGGCCTGTCCGGCGGCGTGGACTCCGCGGTCGCCGCGGCCCTGGTCAACAAGGCCATCGGCGACCGGCTGACCTGCGTCTACGTCGACCACGGCCTGATGCGCAAGGGCGAGACCGAGCAGGTCGAGAAGGACTTCGTGGCCGCCACCGGCGTCCAGCTGAAGGTCGTCGACGCCTCCGAGCGCTTCCTGAACGCGCTCAAGGGGGTCACCGACCCCGAGGAGAAGCGCAAGATCATCGGCCGGGAGTTCATCCGGGTCTTCGAGCAGGCCCAGGCCGAGATCGTCGCCGAGGCCGGCGCGCACGGCGAGTCGGTCGACTTCCTGGTCCAGGGCACCCTGTACCCGGACGTGGTGGAGTCCGGCGGCGGTACCGGCACCGCCAACATCAAGTCCCACCACAACGTCGGCGGCCTGCCCGAGGACCTCCAGTTCCAGCTGGTCGAGCCGCTGCGCAAGCTGTTCAAGGACGAGGTCCGGATGGTCGGCCAGGAGCTCGGCCTGCCGGAGGAGATCGTCCAGCGCCAGCCGTTCCCGGGCCCCGGCCTGGGCATCCGGATCGTCGGCGAGGTCACCAAGGAGCGCCTGGACCTGCTCCGCGACGCCGATGCGATCGCCCGCGAGGAGCTGACCGCGGCCGGCCTGGACCGCGAGATCTGGCAGTGCCCGGTCGTGCTGCTCGCCAATGTGCGCAGCGTGGGCGTGCAGGGCGACGGCCGCACCTACGGTCACCCGATCGTGCTGCGCCCGGTCTCCTCCGAGGACGCCATGACCGCCGACTGGTCGCGCCTGCCGTACGACGTGCTGGCGAAGATCTCCACCCGGATCACCAACGAGGTCCGCGACGTGAACCGCGTCGTCGTCGACGTCACCAGCAAGCCGCCGGGCACCATCGAGTGGGAGTGAGCCCTCCCCGCGAAGCCTGAACGGCCGCGCCGTCGTTCCCGTAGTGAAGGGAACGGCGGCGCGGCCGTTCGCGGTCACGGCTCCGGCACGTCCCACCGAAAGCGGGCAGGAGCGGGCAGAATGCGGACCGGACCTGTCAGAAAGCGGCAGGCCGTGAGGGAAGGTGTGCGGGATGTCGGAGGTCAGCAACTCCGAGGCGATCGACGGAGGAGCGGCCGGCCGGGCCGACCGGGCGGCCCGGCGGCGGGCGTTCGCGTCCAGGTACGCGCTGCTGCCTCTGCGGCTGTTCCTCGGCGTCACCTTCGTCTACGCCGCCCTGGACAAGCTCTCCGACGCGCACTTCCTGGCCGGTGCCGGCGACCCGGCCTCCTTCCTCTCCCAGACCCGGGCCGCCAAGGCGGGCGGCAGCCCGATCGCCTTCCTGCTCGGCCCCGCGCTGGACGCGCCCACCCTGTCCGCGCTGGCCATCGCCTTCGGCGAGCTGGCGGTCGGCCTCGGCACCCTGCTCGGCCTCTGGGGCCGGATCGCGGCGCTCGGCGGCGCGCTGATCAACCTCAGCCTGTGGCTGACCGTCAGCTGGAGCGTCTCGCCGTACTACCTCGGCAACGACCTCGGCTACCTGCTGGCCTGGACCCCGCTGCTGCTGGCCGGCACCCCGTACCTGTCGGTGGACGGCTACCTGGCCGGGCGGGCCGGACGGGACCGCGAGCGGGGGCTGACCGAGGAGCACGTCAAGCGCCGGGCGCTGGTGGACGGCGGCATCGCGGCGGTCGCGATCGGCGGCGCCGGGCTGCTGACCGGCTCGCTCACCCGCACCTTCGGCCGGGGCGGCAAGGCCGCGCCCAAGCAGTCCGCGGCCCCGGCCCCCGGCGCCGGCGCACCCGCCCCCACGGTCGCCGCGGCGAGCGTGCCGGTCGGCGGCTCGGCCCAGGTCAAGGACCCGGCCACCGGGGACGCCGTCTACATCGTGCAGCCCAAGGCCGGCCAGTACTGCGCCTTCTCCGCCGTCTGCACCCACTCCGGCTGCGCGGTGGACGCCCCGAAGAACGGCCAGCTGTACTGCCCCTGCCACGGCTCCCGCTTCGACGCCGCGACCGGCGCGGTGGTCAACGGGCCGGCGGTCAAGCCGCTGCCCCGGTACGGCGTCAGCAAGGACGGCGACAAGCTGACCCTGGGCCCGCAGCAGAGCTGACCGACCGTACCGGCCGCTGCTTGTTCGCTCGTCCGCCCGCCTACTCGTCCCGGTCGGTCCGGCTCCGCCGGGCCACCGCCGCGACCGCGCCGGCCAGGCCGCCGACGCCGAGCACGATGAAGGTGACCGGGACGACGATGCGTCCGTTCACCGTCTCGTCGTTGAGCGCCGCCACCAGGTAGCTGATCGCGATCGTGGTGAACAGGCCGCCCGCGATCAGCGAGAACAGGTCGAGCCGGTGCTTCCTCACTGCTGGACCACCTTGATGTCGCCGATGCCGATGCCGAGTTGGAGATCGATGGTGCCCTTGGACGGGCGGCCGTCCAGCGGGCCGAGCTGGTAGACGTGCCGGCCGGTGCCGTCGTTGCGGTCGCCGGGGACGGTGACGTTGCCCAGGCCGACCCGGGCCACCAGGTCCACCGTGACGTCCGCCGGCACGGTGACGACCAGTTCGCCGGCGCCGAGGTCGACCTTGGTGGCGACGGTGCCGCCCGCCGGGTCCAGCCGGGAGAGGTCCAGCCGGATGTTGCCGGCGCCGAGGTTGTAGCGGTCCTTGAGGTCCGCGGCCGTGGCGACCGTCCAGGAGCGGTCGCCGACGGCGTCCTGCACGGTGTGCGGCGAGTGGCCGGTGAAGGCCAGCGCCAGGGTGGTCAGCAGGCCCAGCACCGCGAGCTTGCGGGCCTTGCCGAACTTCGCGGCCAGCAGCAGGGTCAGGCCGATCACCAGCAGCCCGGTGGCCAGCACGACGGTGCTCAGTTTGGTGACGTCGGTGTGGCCGACCGAGGCGGACCAGACCGCGGTGGCGGCGCCGATCGCCAGCAGGAAGCCGAAGAAGCCGAGGGGCGAGCGCTCCTTGGGGCGCCGGACGACGGCCGGCTCGCGGCGGCGCTCCGGGCGCTCCTTGCGCAGCGGGTCGCCCTCCGGGAGGTCGGCGCGCTGCCACCAGGGCTGGGCCGGGCCGCCGGGCGGCGGCACCTTCGGGCCCGCGCCGGGGGGCGGGGTGGCGCCCTGCTCGCCGGCGCCGTACGGATTGCGCTCGGGGTGGCGGGGGTCCCACAGGTAGCCGCTCGGGCCGGGCGCGGGGGAGTCGGCGGGGACGGTCCCGGCGGCCTGGTCGGCGGCGTGCCGGGCCCGGGCGGCCTCGTCCTGCGGCCAGCCGTGGCCGTCGGCGTCGGGGAAGTGGCGGTCGTACGGGCCGCCGGACCGGCGCCCGCGGCCGCGGAAGCGACCGCGGCGGCGCTCCGGGTCGTAGCGGACCGCCAGGAAGACCAGGCCGCCGAGCAGCAGCAGCGGGAACAGCTGGTCGCCGTCGCCCATCGAGGAGAAGAACACCCCGGTGCCGATCACGGTCAGCAGCACCGCGCCGATCGACTGGCCGTCCACCCGGCCGGTCAGCACCCGCTGGAGCTCGGTGCGCCCGCCGCGGCCCTTGCCGTCGGCGCCGTCCTCGGTCGGGACGATCAACCAGGCCAGGCCGTACAGGAACAGCCCGAGGCCGCCGGAGAGGCAGAGCACCACGGTGACCACCCGGAACACCACCGGGTCGATGTCCAGATGCCGCCCGAGGCCGCCGCAGACACCGGCCACCACGCGGTGGTGCTCGGTCCTGGTCAGCGGCGGGCGTTCCGGTTCCGGCGGGGCGGTCGGCCCGGCCTCCTGGATGTGGTCCTCGGTCATGGGCACCATCCTTCCGGCCCGGGGCGGGCGGACCCAACCGGGTACGGCCCTGTCCCTACCCTGACTTGTCCCTGAGAGGACTGGGGGCGACACCCTGATGCGCCCGGAGGCGCCCGCGTGGAACCATCGGTGGCGTGGCAGCACCCGGTACCGATCCCCGCCCCCTCGCCCCCGACGCCGCGGCGTCGGCCGGCGCCGACCCCAACGCGCCCGCAGCCGGGCGGCCCCCCTACCGCCGGCTGTACCGCAGCCCGCAGGGGCGGATGCTGGGCGGCGTCGCGCACGGCCTGGCGGTCCACCTCGGGCTGCCGGTCCGCTGGGTCCGGCTGGCCTTCGTGCTGCTGTTCTTCGCCCAGGGGATCGGAGCGCTGCTGTACGCGGCGTTCTGGTTCGTGGTGCCGATCGGCATCGGCGAGCCCTCGCAGCGCGGCGGCACGCACTGGGTGAACGTCAACGGCGTCTACGTCCCGACCTCGCCCTGGCTGCGGCCGGGCACCCCGCTGACCAAGCCGGGCGGCGGCGGGTGGGTCGGCCGGCTGCGCGAACTGCTCCAGCACGCGCTCCAGGGCGAGCCGGTCGGCACCGCCCCGGAGGTCGAGGGCGAGGCCGGCGCCCGGCCCGGCGGCCGGACCGGGCAGGGCGGCATCGGCCAGCTCGCCGCCCTGGTCATGGTCGTGATCGGCCTGATCGCGCTGCTGAACGTGCTCGGCTGGCAGACCGCCAAGCCGTACACCTGGCCGCTGCTGGCGATCGGCGTCGGCGTCGCGCTGGTCTGGCGGCAGGCCGACGACTCGCGCTGGCAGCGCTGGTTCGGCATCGAGGAGGGCGAGAAGCGCCGCAGCGCCTACACCCGGGTCGGCGCGGGCGTGCTGCTCGCGGTGGCCGGCACCATCGCGCTGCTCGCCATGCAGGGCAGCGGCTCCACCCTCGGCTCGGTGATCGAGGCCTCGCTCGCGGTGCTGGCCGGCGTGCTGGTGCTGCTCGGCCCGTACGGCCTGCGGCTCTGGCAGGACCTCGGCGCCGAGCGCACCGCCCGCATCCGGGCCCAGGAGCGCGCCGAGATCGCCGCGCACATCCACGACTCGGTGCTGCACACCCTCACCCTGATCCAGCGCCGGGCCGAGGACCCCAAGGAGGTGCTCCGGCTGGCCCGCTCCCAGGAGCGCGAGCTGCGGCTGTGGCTGTACCGCCCGGAGGCCGCCGCCGAGGCCGCACCGGACACCATGGCGGAGACCCTGCGCGCCGCCGTCGCCGAGGTCGAGGACCGGCACGGCGTCCCGGTCGAGCTCGTCATCGTCGGCGACTGCCCGATGGACGAGAAGATCGCGGCACAGATGCAGGCCGCGAGGGAGGCGACCGTCAACGCGGCCAAGTACGGTGGCGGGGGACCGGTCCAGGTCTACGCCGAGGTGGAGGGGAGGACGGTGTCGGTGTTCATCCGCGACCACGGACCCGGCTTCGACCCCGACACGGTGCCCGAGGACCGGATGGGCGTACGGGAGTCGATCATCGGCCGGATGAAGCGGCACGGCGGCACCGCGCGGGTGCGGCCGGCGGCGGGCGGCGGCACCGAGGTCGAGCTGGAGATGGAGAGAACGAATGACTGAGGCAGAGCCGGGGCGCACGGCCAGGGTCGTCCTCGTGGACGACCACCGGATGTTCCGGACGGGGGTCCGGGCCGAGATCGGCCGTACCGACGTGACCGGGATCGACGTGGTGGGCGAGGCCGACGACGTGGACTCGGCGGTCCGGGTGGTCGCCGAGACCAGGCCGGACGTGGTGCTGCTCGACGTCCACCTGCCCGGCGGCGGCGGGGTCGAGGTGCTGCGCCGCTCGGTCGGCGTGATGGGCGAGCAGGGCGGAGTGAAGTTCCTGGCGCTGTCCGTCTCGGACGCCGCCGAGGACGTCATCGGCGTGATCCGCGGCGGCGCCCGCGGCTACGTCACCAAGACCATCACCGGCACCGACCTGGTCGACGCGATCTTCCGGATCGCCGACGGCGACGCCGTCTTCTCGCCCCGGCTGGCCGGCTTCGTCCTGGACGCCTTCGCCGCCACCGACACCCCGCCGGTGGACGAGGACCTGGACCGGCTCACCCAGCGCGAGCGCGAGGTGCTGCGGCTGATCGCCCGCGGCTACGCCTACAAGGAGATCGCCAAGCAGCTCTTCATCTCGGTGAAGACCGTCGAGAGCCACGTCTCCGCCGTCCTGCGCAAGCTGCAGCTCAGCAACCGCCACGAGCTCACCCGCTGGGCCACCGCCCGCCGCCTGGTCTGACGCCTGCCGGCCGAGCCCGCCCGCCCCGGATCCCCCGGGGCGGGCGGGCTTGTCGGTGGGTGGCCATAGACTCGTCATTGCCATGAGTAGCCTCTTTGACGACCTCCCGCTCCCCGGTTTCGAGGCACCCGCCGCCGGGTCGAAGCAGCCCGCCGTGCCCGTCGACACCGCCGACGAGGAGCCCCCGCCGTACGAGGACGAAGTCCCGTACGACGCGTACGAGGAGGCGATCCCGGACGGGCTGTTCCACACCGACCATGCCGCCGAGACCGAGCGGGACGCCTGGTACCGCAACGGCTCCGCGCGCACGGTGGTGGACCCGGCGCAGCTGCTGGAGGGGATGAACGACCCCCAGCGCGAGGCGGTGCTGCACGCCGGCTCGCCGCTGCTGATCGTGGCCGGCGCCGGCTCCGGCAAGACCCGGGTGCTGACCCACCGGATCGCGTACCTGCTGGGTGCCCGCGGGGTGCAGCCGGGCGAGATCCTGGCGATCACCTTCACCAACAAGGCGGCCGGCGAGATGCGCGAGCGCGTCGAGGCGCTGGTCGGCCCGCGCGCCCGGGCGATGTGGGTGTCCACCTTCCACAGCGCCTGCGTGCGGATCCTGCGCCGCGAGTCCAAGGTGCTGGGCTTCACCTCCAGCTTCTCGATCTACGACTCGGCCGACTCCCAGCGGCTGATGTCGCTGGTCTGCCGCGACCTCGACCTGGACCCGAAGCAGTTCCCGCCGAAGTCCTTCACGGCGAAGGTCAGCAACCTCAAGAACGAGCTGATCGACGAGGAGACCTTCGCCGACCAGGCCGCCAACCCGATGGAGAAGAAGCTCGCCGAGGCGTACACGCTCTACCAGCGGCGGCTGCGCGAGGCCAACGCGCTCGACTTCGACGACATCATCATGACGACGGTGAACCTGCTGCAGGCCTTCCCGGACGTCGCCGAGCACTACCGCCGCCGGTTCCGGCACATCCTGGTCGACGAGTACCAGGACACCAACCACGCCCAGTACATGCTGGTCCGCGAGCTGAGCGGGGGCTCCGTCGCCGCCGCGCCCAAGCGCACCGTGGACGGCGAGTTCGTGAACCCGGCCGCCGCGCACCTCGCCGAGGTGCCGCCCGCCGAGCTGTGCGTGGTCGGTGACGCGGACCAGTCGATCTACGCCTTCCGTGGCGCGACCATCCGCAACATCCTCCAGTTCGAGGAGGACTACCCGAACGCGACCACGATCCTGCTGGAGCAGAACTACCGCTCCACCCAGACCATCCTGAGCGCCGCCAACGCCGTCATCGAGCGCAACGCCAACCGGCGGGAGAAAAAGCTCTGGACGGCCGGGGACCACGGCGAGAAGGTGGTCGGCTACGTCGCCGACGACGAGCACGGCGAGGCCCAGTTCATCGCCGACGAGATCGACCGGCTCACCGACAAGGGCGAGGCCAAGCCCGGCGACGTCGCGATCTTCTACCGCACCAACGCGCAGTCCCGGGTGTTCGAGGAGGTGTTCATCCGGGTCGGCCTGCCGTACAAGGTGGTCGGCGGGGTGCGCTTCTACGAGCGCAAGGAGGTCCGGGACGTCCTGGCCTACCTGCGGGTGCTCTCCAACCCGGAGGACACCGTGCCGCTGCGCCGGATCCTCAACGTGCCCAAGCGCGGCATCGGCGAGCGGGCCGAGGCGATGGTCGACGCGCTGGCCGCCCGGGAGCGGATCTCCTTCGCCCAGGCGCTGGTGCGGGTCGACGAGGCGTACGGGATGGCCGCGCGCTCGGCCAACGCGGTCAAGAAGTTCAACGTCCTGATGGCCGGGCTGCGCCAGGTCGTCGAGTCGGGCGCGGGCCCGGCGGCGGTGCTGGAGGCCGTCCTGGAGGAGACCGGCTACCTGGCCGAGCTCCAGGCCTCCACCGACCCGCAGGACGAGACCCGGGTGGAGAACCTCCAGGAACTCGCGTCGGTGGCGCTGGAGTACGAGCAGGACCCGGGCGAGCGGCCGGACGCCGACGAGGAGGGCACCCCGCCGGTCGGCTCGCTGGCCGACTTCCTGGAGCGGGTCGCCCTGGTCGCGGACTCGGACCAGATCCCGGACGACGACGAGGAGGGGCGGGGCGTCATCACGATGATGACCCTGCACACCGCCAAGGGCCTGGAGTTCCCCGTCGTCTTCCTGACCGGCATGGAGGACGGGATCTTCCCGCACATGCGGGCGCTCAACCAGGTCAAGGAACTGGAGGAGGAGCGCCGGCTCGCGTACGTCGGCCTCACCCGGGCCCGCGAGCGGCTCTACCTGACCCGCTCGGTGCTGCGCAGCGCCTGGGGGCAGCCGGCCTACAACCCGGCCTCGCGGTTCCTGGAGGAGATCCCGGAGGCGCTGGTCGAGTGGAAGCGGAAGGGGGCGGCCCAGGCGCCGATCCAGCGCGGCTTCTCCTCGGGCTCGTCCTGGGGCAAGTCCTCGTCCGGGGGCGGGAGTTCGCGCTCCTCGTCCTCGTCGTCCGGCTCGGCCTCGCCGAAGGCGGGCTGGGGGCAGTCGGTGCGGCGCGGCGGCAAGGTGGTGGAGCGCGAGGTCGCCTCGCTCGCCGTCGGCGACCGGGTCAGCCACGACACCTTCGGGCTGGGCACCGTGGTGGGCGTGACGGGCGCCGGCGACAACGCCCAGGCCGAGGTGGACTTCGGCTCGGGCGGCCGCAAGCGGCTGGTGCTGCGCTACGCGCCGGTCGAGAAGCTGTAGTTACCCCGGCTACCTCGGGTCCAGCCCGTTCGCGAGGAACCAGGGCAGCGGGTCGACCGGCCCGCTGCCCGCCGGCCTGATCTCGAAGTGCAGGTGCGGCCCGGTGCTGTTGCCGCTGCTGCCGACGAAGGCGATCACGTCGCCCTGCTTCACCGGCCCCTTGCGGACCTTGTAACTCCGCAGGTGGCAGTACCAGGCCTCGGTGCCGTCCGGCATCTTCAGTATCGACATGTAGCCGTAGAACGGGTTCCACTGCGTCCGCAGCGTTCCGTCGGTGACGGCGTACACCTCCGAGCCGCCGTCCACCGGGAAGTCGATGCCGGTGTGCTTCCTGGCCCAGTGCTCGCCGGAGGCGCCGAACAGCTCGCCCAGGCCGTGCTGGGCGACCGGCATGACCACCTTGGGCTTGACCGGCTCGGGCGTCGGCTGGGCGGTCGGGGTCGCGGTGGGAGCCGTGGTCGGCGTGCCGTCGCCGGGCTGGGCGCCGGTCAGCGGCTGGCGGGCGTCGCCGCGCGAGGCCTGGCTCTGGTCGGTGTGGGCGAGCGCCTGCTGGGCGGTCAGCGGCGCGGCCGTCCGGCCGGCGACGTCGGCCGCCGAGGCCTGCGGCGGCACCCGGTCGGCCTGCTCCTGGACCACCGCGGCGCCCGCCGCCCCGGCGACCCCGAGCGCGGCCACCGAGGGCACCGCGACCCGGAACAGCGCGGCCCGGGTGGCCGCCTTGGCGGCGCCGCGGCGCTGGGCACGGGACTGTTCGCGGGCGGCGAGGCGCAGCTCCGCACGGGTCGGGCGGGCGGCTGCTTCGGGAGCCATCGGGGGCTGCCTCCTCGGTGGGCCTCGGTCACGTCGTCGGGCGAGGTAAACAGGCGTGACTGTAGCCCCACGGTCGACACCCCGGAAAAACCTCCGGTTGTCAAGGGGGCGCACGGGGGGCGCGCCGTGCCCGTACGGAGGACCCTCCGACGGGAGTACTCACTGGTAGCAAGGCCTGGGCCTGTGACTTTGCCCTCCTCTTGGGAGGGGGCTCGGCCAAGTGGGCCGGGTGGCGCTAATCTCCCCTCAGGTCGTTGGTTATCGAGCGTTAACCGCGTCAACCGCGCCCGTGGGCCCACGAGGTCCGGTCGGATGATGGACGACGAGGTCCAGGAGGCAGTGATGAGTGTGTCGGGGCCGATCCGTGTGGTGGTCGCCAAGCCGGGGCTCGACGGTCACGACCGTGGCGCCAAGGTCATCGCGCGCGCCCTGCGCGACGCCGGTATGGAGGTCATCTACACCGGGCTGCACCAGACGCCCGAGCAGGTGGTCGACACCGCGATCCAGGAGGACGCGGACGGCATCGGGCTGTCGATCCTCTCCGGCGCCCACATGACGCTCTGCGCCCGGGTGCTGGAGCTGTTGAAGGAGCGCGACGCGGAGGACATCAAGGTCTTCTGCGGCGGGATCATCCCGGACGAGGACATCGCCGAGCTCAAGGCGATGGGCGTCGCGGACATCTTCACCCCGGGCACGCCCACCCGGGACGTGGTGGCGTGGGTCGAGGCCAACCTGCGGACGGCGGGCTGAACTTCGGTACTTCCGTACTTCGGTACGTCGGTACCCGCTGAGCGGGCCGGTCCGTCGCGGACCGGCCCGCTCGGGCGTGTTCAGGCCCCCGGTGCGGCCGGGCGCAGCTCGTCGAGCATCGCCGCCCGGAAGCGCAGCGTCCCGGCCAGCCGGGCGAAGGTCTCCGACCAGGCGGAGTCGGGCGAGGCCCCGGCGGCCAGCTCCTCCACCGCGGCGGCCGTCTCCGGGGCGAGCGAGCGTTCCGTCATCCCGAGCACCCCGCTGTGGCTCCACGGGTACGCGCCGGAGGCGGCGGCCCGGGCCAGCGCCGTCACCACGGCGGTGGACAGCGGCGGCGTCCACGGGGTGGTGCAGGCGCCGAGCAGTTGGAAGGCCTCGCCCAGGCCGTGCACCTCGATGAAGGCGGCCGTCCAGGCGGCCCGCTCCTCGGGCGGGAGGACGGCCAGCAGCTTCGCCGGGGCGCCCGTGACCCGCGCGCCCCGGGCCCGCCCGGGGCCCCGGACGGGCGGGGCGGGGGCCGGGCCGAGCAGCGCCCGCGCCCAGTCCGCGTCGTGCTGGCGCACGGCGGCGCGCGCCCAGGCCTCTCGCAGGTCGTCGGCCCAGCTGCTGCTGGTCTCGTCCACGCTGTCGCCGACCCGCAGGGCGAGCAGCTGCTCGGGCGTCAGGCCGGTCCCGGCCGGCCAGAGCGACAGCGGCGCGGCGGCCACCACCTCGCCGAACCACCAGGCCCGTTCGCCGCGCCCGGTGGGGGACTTGGGCGCGATGCCGTCGCGCTGCATCCGCTCGTCGCACTCGGCGGGCGGGGTGACCAGCAGGTGGGTGCCGCTGTCGGCGAGCCGGACGGCGGCCTCGGCCCGCTCGGCCATCCGTCCGGCGAGCGCCGAGCCGGGCAGGGTGGAGAGCAGTTCGGCGGCGGTGGCGCGGACGTTCTTGCTGCGGTCGCCCAGGGCGGCCTCCAGGAAGGGCTCGTCGGCGGGGGAGAGGCCGTCCTGGAGGGCGTCCAGGAAGAGCAGCCGGTCCTCGGCGCGCTCGGTGGACCAGGTGCCGCGCAGCAGCTCCAGTCCGGCGGCCGGGTCGCGGCGGCGCAGCAGGGTGAGGTGGGTGACCCGCTCGGCGAACAGGCCCTCGTGCCAGAGCCGGTGGTCGGCGGGGTCGTCCGGCTGCCGGGCCGGCTCGGCGGCGCCGGTGCGCAGCACGAACCGCCAGTCGGGGTTCTGCGCGGCCAACCAGCGGCCCAGCGGGCCGGCCAACGCGACGGCGTCGAAGCGCAGTTCGCTGCGCGCGCGGGCGGCGTCGAGCAGCACGGGTATCAGGGCGGCGGGCGGCCGCAGGCCGGCGTCCCGGGCGGTGGCGAGCCACTGCGGCAGCAGCTCGGCCAGGTTGGCCAGGGTGCCGCCGCCGCTGCCGCCGGTGCGGCCGGCGAGCAGGACGGCCAGTCGGCGGGCGGCGGCCTCGGGCAGCTCCGGGCGCGGGTCCCGGGGTGCGGGCGGCCCGGGCGGCTCGGCGGCCGGTACGGGCAGGGCGCCGGCCCGGCGGCGGACGGTGGCCAGCGCGGCCAGCTCCAGCAGGGCGGTGGCCGGGTCGGAGGGGTCCACGGTGTCGGCGAGCGGCAGGGCGGTGGCCGGGAGCGGGCGCCGGTCGGTGCCGAGCAGGGCGCTGGTCCGCAGCGGCTCCCACGGGTCCTGGGTGATGGTCATCGTCGGTTCTCCTGAAACGTCGGGTTCTCCATGTCCTAGGCGGAGGTGAGGCCGACCGGGCGGTGCTCGGCGGTCCAGGCGGTGACCGGGGCGAAGCCCTGGTGGCCGTACTCGCCGAAGACCGTCAGCGGGCGGCCGGTGGAGACCGCGACCAGCCGCCACAGCGCGGCCTCGGGGACGGCCGAGGGGCGCACCGGGACGGTGTGGTGGCCGTCCGTCAGGTGCCAGCCGTCCGGGGTGCGGACCGGGACGACCCCGGCGAGCACGGTCGGCCAGCTGTCCAGCCACGGGTCGTCGGCCACCGCGGTGCCGTACCCGGCGACCGCCTCGGCGACGGTGAGCCCGGCGGGCGGGGCGGCCGGGCCGGGCCCGGGGGCGCCGTAGCGGGTGCCGAGCGCGGCGCGCAGCGGGCGGGCGCCCGGGTGGTAGGCGAGTTCGGCCTCCAGCAGGTGGCCGGTGGGCAGGGCGAGGTCGGGGGCCTGGCCGGGGCGGCCGAAGGCGAGCAGCAGGGCGGGGCGGCCGGTCTTGGCGCCGCGCAGCCAGACCCGGCGGGTGGTGAGCCGCTCGTCGGCGGTGTCCCGGCTGCCGAGCACCAGCCAGCGGTCCCGGACGGTCGGCCCGGCGAGCACCTCGGCGGCGTCCACGGTGTAGCCGACCCGGGCGCGGACGGTGGCGGCCAGGTCGGGCGGCAGTTCGTCGACCCGGGTGGCGGCGGTGGCGAGCAGGTGCAGCAGTGCGTACTCCTCCAGCAGCCGGTCCTCCGGCAGGGTGTCCAACTCCCGTACCCGGGTGGCGAGTCCGGAGGCCTGGGCGTCGACCATCCGGGCCGCGACCTCCTCCCAGGGGCCGGCCGTGGACTGGTCGGCCAAGCCGTGCCGGATCCGGTCGGCGAGCCGCAGCCGCAGTTCGGCCGCGCCGGCCGCGACCCGGGCGGCGCGCTTCTCGGCCCGGCGGCGGGCGGCCTCCGGGTCGACCGGGGCGCTCGCGCGCTTCTCGGCCCGCTCCTGGCGGGCCCGGAGCCACTCGTCCGCCCAGTCGGCGGGCGGGCCGGCCGGTACGGCCTCGGGGGCGCCGCTCCACAGCAGGAGGAGTCCGAGCGCGTGCTTGCACGGGAACTTCCGGCTGGGGCAGCTGCACTGGTAGGCGGGCGTGGCGAGTTCGATCACGGTGCGGTACGGCGTGCGGCCGCTGCCCCGGCACTCGCCCCACAGGGCGGTGCCGTCGGTGCCCGTCCCGGACCAGGGCGCGGGCGAGGACAGCTTGCCCGCGGCCTTCTGCGACGCGGCGTCAGGGGCCAGGGACAGGACGTGTTCGGTGCTCCAGCGTTCCTCCATGCGACCGACGGTAGGCGGGGGCACTGACAGCGGCTGACGGCCCGTCCGCGGCCCGCCCGCCGCCCGTCCGGCGGTTGTCAGTGCCGCGTTGCAAGGTGGTTCCCACAGGCCGGGACGCCGACCTGGCTCCCCCCGATCACCCTGCCACCGGGGCACCCGTGTACCCGGCGGCCGACCTCAAGGAGCCCCCATGACCGACGTTCTGCGGCAGCACGCCGAGGACGCGTTCGCCGGCGAACTGGCCGCGCTGGCCGCGCAGGACGACCGTCCGCGCCCAGAGCGCTGGAAGCTCTCGCCGTGGGCCGTGGCGACGTACCTGCTCGGCGGCGAACTGCCGGACGGCACCCGGATCACCCCCAAGTACATCGGCCCGCGCCGCGTCGTCGAGGTCGCCGTCACCACCCTGGCGACGGACCGCGCGCTGCTGCTGCTCGGCGTGCCCGGCACCGCGAAGACCTGGGTGTCCGAGCACCTGGCCGCCGCGATCAGCGGCGACTCCACGCTGCTGGTGCAGGGCACCGCGGGCACCCCCGAGGAGGCCGTCCGGTACGGCTGGAACTACGCCCAGCTGCTCACCCACGGCCCCAGCCGGGACGCCCTGGTGCCCTCGCCGCTGATGCGGGCGATGGCGGACGGCAAGCTCGCCCGGATCGAGGAGCTCACCCGCATCCCGGCCGACGTGCAGGACAGCCTGATCACCATCCTGTCCGAGAAGACGCTGCCGGTACCGGAGTTGGGCGGCGAGACCCAGGCCGTGCGCGGCTTCAACGTGATCGCCACCGCCAACGACCGCGACCGCGGCGTCAACGAGCTGTCCAGCGCGCTGCGCCGCCGCTTCAACACCGTGGTGCTGCCGCTGCCCGGCTCGCTGGAGGAGGAGGTGGACATCGTCACCCGCCGGGTCGGCCAGCTCGGCCGCTCCCTCGACCTGCCCGAACTGCCGGGCGGCGCCGAGGAGATCAGGCGCGTGGTGACGGTCTTCCGGGAGCTGCGGGCCGGCCTCACCGTGGACGGCCGGACGAAGGTCAAGACCCCGAGCGGCACCCTCTCCACCGCCGAGGCGATCTCGGTGGTGACCAACGGACTCGCCCTGGCGACCCACTTCGGCGACGGCGTACTGCGCGCCGGGGACGTGACGGCCGGCATCCTCGGCGCGGTCGTCCGCGACCCGGTGGCGGACCGGGCAGTGTGGCGCGAGTACGTCGAAGGGGTGCTGCGCGAGCGCGACGGCTGGAAGGACTTCTACCGCGCGGCCCGCGAGGTGACGGCGTGAGCGAGCGGAGCGAGCGAACCGATGTGAGGTGCCGGTTGCGGGGAGCGCCCGCCGAGCGAAGCGAGGTGGAGGCGTGACCTCGGAGGTCGCCCTGCTGGGCATCCGGCACCACGGCCCCGGGTCGGCCCGGGCGGTGGCCGCCGCGCTGGCGCAGTGGCAGCCGGACGCGGTGCTGATCGAGGGCCCGTCGGAGGCCGACGCCGTGGTCCACCTCGCGGCCGGGAAGGACCTGGTGCCGCCGGTCGCCCTGCTCGCTCACGCGGTGGACGACCCGTCGCGGGCCGCGTTCTGGCCGTACGCCGAGTTCTCCCCGGAGTGGGTGGCGATCCGCCACGCCGTGGACCACGACCTGCCGGTCCGCTTCATCGACCTGCCCGCCGCGTACGGCTTCGCGCCGGCCGCCGGCGAGCAGGCCGCCGAGGAACAGGCCGACGAGCAGGCCGAGAAGCCCGAGGAGACCGCCGCCGACCTGCCCGCCGACCCGCTGGCGCTGCTCGCCGAGGCCGCCGGCCACGACGACCCGGAGCGCTGGTGGGAGGACGTGGTCGAGCACCGCGCCCCGGGCGCGGACGCGCTGGCGCCGTTCGCCGCCGTCGCCGAGGCGATGGCCGCACTGCGCGCCGAGGGGCTCGGCGAGTCCCGCCGGGACGATCTGCGCGAGGCCCACATGCGCCAGCAGATCCGGGCCGCCCGGCGCGCCGGGCACCGCCGGATCGCCGTGGTCTGCGGCGCCTTCCACGTGCCCGCGCTGGCGGCCATGCCCACCGTCGCCCATGACCGGGCGCTGCTCGCGGGGCTGCCGAAGAAGGTGCGCACGGACATCACCTGGATCCCGTGGACGCACCGCCGGCTCTCCCAGGCCGCCGGCTACGGCGCGGGCGTCCAGTCGCCCGGCTGGTACCACCACCTGTTCAGCACCGAGGGCGACCCGGTGCCGCGCTGGCTCACCCGGGCCGCCGAACTGCTGCGCGCCGAGGACCACCCGGTCTCCTCCGCCCACGTGATCGAGGCGGTCCGGCTCGCCGAGACCCTCGCGGTGCTGCGCGGCCGCCCGCTGGCCGGGCTGACCGAGACCCTGGACGCCGTCCGCGCGGTGCTCTGCGAGGGCTCGGACGTCGCCCTGGAACTCGTCCGGGACCGCCTGGTGGTCGGCGACGCGCTCGGCGAGGTGCCGGACGCCGCCCCGGCGGTGCCGCTGCAGCGCGACCTGGCCCGGCTGCAGCGCTCGCTGCGGCTCAAGCCGGAGGCCGCGCCGCGGGACCTCGACCTCGACCTGCGCAAGGACACCGACGCGGCCCGCTCCCGGCTGCTGCACCGGCTGCGGCTGCTGGGCGTCGAGTGGGGCGTGCCGGCCCGTTCGTCGGTCCACTCCACCGGGACCTTCCGGGAGAGCTGGCGGCTGTGCTGGCAGCCGGAGTTCGCGGTCCGGATCGCCGAGGCCGCCCAGTGGGGCACCACGGTGGAGGAGGCCGCCGTCGGCAAGGCGGTCGGCACCGCCCGCGCGGCCGTCGAACTCGCCGAGCTGACCGGCCTGGTGGAGACCTGCCTGCTGGCCGGGCTGTCCGGTGCGCTGCCTGTGGTGATGCGGGTGCTGGCCGACTGCGCGGCCTTGGACACCGACGTCGCGCACCTGGCCGGCGCGCTGCCCGCGCTGGTCCGGGCGCTGCGCTACGGCGACGTGCGCGGCACCGACCACGGTGCGCTGGCCGGGGCCGCGGCGGGACTGGCCGAGCGGGTCTGCGTCGGGCTGCCGCCCGCCTGCGTCGGTCTGGACGCCGAGAGCGCGGCGGCGATGCGGGCCCGGATCGACGAGGTGCACGGCGCGATCGCCCTGCTCGGCCCGGACCCGGCCGCAGACGCCGCGGGCACCGAGGGCCTGGCCGACCGCTGGGCCGCCGCCCTGCGCTCGCTGGCCCGCCGCGAGCCCGCCGGCGGGCCGGCCACCGGCGCCCCCGGCCTGCTGCGCGGCCGCGCCGTCCGGCTGCTGCTGGACGACGGCCGGCTCGACTCCGAGGAGGCCGGCCGCCGACTCCGGCTGGTGCTGTCGGTGGCCAACGCCCCGGCGGACGCGGCCGGTTGGGTCGAGGGCTTCCTCACCGGCGGCGGCGCCCTGCTGCTGCACGACCCCCGGCTGCTCGCCCTGCTGGACGAGTGGCTCAGCGGGGTCGGCGGCGAGGTCTTCACCGACGTCCTGCCGCTGCTGCGGCGCACCTTCGCCGGGCTGGAGGCGGGGGTGCGCACCACCATCGGCGGCCGGGTCGCGGCCGGTCCGCTGGACGCCGCCCCGGCGCCGCCCGAGGCGGTCGGCGCCCTCGACCCGGACCGCGCCGACGCGGCCGTCCCGGTGCTGGCCCTGCTGCTCGGGGTCCGTCCCCGGATCCCCCGCCAGGCCACCGGCCGCGACACCTGACCCCGGCCGGCCCACCCCGACCCATCCGCCGTACCAGGAGGACCCGATGGCAGCGACCCCGACCGACGAACGGCTGCGCCGCTGGCGCCTGGTGCTCGGCGGCGAGGCCGACGGCACCGGCTGCACCCTGCGCGGCCGCGACGCCGCGATGGACGGCGCCCTCGCCGCGCTCTACCGGGGCGCCCCGGAGGAGGGCGCCCGGGCGCCCCGCGGCGGCCGGCGCGGTGCCGGGCTGGGCGGCTCGGCCCCGCAGGTGGCCCGCTGGCTGGGCGACATCCGCGAGTACTTCCCGTCCACCGTCGTCCAGTTGATGCAGCAGGACGCGATCTCCCGGCTCGGCCTGGACCGGCTGCTGCTGGAGCCGGAGATGCTGGAGGCCGTCGAGCCGGACGTGCACCTGGTCGGCACCCTGCTGTCGCTCAAGCACGCGCTGCCCGAGACCACCCGGGAGTCCGCCCGGGCCGTGGTCGGCAAGGTGGTGGCCGACCTGGAGCGCCGGCTGGCCGACCGGACCAGGGCCACCCTGGGCGGCGCCCTGGACCGCAGCGCCCGGGTGAACCGGCCGCGCCACCGGGACATCGACTGGGACCGGACGATCCGGGCCAACCTGAAGAACTACCTGCCCGAGCACGGCACCGTGGTGCCCGAGCGGCTGGTCGGCTACGCCCGCGCCCAGCGCGCGGTGAAGAAGGACGTCATCCTCTGCATCGACCAGTCCGGCTCGATGGCGCCGTCGGTCGTCCACTCGGCGGTGTTCGGCGCGGTGCTCGCCTCGATGCGCAGCCTGGACACCCGGCTGGTCGTCTTCGACACCTCGGTGGTCGACCTCACCGAGCAGCTGACCGACCCGGTGGACGTGCTGTTCGCCACCCAGCTCGGCGGCGGCACCGACATCAACCGGGCGCTCGCCTACTGCCAGTCGAGGATCACCCGGCCGTCCGAGACCGTCGTGGTGCTGATCAGCGACCTGTACGAGGGCGGCATCCGGGACGGCATGCTGCGGCGGGTCGCCGCCATGAAGGCGGCCGGCGTCCAGTTCATCGCGCTGCTCGCGCTCTCCGACGAGGGCGCCCCCGCGTACGACCACGCCCACGCCGCCGCGCTGGCCGCGCTCGGCGCCCCGGCCTTCGCCTGCACCCCGGACGCCTTCCCCGAGATCATGGCGGCGGCGATCGAGAAGCGACCGATCCCGCAGCGGCTGATGAAGGGCGCTGACCAGGGGGTGTGACGACTTCACTCGAACGTGTGAATCACTCGATCGGTGGACCGCGGGGTCAGTCCGACGGCCGGGGGGATATCTGTGACGGTTCTCACCCATGACGGACAGGCCCCGGGCGGAACAGTCCCGTCCCACGGGGATAACCTGCCAGACGGACGTGACGCGCGTGTTGATTGACGTGTGCGCCCGTGGCTGTGTGGGCCGCAAGGCCGTACCTCTGCGTACCCGCACCGCTTCGACGACCCGCAGCGAAGATCCTGCCGTGGCACGCTCGTAGAGACACAATCCGCGACCACGAACAAGGACAAACACGTGGACCTGTTCGAGTACCAGGCGAGGGACCTCTTCGCCAAGCACGGCGTGCCCGTGCTTGACGGCGATGTCATCGAGACCGCCGCAGACGCTGCCGCCATCGCGGAGCGCTTCGGCGGCCGTGCCGTCGTCAAGGCTCAGGTGAAGGTGGGTGGCCGAGGCAAGGCCGGTGGCGTCAAGCTCGCCGCCGACCCGGCCGACGCCGTCGCCAAGGCCGAGCAGATCCTCGGCATGGACATCAAGGGCCACACCGTTCACAAGGTGATGCTGGCCCAGACCGCGGACATCAAGGACGAGTACTACGTCTCGTTCCTGCTGGACCGCACCAACCGCACCTTCCTGGCGATGGCCAGCGTCGAGGGCGGCGTGGAGATCGAGGTCGTCGCCGAGCAGAACCCCGAGGCGCTCGCCAAGATCCCGGTCGACGCCAACGAGGGCTGCACCCCGGAGAAGGCCGCCGAGATCGTCGCCGCGGCGAAGTTCCCGGCCGAGGTCGCCGACCAGGTCGCCGACGTCCTCCAGAAGCTGTGGACCGTCTTCATCAAGGAGGACGCCCTCCTCGTCGAGGTCAACCCGCTGATCAAGTCCGGCGAGGGCAAGATCATCGCGCTCGACGGCAAGGTCTCCCTGGACGAGAACGCCGAGTTCCGTCAGCCCGAGCACGAGGCGCTCGAGGACAAGGCCGCGGCCAACCCGCTGGAGGCCGCTGCCAAGGCCAAGGGCCTGAACTACGTCAAGCTCGACGGCCAGGTCGGCATCATCGGCAACGGCGCGGGCCTCGTCATGAGCACCCTCGACGTGGTCGCCTACGCCGGTGAGAACCACGGCGGCGTCAAGCCCGCCAACTTCCTCGACATCGGTGGCGGCGCCTCCGCCGAGGTCATGGCGAACGGCCTGGAGATCATCCTGGGCGACCCCGACGTCAAGTCGGTCTTCGTCAACGTCTTCGGCGGCATCACCGCCTGTGACGCGGTCGCCAACGGCATCGTGCAGGCCCTCGCGCTCCTCGAGAGCAAGGGCGAGAACGTCAGCAAGCCGCTGGTCGTCCGCCTGGACGGCAACAACGCGGAGCTGGGTCGCAAGATCCTCGACGACGCCAACCACCCGCTGGTCCAGCGCGTGGACACCATGGACGGCGCCGCTGACCGCGCCGCCGAGCTGGCCAACAAGTAAGGAAGGGGACTTAACACCATGGCTATCTTCCTTACCAAGGACAGCAAGGTCATCGTCCAGGGCATGACCGGCGCCGAGGGCATGAAGCACACCCGCCGCATGCTCGCCTCCGGCACCCAGATCGTCGGCGGTGTCAACCCGCGCAAGGCCGGCACCACGGTCGACGTCGACGGCACCGAGATCCCGGTCTTCGGCTCCGTCGCCGAGGCGATGAAGGAGACCGGCGCCGACGTCTCGGTCCTCTTCGTGCCGCCGGCCTTCACCAAGGCCGCCGTCATCGAGGCCATCGACGCCGAGATCGGCCTGGCCGTCGTGATCACCGAGGGCGTCCCGGTGCACGACACCGCCGCCTTCTGGGCATACGCCGGTTCGAAGGGCAACAAGACCCGGATCATCGGCCCGAACTGCCCCGGCCTGATCAGCCCCGGCCAGTCGAACGCCGGCATCATCCCGGCCGACATCACCACCTCGGGCAAGATCGGTCTGGTCTCGAAGTCGGGCACCCTGACCTACCAGCTCATGTACGAGCTGCGCGACATCGGCTTCTCCTCGGCCGTGGGCATCGGCGGTGACCCGGTCATCGGGACCACCCACATCGACGCCCTCAAGGCCTTCCAGGAGGACCCGGAGACCGAGATCATCGTCATGATCGGTGAGATCGGTGGCGACGCCGAGGAGCGTGCCGCGGCCTACATCGCCGAGCACGTCACCAAGCCGGTCGTCGGCTACGTCGCGGGCTTCACCGCCCCCGAGGGCAAGACCATGGGCCACGCCGGCGCCATCGTCTCCGGTTCCTCGGGCACCGCCCAGGCGAAGAAGGAGGCCCTCGAGGCCGCCGGTGTCAAGGTCGGCAAGACGCCGTCCGAGACCGCCCGCCTGGCCCGCGAGATCATCGCCGGCTGACCCAGGTCACCCGCGCGCTGAGCGCCCCCGCCCCCCTGAGGGGCGGGGGCGCTCGTCGTTCCGGCGCCGACCGGCGCGTCAGTGCCCCGGCCCGGTGGAACACGGCAGCGGGGACCAGGCCGGGCAGGCCGCCGGGCCCTGCTGCGGCGGCGGGGCCGCGCCCCGGGCCGCGACCGGCAGCTCCCAGCGCGCGACCGCCTGCGCCTGCGGCTCCGCCACCACCGCCTCCAGCCCCGGCGTCGGACTGCACCACAGGCTGGTGATGCCGTTCGGCGCCCCGCCCGGCAGCAGCGGCACGCCCGGTACCTCCACCTCCGCCGTCGGGGCCGGCACGCAGAGCGCGGGGACGGGCTGCTCCGGCCGGTGGAACAGTGCCGCCGGACGCAGCCCCGCGAGGGTCGCCACCGTCGCCCCGCCCACCGCCACCGTCAGCAGCACCGCGGCGCCCGTCCGGCTCGCCGTCCCCAGCCGGTGCTTGGCCCGCAGCACCGGCACCGGCGCCCGGTGCGGCTCCGGGCAGCCCCGCACCGCGGCCCGGTGCAGCAGCCCGCTCAGCCCGTCCGGGAACCCCGGTGCCTCCGGATCCGGCCCGACCAGCTCGGGCACCCACTGCGCCAGCGCCGCCCGGGCCGCCCACACCCGGCCCTCGGCCGCCGCCAGCGTCGACTCCACCTCCACCGCGACCGCCGCCGCCGGCAGCCCCAGCCCGTCGTGCAGCACCAGCGCCCGGCGCTGCGGCCGCGACAGCCGCCGCAGGGCCTTCAGCAGCGCCTTGTCCCGGTCGGTCAGCCGGTCGTGGTCCGGCAGCACCGACTGCGCCTCGTCGGCCGGCCGCACCCGGATCCGCCGGTGCGGCAGCGTCCACGCGTGCGCCCGCCGGGGCCCGCCCCGGTGCCACGGCGACAGCGCCAGCTCGCAGGCCCGCACCCGCACCCAGCCCTCCGGATCGCCCGACCCGACCACCCCGCCCCAGTCCTGCCGGGCCTCCCCGAACGCCCGCCGCACGCAGTGCACCGCCCGGTGGCGGCAGGCCGTCAGCAGGAACACCTGCTGCACCAGCCGTGTGTGCGCGGCCTCGTACAGCTCCTCGAAGCTCTCGGTCAGGTCCCGCCCGTGGCCCGCCTCGGTGAGGGCGGCGCTGATCCGCTCGCGGGCTTCGGGGGTGGTCCCGGGGTCGGCGTCCGCGGGTTCCCGGAGGTCGGCCGGGGGCGACGTCTGGGGCGGCTCGGGCCGGGCGGGGCGCCGCTGCTCCGGTCTCTCCGGTCTCTCCGGTCTCTCGGGCTTCTCCGGCGCGGAAGCGACTGCGGGAGTGGTAGCGGCGACGGCGGACGGCTTCGGCTGCGGTCCGCGCGCGCCGTCCGCCGGACGGCGGCGCCGGCCCTGCTGGTTGCCCGTCCCGGGCGCCGCCGGGGCGCCGGGTTCGCCGTTCGTGGTGGACCGGCCGGGGCCGGTGCCCACGCCGGGGGAGCGGTGGCGTCGGTCGCCGTCGGTGCCGGGTTTCCCGCCGGTCGGGGTGGTCTTGGTCATGCCGCTGCGTTCTCCCGGGGCTGTGGGGGCCACTCGCGTGCGGTTGCTGTCGGTGGGGGCGGCCGGGGGGCGCCTGCCCGGGCCGGTGGGGGGTGCCGTCCTGATCAGGGCGATGGCGGCGGCTTCGGTGGGGCAGCCGAGTTTGCGCATGGCCCGGTGGAGATAACTGCGGGCGGTCGCGGTGGTGACGCCGAGTGCGGCGGCGGTGTGATCGAGGCCGTGGCCGGCGGCCAGGTGGGCGAGGGCCTGGGTCTCACGGGGGGTCAGCTTCCCCAGCGGGTCGGTGGCGCGGGTGGGTGGCGTGGTCATCAGACGCTCCGGGCCGGGGTGGTGGCGGCTTGGGGGCAGGGTCTGAAAAGGCGCATAAGACAATAATCTGGGACACGGCGGCGGTTTGCCGGTTCACGGAGCATGGCGAGTCGCCTTGGCACCATGAGGCGCATGACGCAGCTGATGGGCCGTCCGCTCCTGGAAGTGTCGGGCGAATTGGGCGGACGCCCGGTGCTGGCCGACCTGTTGGCGGGGGTGCGGACGGCGCTGGTCGGTCTCGCGGTGGTCGGGGTGCCGGTGCTCGGGCTCTGGGTGGCGACGCCGTACGCGGATTCCGACGCCGCCGGTGCCACCCGGTTGGCGGGTGCGCTCTGGCTGCTCGGGCACGGCGCGCCGGTGCTGCGCGGCGCCGCGGACGCCCCGCTGACGGTCACTCCGCTGTTGCTCGGTGCCCTGGCCGTGCTGCGGCTGTACCGGGCGGGCGCCGCGGTGGCGGCGCGGCGGGGGCTGCGTTCGCGCTGGGGCGGCCCGCTGGCGCTGTGGGCGGGGTACTGCGCGGTGGCGGTCGCGGTCGCGCTGCACTGCGCGGGCCCCGGGCTGTTCCACAGCCGGGTGCTGCCGGACCTGCTGGTGGTGGGCCTGCTGGCCGCGCTGGCGACGGCGGCGGGCGTACGGTCCGTCGGTCCGTCGGGGATCGACGCCGAGCCGCTGTTCGACCGGCTCCCGCCGGGCTGGCGGCCGACCGGCGGTACGTCCGTGGTGGTCCGGGCGGCGGGTGCGGCCGGGGCGGGCCTGGTCGCGGCGGGCGGGGTGCTGGTGGCGGTGGCGGCGGTACTGGACGCGGTGGTCGGCGGCGGGCGCGGGACGGCGCTGCTCGGGGGCGGGCCCGCCGCGCTGGTCGGGCTGCTGCTGGTCACCGTGGCGCTGCTGCCGAACACGGTGCTGTGGGGCGCCGCGTACGCGCTGGGCCCGGGCTTCGAGGTCGGCGCCGGGTCGCTGGTGTCGCCGGGCGGGACGCGGCTCGGCCCGGTGCCGGACTTCCCGCTGTTCGCCCTGCTGCCCCAGGAGGGCCCGGGCGGCTGGCGGCTGGCGGCGCTGCTGCTGCCGCTGCTGGCGGGGCTGGTGCCCGCGGTCCTGCTGGGCCGCGCGGCGGCGGGCGGCCGGGGTGCGGCGGACGGCGCCGAGCCGTGGCCGCCCGCGGCGACGGCGACGGCGGCCCTGGCGGCCGCGCTGCTGGTCGGTGCCGGGGCGGCGGTGCTGGGCTGGCTGTCCGGCGGGGCGCTGGCGGCCGAGCGGATGGCCCGGCTGGGGCCGGTGCCGTGGTGGACGGGCCTGGCGGCGGCGGGCTGGCTCGCCCTGGTGGCGGTGCCGGGCGCCCTGCTGGTCCGGTACCGCGTGCTCGGCCCCGCGGCGGCCGGGGGCCGGGCCGGGGATCCGGTCGACGGTCCGGCCGGGGATCCGGTCGAGGACCCGTCCGGGGCGGCGGGCCCGGCCGGGGCCCCGGCGGCCGGGCGGGGCGCGTACGCCCGGCTCGCGATCCGTACGCACCGGAGCGTCCTGCGGCTGCGCGCCGGGGCTTACGTCCTGGTGCTGTGGCTGTCCGGTCGGCGCCCCGCCGACTGACCCGCTGACCGGGCCGAGCCGGACTGTCCCGCTACTCCGCGTTCCCGCTGAAGTCCACGTACCACTGCGGCGCGTACCGGTCGCAGTTCTCGGCGCCGACGTTGGTCAGCGAGTCCCGCACGCAGGTCATGTAGTCCCGGTAGTGGATGCTCAGCCCGATCACCGAGGTGGCGACCACGACGGTCATCGCGCCGGTGAGGATCCCGGCGAGCGCGGCCGGGGTGAGCGGGTTCGGGGCCGGGGCGCCGACCGGGCCGCCCAGGGCCACGGCCGGCGCCGGGGCGGTCGAGGGCCGCTTGGCCCGGAGCGCGCCGACGCCCCAGGCGATGCCGAGCAGCCCGACCAGCAGCGCGATCCAGTGGAAGCCCGCGAACAGGCAGACCAGCGCGAAGGGTCCGGCCAGCGCGGCGTTGCGGGCCTTGCGGTGGGCCGGGTCGGTCGGGTCCAGCCGGGGCGGCGGCGGGGCCTGCGGGCGACGGCCGGGGCCGCCCTCGCCGGGGCCCTGCCCCCACTGCGGCGGGAACGGCGGGCGGTCACCGTGCTGCTCGCCGCCCGGGCCGCCGGCCTGGCCGCCGTTGCCGTCCTGGCCCTGGCCGGGCCAGGGGCTGCGCGGCCGCCACGGCTGGTCCGGGGCGTCCGCGGGCGGCGGCGCGAAGGGGTTGCGCTCGTCGGGGTCGTCGCCGCTGCTCATGGGTTCAGCCGTTCCTTCTCGGTCGGGGCTCGTGCGGAGGGTCGCGCCCGCGGGCGGTCTCCTCCGCCCCAATGATCCCGCAAGCGTTCGAGCGCCCGTCGGGGGCCTGCCCGCACCGGTGCGGGCGGTGCGCAACTCCGGTGCGGCGGGCCCGAGGAGATCCCCGTCTCAACTACGCGCGTAGCGCCGCAGGCGGGGTGTGGGGGCCCTCCGACCAGCCGTTATCGTGGTGACGGTCAGCAGCTCCCAGGGGTTCCCCGGGGCCCGCGTCGCGGCGGGTTCTCCTGGTGTTCCCCCTCGCTCGACCTGCCGTTCGTAGTGGCCCCACCGCCGGTGGACGTACCAGCGGGCGGCGCCCGACCTACGGAGAATCGCGCAGTGGCCGCCGCCCCCGCCCAGCTCTTCCCGCCCCGTACGCCCGGACCGGCCCGCCTGGTGGTGCTGGTCTCCGGCTCCGGCACCAACCTCCAGTCGCTGATCGACGCCGTCGCCGACCCGGCGTACGGTGCCGAGATCCTGGCCGTGGGCGCGGACCGCGACGGGATCGCCGGCCTGGAGCGCGCCGAGCGGGCGGGCCTGCCGACCTTCGTCCACCGGGTGAAGGACTTCCCGGACCGCGCCGCCTGGGACCGCGCGCTGACCGCCTCCGTCGCCGCCCACCAGCCCGACCTGGTGGTCACGGCCGGCTTCATGAAGATCCTCGGCCCCGAGTTCATCGCGGCCTTCGCGGGTCGGATCGTCAACACCCACCCCGCACTGCTGCCGTCCTTCCCCGGCGCCCACGGCGTCACCGACGCGCTGGCGTACGGGGTGAAGGTCACCGGCTGCACCGTCCACCTGGTCGACGCCGGTGTGGACACCGGGCCGATCATCGCGCAGGGCGTCGTCGAGGTGCTCGACGCGGACCACGCCGATGGCGGCGACGCGCTGCACGAGCGCATCAAGACTGTCGAGCGCAAGCTGCTCGTCGACGTCGTGGGCCGGCTGGCCCGCGAAGGTCACCGCATCGAGGACCGAAAGGTATGGATCCCGGCATGAGTGCCAGCTCCACCACCCCCCCTGTCTCCGAGAACATCCGTCCGATCCGTCGTGCGCTGATCAGCGTGTACGACAAGACCGGTCTGGAGGAGCTGGCCCAGGGCCTGCACGCCGCCGGGGTCGCCATCGTCTCCACCGGCTCCACCGCGGGCCGGATCGCCGCCGCCGGCGTCCCGGTGACCGAGGTCTCCGAGCTGACCGGCTTCCCGGAGTGCCTGGACGGGCGCGTGAAGACGCTGCACCCCCGCGTGCACGCCGGCGTGCTCGCCGACCTGCGCCTGGAGTCGCACCGCGCGCAGCTGGCCGAGCTCGGCGTCGAGCCCTTCGACCTGGTCGTGGTGAACCTCTACCCGTTCAAGGCCACCGTCGCCTCGGGCGCCACCCCGGACGAGTGCGTCGAGCAGATCGACATCGGCGGCCCGAGCATGGTCCGCGCCGCCGCCAAGAACCACCCCTCGGTGGCCGTCGTGGTCGACCCGGCCCGCTACGCCGACGTGCTGACCGCCGCCCGCGAGGGCGGCTTCGACCTGGCCACCCGCAAGCGCCTGGCCGGTGCCGCGTTCGCCCACACCGCCGCCTACGACGTGGCCGTCGCCTCCTGGTTCGAGGCCGGCTACGCCCCCAGCGACGAGCGTTTCCCCGAGTTCCTGGGCGCCACCTGGGAGCGGCAGAACGTGCTGCGCTACGGCGAGAACCCGCACCAGGGCGCCGCGCTGTACAGCGACGGCCCGGGCGGCCTGGCCGGTGCGCAGCAGCTGCACGGCAAGGAGATGTCGTACAACAACTACGTCGACACCGACGCCGCCCGCCGCGCCGCGTACGACCACGCCGAGCCGGCCGTCGCGATCATCAAGCACGCCAACCCGTGCGGCATCGCGACCGGCGCCGACGTCGTCGAGGCGCACCGCAGGGCGCACGAGTGCGACCCGGTCTCCGCGTACGGCGGCGTGATCGCGGTCAACCGCCCGGTCACCGTCGAGCTGGCCGAGCAGATCGCCCCGATCTTCACCGAGGTCGTCGTGGCCCCCGGCTACGAGGACGGCGCGGTCGAGGTGCTGGCCCGCAAGAAGAACCTGCGGGTGCTGGTCGCCCCCGGGGCCCCGGCCAACCGCCAGGAGGTCCGCCCGATCTCCGGCGGCGTGCTGCTCCAGGACGCCGACCGGGTGCAGGCCGAGGGCGACGACCCGGCGAACTGGACGCTGGCCACCGGCGAGGCGCTCTCCGCGGCCGAGCTGGCCGAGCTGGCCTTCGCCTGGCGGGCCTGCCGGGCCGTCAAGTCCAACGCGATCCTGCTGGCCAAGGACGGCGCCTCGGTCGGCGTCGGCATGGGCCAGGTCAACCGGGTCGACTCCTGCAAGCTCGCGGTCGAGCGGGCCGGCGAGCGGGCCAAGGGCTCGTACGCCGCCTCGGACGCCTTCTTCCCGTTCCCGGACGGCCCGGAGATCCTGATCGCCGCGGGCGTGAAGGCGATCGTCCAGCCGGGCGGTTCGATCCGTGACGAGCAGGTCGTCGAGGCCGCCCAGAAGGCCGGCGTGACGATGTACTTCACCGGCGCGCGCCACTTCTTCCACTGAGCGGCACGAAGCGGCCCGGTCCCCTCGGTAGGGGGCCGGGCCGCTTCGTCGTGGTCGTGCCGGGTGCTCAGTAGCGCGGCCGGTTGAACCAGCCGGAGCCCTCCTGGGTGCACATGGCGGTGATCCAGATGATGCTGATGGCCAGCCACAGACCGGCCATCACATAGCCGATGGCGGTGCCCGCGGTGACGGCGCCCGCGAGGATCAGCAGGCCGACCAGGCAGCCGAGCGAGCCGTACACGATGGTCGTGATGCGGACGTTGTTGCCGCCCTTGCCGAACTTCGCGCCGAGCGTGATGGACAGCGCGGCGAACAGCGCGAGCAGGATCGCGACGACGATCAGGATGCCGGCGGCGGCGTCGCCGATGGCGGTGAACGGGTTGTCGCTGGTGGTCGCCTTGGCGGTGTTGGTGACGTCCTTGGCGGCCGCACCGATGAGCAGGTAGATGATCGCGAGGATCGTCTGCACGCCGCCCACGATGAACAGCAGCACCCGGGCGGTCATCACCAGGCCCGGCATGGACTGCGGCACGGCCGGCGCGTAGCCGTAACCCGGGGCGGCCTGCGGCGGGTAGCCGTAGCCCGGCGCGGGCTGCGGCGGGGCCTGCTGCGGGTAGCCGTAGCCCGGGGCGGGCGGCTGCTGGCCGTACGGGTTGTTCGGGTCGGGCGGGTAACTCATGGCTGCCTCCGGGCAGTTGGGAACGCGGGGACGGGATGCGGAGGGCCCGATTGCGGCCGGCGAGTCGGGTCGCCGACGGAACGGGACGCTATCGGAGCGCGGTGACAGCCCGGCGGCGGTGACGGGCGCGGCCGGCTCAGTGCTGTGACGGGGGAGTGATCGAACGCCGGGACGGGCACGGCGCGGTGAGGGCGCCGTGGCGGTCGGGCTGCGCGGTGTGCTGTGGTCGGATCACTGGCTCTTTCCCCCGGGTACGCCCTGCTGCGGGACCCGTCGGCCCGTCACCGGGCCGGGTCGCGGCAGGGGATGCCCGCATATCGTCAACCGGACGGCAGCGCGCTGTCCAGCCGGTTGTGGGCGTGGTGCGAAGACTGTGGCGCAACCGCAACGTGGTGCGACCTTCCGTACCCGTCCGGTCGCCTGACCGGGCAAGGGCCGCGCCGGGCCGCCCGGCGCGACGGGGCCCGGTACGGGGGGCGGCCGCGATCCGGGAGAATGGGGTCATGACTGCCCAGATTCTCGATGGCAAGGCCACCGCCGCCGCGATCAAGTCCGAACTCGCCGCCCGCGTGGCGGCCCTCAAGGCGAAGGGCGTCACGCCCGGCCTCGGCACCGTCCTGGTCGGCGACGACCCGGGCAGCCGCTGGTACGTGAACGGCAAGCACAAGGACTGCGCCGAGGTCGGCATCGCCTCGATCCAGCGCGAGCTGCCCGCCACCGCCACCCAGGAGGACGTCGAGAACGTCGTCCGCGAGCTCAACGCCGACCCGACCTGCACCGGCTACATCGTCCAGCTGCCGCTGCCCAAGGGCCTGGACCAGAACCCGGTCCTGGAGCTGATGGACCCGGACAAGGACGCCGACGGCCTGCACCCGACCTCGCTCGGCCGCCTGGCGCTGGGCATCGACGGCCCGCTGCCGTGCACCCCGCTGGGCATCGTCGAGCTGCTGCGCCGCCACCAGGTCGAGATCGACGGCGCCGAGGTGGTCGTGGTCGGCCGCGGCATCACCGTCGGCCGCTCGATCGGCCTGCTGCTGACCCGCCGCAGCGAGAACGCCACCGTCACCCTGTGCCACACCGGCACCCGGGACCTCGGCGCGCACCTGCGCAAGGCCGACATCATCGTGGCCGCCGCGGGCGTGCCGCACCTGGTCAAGCCGGAGGACGTCAAGGCGGGCGCCGCGGTGCTCGACGTCGGCGTCAGCCGCAGCGAGGGCAAGATCGTCGGCGACGTCCACCCGGGCGTGGCCGAGGTGGCCGGCTGGATCTCCCCGAACCCCGGCGGCGTGGGCCCGATGACCCGCGCGATGCTGCTCAACAACATCGTCGAGGCGGCCGAGCGCCGCGCCGGCGTCTGACCCCCGAGGGACGGCGAGCATGACTGAACCGCGACCGGCGCGGTCCCGGCAAAGGCCGGTCAAGACCACCGGCACCCTGCCGCCCGAGGGGGCGGCCCCGGCCCTCGGGCGCGACCACGCCCTGCCGGTCCGGCAGTGGCCGATAACGCTGGTCCTGTCGGTGGTCGGCGCCGGCCTCGCGGTCATCGGGCTCGCCGACTTCAAGGACGGCTTCAAGTACGGGCTGCTGATCCTCGGCACCGGGGTGCTGCTCGGCGCGGTGCTGCGGCTGGTGCTGCCCGAGGTCGGGATGCTGGCGGTGCGCAGCCGCTTCACGGACGTGATCGTGCTGGCCTTCCTGGGCGCCTCGATCGTGCTGCTGACCCTGCTCGCGCAGCCGAACCCGTGGCTGGAGATCCCGTTGCTGGACAACATCGGCCAGTTGATCGGCCGGCCCAAGCACTGAGCCCGCCCCCCACCGCGGCCCCGTCCGGATCCCCGGGCGGGGCCGCGGTGCGCCCCGGGCCTCCCGGCCCCGCCCGGACGAAGTCCGCTGTGACGCATCAGCCACGTCCGCACACGCGGCGTACGCTTCCCTTTGCGATAACCTGACGCCGGTCTCTCGATGTCGAGAGATCATCCTCGGCTCCAGTGCGCCGGTGTGCCTGGGGCACCTGGCGATTTGCTGGAGAAGGTAGAAATGACCCGCACCCCCGTCAACGTCACCATCACCGGAGCAGCCGGCCAGATCGGCTACGCGCTGCTCTTCCGCATCGCCTCGGGCCACCTGCTCGGTGCCGACGTGCCGGTGAACCTGCGCCTCCTGGAGATCCCGCAGGGCCTCAAGGCCGCCGAGGGCACCGCCATGGAGCTCGTCGACTGCGCCTTCCCGCTGCTGCGCGACATCACCATCACCGACCAGCCGAACGAGGCCTTCGACGGCGCCAACGTCGCGCTGCTGGTCGGCGCCCGTCCGCGCACCGCGGGCATGGAGCGCGGCGACCTGCTGCAGGCCAACGGCGGCATCTTCGGCCCGCAGGGCAAGGCCATCAACGCCCACGCCGCGGACGACATCAAGGTCCTGGTCGTCGGCAACCCGGCCAACACCAACGCCCTGATCGCCCAGCGCAACGCCCCGGACGTCCCGGCCGAGCGCTTCACCGCGATGACCCGCCTGGACCACAACCGCGCGGTCGGCCAGCTCTCCGGCAAGACCGGCGCCCTGGTCTCCGACATCAAGCGCGTCACCATCTGGGGCAACCACTCCGCGACCCAGTACCCGGACATCTTCCAGGCCGAGATCGCCGGCAAGCCGGCCTTCGAGGCCATCGGCAGCGACCAGGCCTGGCTGGAGAACGACTTCATCCCGACCGTCGCCAAGCGCGGCGCGGCCATCATCGACGCCCGCGGCGCCTCCTCGGCCGCCTCGGCCGCCAACGCCGCCATCGACCACGTCCACACCTGGGTCAACGGCACCGCCGAGGGCGACTGGACCTCCATGGGCGTCGTCTCCGACGGCTCCTACGGCGTCCCGGCCGGCCTGATCTCCTCCTTCCCGGTCACCACCAAGGACGGCAAGTTCGAAATCGTCCAGGGCCTGGAGATCTCCGACTTCTCCCGCGCCCGCATCGACGCCTCGGTCAAGGAGCTGACCGAGGAGCGCGACGCGGTCCAGGAGCTGGGCCTCATCTGAGCCCCGCCGCACGGCCTTCCGACGGCCCGCTGCCCCCGCCCGGGGGGTGGTGGGCCGTTTGTTGTTCCCGGGGCTGTTCGTCCGCGGCGCCTACACTGGCCCGCTGTGAACGAAACCCTCGGGGACGCCGCGCTCGTCCTCGTCTTCATCCTGCTGGGCGGCCTGTTCAACGTCGCCGAGATCTCGCTGATCTCGCTGCGCGAGGGCCAGATCCGGACGTTGGAGGCGCGCGGCACCCGGCGCTCGGCCCGGGCCGCGCACCTGGCCGCCGACCCCAACCGCTTCCTGGCCGCCGTCCAGGTCGGCGTGACGTGCATGGGCTTCCTGTCCGCCGCGTTCGGCGCGGACACCCTGGCCGGCAAGGTCGCCCCGCTGTTCGTCGAGGCCGGGCTGTCCCAGGGGGTGGCGGACGCGCTCGCCCTGGTCGGGCTGACCCTGCTGATCAGCTACGTCTCGCTGGTGCTCGGCGAGCTCACCCCCAAGCGGATCGGCCTCCAGCGCGCCGAGTCCATCGCGGTGATCGCGGCTCCGGTGGTGGACGTGATGTCGGTCGCGCTGCGCCCGGTGATCTGGCTGCTCGGCCACTCCACCAACCTGATGGTCCGGCTGTTCGGCGGCGATCCGGCGGCCGGGCGCGGCTCGATGAGCTCCGAGGAGCTCCGCGGCCTGGTCGCCTCCAACACCGAACTGGGAAGCGACGAACGGGCGTTGATCGCGGACGTGTTCGCCGCGGGGGAGCGCCAGCTGCGCGAGGTGATGGTTCCGCGCACCGAGGTGACCTTCCTGGACGCCGAGCGCCCGCTGGCCGCCGTACGGCACCAGGCCGAGACCTCGCCGCACTCGCGCTACCCGGTGGTCGAGGGCAGCGCCGACGCGGTGGTCGGCTTCGTGCACGTCCGGGACCTCTACGGCGCCCGCGGCGAGCAGGCCGTCAAGGTCCGCGACCTGGCCCGTCAGGTGAAGCTGCTGCCCGGCACCAAGCGGGTGCTGGAGGCGATGGGCGAGATGCGCCGGGAGGGCCACCACCTGGCCATCGTGGTGGACGAGTACGGCGGTACGGCCGGCATCGTCACCCTGGAGGACCTGGTCGAGGAGGTGATCGGCGAGATCCGGGACGAGTACGACCGGCCCGAGGCCGCCCCCACCCGCCGGCTGGCCGGCGGCGGCACCGAGCTGGACGGCCTGCTCAACCTCGGCGACTTCACCGAGGAGACCGGCGTCACCCTGCCCGAGGGCCCGTACGAGACGGTGGCCGGCTGCCTGGTGGCCGCGCTCGGCCGGCTGCCCCGGGACGGCGACCAGGCCCGCGTCCCGGTCGAGGGCGGCGGCGCGGTGCTGCTGACGGTGGCCAAGGTGGAGGGCCGCCGGATCGCCCGGGTGAGGGTGAGTGCGGTCACACCGGAGGAGCCACCTGGGGCAGAGGTTTCCTGACCGACCGGGGGAACTGGAAGAATGGCCCGCATGGTCAACGCAGCGGTCACTGGTCCGGTCAAGGACCGTCCTCGGGTGCTCTCCGGGATCCAGCCCACCTCCGGCTCGTTCCACCTCGGCAACTACCTGGGCGCGGTGCGCCAGTGGGTCGACCTGCAGAAGGAGAACGACGCCTTCTACATGGTCGTCGACCTGCACGCGATCACCGTGCCGCAGGATCCGGTGACCCTGCGCCAGAACACCCGGGTGTCCGCCGCCCAGTTGCTCGGCGCCGGTCTGGACCCGGAGCACTGCACCCTCTTCGTCCAGTCGCACGTGCCCGAGCACGCGCAGCTCGCCTGGGTGATGAACTGCCTCACCGGCTTCGGCGAGGCCTCCCGGATGACCCAGTTCAAGGACAAGTCCTCCCGGTACGGCGCCGACAGCACCACCGTCGGCCTGTTCACCTACCCGATCCTGCAGATCGCGGACATCCTGCTCTACCAGGCGGACGCCGTCCCGGTCGGTGAGGACCAGCGCCAGCACGTGGAGATCACCCGCGACATCGCGGAGCGGTTCAACTCGCGCTACGCCCCCACGTTCACGATCCCGAAGCCGTACATCCTCAAGGAGACGGCGAAGATCATGGACCTCCAGGACCCGGGCATCAAGATGAGCAAGTCGGCCTCCTCGGCCAAGGGCCTGGTCAGCCTGCTGGACGAGTCGAAGGTCAGCGCCAAGAAGTTCAAGAGCGCCGTCACCGACACCGGCACCGTGGTCTCCTACGACGAGGAGCAGAAGCCGGGCGTCTCCAACCTGCTGCGGATCCACTCCGCGCTCAGCGGCCAGTCGGTCGAGCAGCTGGTGGCGCACTTCGAGGGCAAGATGTACGGCGCCCTGAAGACCGAGCTGGCCGAGCTGTTCACCGAGTGGGTGACCCCCTTCCAGGAGCGCACCAGCACCTTCCTGGACGACCCGGCCGAGCTGGACCGGGTGCTGGCGATCGGCGCCGAGAAGGCCCGCGCGGTGGCCTCCGAGACGCTGGCGACCGTGTACGACCGGATCGGCTTCCTCCCGGCCGCCAAGCGGTGACTCCGCTCTCGCGCATGCCCGATGGTGGCGACCTCCCGGAGGTCGTCACCATCGGCGTGTCCGTGAGTGTTCCGGACCCGCACGGCGCGCGGGTCCAGGACGCCCGGGCCGGCCTCGGCGATCCGCAGGCCCGCTCGATACCGACGCACGTCACCCTGCTGCCGCCCACCGAGGTGCCGGCCGAGGAACTGCCGAAGATCGAGGAGCACCTGGCGTCGGTGGCGGCGGCGCACCGGCCGTTCCGGATGCTGCTGAGCGGCGGCGGCACCTTCCGCCCGGTCTCCCCGGTGGTGTTCGTCCGGGTCGAGGAGGGCGCGCACGAGTGCCGGCTGCTGGAGGCGGACGTCCGCTCCGGCCCGCTGGCCCGCGAACTGGCCTTCCCGTACCACCCGCACGTGACGGTCGCCCACGGGCTGCCGGACGACGTGCTGGACCAGGCGTACGAGCAGGCGCGCGGGTTCCGGGCGTCCTTCCTGGTGCCGGGCTTCTCGCTCTCCCGCTTCGACGCGGACGAGGTCTGGCGGCCCTGGCGGGACTACCAGTTCTGTTGAGCTAGCCCCGCCGCGGTGGACTACCGCGCCGTACGGCCGAGTTCGAGCATCCGGTCGACCACCCGGCCGGCCGCGCCGCCGTCGTCCAGGGCGCAGTGCGCGGCCCGGAAGCGCCGGTAGCGCTCGGCGTAGCCGGGCGGCAACTGCGCCCCGCCGTCGGCGAGTTCGCGCAGTGCGCCGAGGAGCTCGGCGGAGTCCGGCACCAGCGGCCCGGGGGCGTCCGCCTCGAAGTCGAAGTAGAAGCCGCGCAGGGTGTCGCGGTAGTGCTCCAGGTCGTAGGTGAAGAAGTAGACCGGGCGGCCGGTGATCGCGAAGTCGAACATGATCGACGAGTAGTCGGTCACCAGCACGTCCGCGATCAGCAGTAGTTCCTGCGGGTCGGGGAAGTCCCCGCAGTCGAACAGGAAGCCGTCGCCGGCGCCCGGCAGCGGGTCGCGCACGTGCGAGTGCGGGCGGACCAGCAGCACGTGGTCCTCACCGAGCAGTCGGCGGGCGTGGTCGAGGTCGAGCCGCAGGTCGAGCCGGAAGCCGTCGCCGTCGCCGCGCTGCTGGTCCTCGCGCCAGGTCGGCGCGTACAGCACGACCCGCTTGCCCTCGGGGATGCCGAGCCGGCGGCGGACGGCCGCGGCGACCCGCGGGTCGGGCTGGGCCAGCACGTCGCCGCGCGGGTAGCCGGACTCCAGCACCTCGCCGTCGTAGCGGAAGGCGCGCCGCAGGATCGGGGTGGCGAACGGGCTGGGGGAGAGCAGCAGGCTCCACTGCGGGGTCTCCCGGTCGAGCGCCTCCAGGTAGCCGTGGTCGGCGAGCCAGGGGTTGTCGACGTCGTGGGCGATCCGCTTGAGCAGCGAGCCGTGCCAGGTCTGCACCACGACCTGGCCCTCGCGGCGCTCCAGGAAGTCCGGGAAGTGGGTGTTGCCGACCAGGTACCGGCAGGTGGCCAGGGCCCGGTACCACTGCGGGCTCCAGATCCGGATCGGGACGACGCCGGGCGGCAGTTCGGCCTGGCCGTCGTCGACCACCCACAGGTGTTCCAGCGGCTCGCCGCGGCGGGCGAGTTCGGCGTGCACCGCGCGCGGGGAGTCGGCGTAGCCGCGGCCGCCGAAGACGTCGTACAGCACCGCCTCGCGCAGCGGCTCGCGGCGGGCCGCGGGGTAGTGCTCGGTGCGCAGCCGGGCCTGGGTCCAGGCGCTGCGCTCGGTGGCGTCGAGCACCGGGGTGGAGTCCACCAGCAGGGTGTCGTGCCAGCGGCGCTGCAGCAGGACGTGCTTGCCGCCGGTGGTCGCGGTGGCGGGCAGGGCGGGCAGCACGGTCGGGGCGGCGAGCAGCGGCCGGGCCGGGCCGGAGCGGTCGGCCGGCTCCAGGGCGGCCTCCCAGATGCCCTTGCGCAGCGGCAGCACGGCGCCGTCCGAGCCGGTGCGGGTGGCGGGCACCCGCACCCGGAAGCGGCCGTCCGGCTCGGGCTCGACGGGGGTGCGGACCTCGCCCGCGGTGCCGCCGTGCCGCAGCACCAGCTCCAGCCGGCCGGCGTCCGGGTCCGGGCAGTGGCCGGACAGCTCGAAGCCGCCGAAGTGGACCGCGATCCGGTCGACCATCCCGGCGGCGGGCTGGACGCAGACCTGGAGCCGGCCGTCGGCGAGGTGCTTGAGGTAGAGCACCCGGTCCGGGGCGTCGGGCAGCGGGTACTGGCCGGCCACCGGGCCGCCGCGCTCGTCCAGGCAGAGCTGCTCGGTGCCGCCGTCGGGGCGCAGCAGTTCGGCGTCCCAGTGCTCCAGGTCCTCGCGGCCGCGCCCGTCGGCGGTGAACGGCCGGTACGGCAGTTCGACGGCGAAGGTGTTGCCGGTGCGGGTGAGCGGCTGCTCGATCACCGCCTCGCTCTGCCGGTGCCGCAGCCGCAGCACGGTGCCGGCCGGGCAGTGGTCGGCGACGCCGCCCAGCCGGATGCCGTCGGCGGCGGACTCGGCGCGGTCGAGCCGGACGTCGGGGCGCTCCAGCCGCAGCCGCAGCCGGCCGTCCTCGAAGGACGGCTGGAGGCGCACGTCCCGGTCCACCCAGCGGGCCGGCGGGTACTCGCCGGAGCCGCACCAGTGGGGGGCGAGGGTGCCGTACTGGCGGCGCAGCCGGGTGGGGCGGGGGCGGGTGAAGAGGGTGGTCTCGATCTGCCAGTCGCCGAGCAGCCAGCGGTCGTCCCGGCGCAGCCGGGAGGGTTCCACCAGGACGGTGAAGCCGGACCAGTCGTGGTTGTGCTCGGGCTGGGCGCTGTCGTCGGTGACCTCGGGCAGCCGCCGGGGTCTGGAGCGCAGGTGGAGCGGGGGCTCGGCCCCGTCCTCGTGGCGCAGGGTCAGCCAGGTCCAGGCCGAGCCGGGGCGGCCGGTGTCCTGCTCCAGCGGGCGGGCGAAGCCGGTGAGCTCCAGTCCGCGGCCGTGCCAGCGGGCCCGCAGCAGCCCGAACGAGACGTCCTCATCGACGGCTGGCCGACCGGCGGCCACCCGGGGGGCGGCGTGCGGCAGAACGAACCGGGTGAGCGAAGACATGGTGCGGAGGGCCCTTCGGAACGGGGTCCCGGGCATGGCGGTGGCCGGGAGGGCCGCGGTGCCGGTGACGACCGGTCCGGGGCCGATTTGATATCCCACCCCGGGAGGGCACCCCGGGTCAACTGTACGGTTCGTAGAATTTCCTTTGAAATTCGTCGACTAAACGTAAGTTCGAGTGCAAATTGGACGTAAAGGGCGGGTAGCTCTCAGGGAATTCCCAGATATCACCGAGGCGCCCGGCGCGGATCGCGCCGGGCGCCTCGGTACGAGCCGGTGGCTACACCGATCGGGGCCACGCGTCGACCACCCGTCCGGCGGCCTTGCCGTCGTCCAGGTCGCAGTACGCCTCGCGGAACGCGGCCGCCTTGTCCGCGTACTCGGCCGCCACCGCGTCCAGCCGTCCGAGCGCGTCGACCAGCGCCTCGGAGGTGGCCAGCAGCGGGCCCGGGGCCTCGGCCTCGAAGTTCAGGCTGAAACCGCGCAGGTTGTCGCGGTAGTGCTCGAGGTCGTGGGTGAAGAAGATCATCGGCTTGCCGGTGGTGGCGAAGTCGAAGACGCTCGACGAGTAGTCGGTGACCAGCACGTCGGCGATCAGCAGCAGCTCCGCCATGTCGGGGTAGCTGCCGACGTCCCAGATGTAGCCGTTGCCGGCGCCCGGGATCTGGCCGCACATCATGTTGTGCCGGCGCACCAGCAGCACCTGGTCGTCGCCGAGCGCGGCCTTGGCCGCCTCCAGGTCGACCCGCAGGTCGATCTGGTAGCCGCCGTTCGGCCGGCGCCGGTCCTCGCGCCAGGTCGGCGCGTACAGCACGACCTTCTTGCCCTCGGGCAGGCCGAGCCGCTCGCGGACCTGCTCGGCGGTCTTCTCCCGGTCGGCCGCGAACAGCAGGTCGTTCCGGGGCGATCCGCTCTCCAGGATCTCGCCCTGGTAGTCGAAGGCGCGCCGCAGCACCGGGGCGGACCAGCTGTTGCCGGCCACCAGCAGGCTCCAGTTCGGGACCTCGCGGGCCAGGCCCTTGAGGTAGTTCGAGTCGGTGAACCAGACCTTCTCGAAGTCGAAGCCGACCTGCTTCAGCGGGCTGCCCATCCGGGTCTGCAGGACCACCTGGCCGGGGCGGCGGACGAAGAAGTCGGGCAGGTGGGTGCTGGTGACGATGTACTTGGCGGTCGCCAGCGCCTCGAACCACTCCGGGCTCCACAGCCGGATCGGCTGCGCGGTGCGCGGCAGCTCGGCCTGCATGTCGTCACTGCCCCACAGGTGCTCCAGCGGCAGGCCGCGGCGGACCAGCTCCTCGTGGATCGCCCGCGGAGAGTCGGCGTACGCGCTGCCGTGGCCGGCGTTGTAGAGCACCGTGTCGCGCACCGGCAGCCGGCGGGCGGCCGGGTAGTCGGTGCCGCGCAGCCGGCGCTGGCGGTAGCCGGACCGCTCCTCGGGCAGCAGGGCCGAGTGCGACTCCAGCGACAGGCCGTCGTGGTAGCGGCGCTCCAGCGCGATCCGCTTGCCGCGGGACTCCACCTCCACCGGCAGCGAGCCGAAGCAGTCCGGGGAGATCTGCACGTAGCTGTCCGGCAGGCTGGAGGCCGGGACGCCGACCGGGCGGAAGAAGACGTTCCAGGTGCCCTGGGCGAGCGGCACCCGCCCGGCGAAGGTGGCGGTCGGCACGGCGGGCAGCGCGGTGCGGAACCGGCCGTCCGAGATCTCCACCGGGTAGACGTGCTCCTCCTCGCGCCAGTGGTGGCGGACCACCAGCTCCCAGCGGTGCGCGCCGGCCTGCGGGAAGGAGCCGCTCAGCAGGAAGCCGTCGGCGCCGCGCGCCGACACCTCGTCCACGACCGGCTGCAGCAGCTGGTCGGAGAGCTGGAGGTGGCCGCTCGGGGAGGGCTTGGTGTAGATCGCCCGGCGCTGCCCCACCGGCGCCTGCGGGTCCAGCGGGACGTGCAGCTGCTCGGGCGCGTTGCGGTCGTCCCAGACCAGCGGCAGGACGCTGCCGTCGGCCAGCAGCAGCGCGCTGTCCCAACGGTCGCGGACCCGCTCGCCGGCCACCGGGTCCAGCTCGGCCCAGGCCTCGCGGACGGCGGTCAGCTCGGCCGTCTCGACGGAGGAGCTGAACGGCTGCAGGGTGCCGGCCGGCGTGCCCAGCTCCACCGGGAAGGTCAGCTCGCGGTCCGACTCGACGTGGGTGAGCCGCAGCCGGGCCCCGGCGAAGCTCGCCCCGGAGCGGGCCGCACCGGAGACCTCCACCCGGCCGCCGTGCGCGGCCAGGCCGGTCACCCGGGCCTTGACGGTCTCCACCTGGAGGTAGACGAAGTTGTCCCGGACCCACGGCACGATCCGCACGTCCGGCTCGACCCAGTGCTGCGGGATCGACTCGGCGGTGTCGCTCCAGCCCGCCGAGATCCGGCCCTTGTAGATCCCGCCCTTGCCCGCGCCGGCCACCAGGACGCGCCAGTGGCCGTCCTTCCACTGGCCGCGGTGCTTGAGCTTCTTCGGGTCGAGGGCGACGGTGAAGCCGGACCAGTCGCAGTTGTACAGGTCGTGGTTGCAGCTCGCGGTGGCCTCGGGGCTGTACTGGGTCTTCATCGGCACCGCGATGACCCGGCGGCCCTTGGCCTCGCGCAGCACCAGGGTGCGGACCATGTCGTGCTTGTTCGACGCGCCCAGCTGCTCCGGGTACGCGTGCCCGGTCAGCTCCAGCCTGCCGCCCACCCAGGCGCTCTTGTACAGCCGGCTGCGCATGACCAGCGAGTTGTCCAGCTTGAGCACGCCGGACGGCACGCTCTTGCGGCCGCCGCGCAGGAACGGGTAGTCCGCGTACGGCCGCAGCAGGCCGCGGGCCTGCACGCCGCCGCCGCTCTCGCCCTCGTAGCGGATCTGCTCGACCAGCTCGTCGACCCGGTTCTGCAGGGTCAGGTGGTACTTCAGCCGCAGCGGCGCGCGCAGCTTGCGGACCTGCTCCTGGCCGATCGAGCGGAGCAGCCGGCTGACGCACTGGACGTAGGCGGCCCGGTACTCCTTGTCGCCGTCCACGACGGACCAGAAGAACATCGGGATCTCCTCGACGAGGGTGTTCTCGTCGTAGGAGCGCAGGTACTCGGCGAAGCGCGGCTCGGTCTGCCGCTTCAGCCAGGCGCGGACCAGCTCGACCGAGGCGACCCGGTCGATCAGGCCCTTGGGGTTGGTGCGCATCTGGGTGATCGACATCTCGCCGACCTCGCGCTCGCGCCAGTGGTAGATCGGCTCGGAGAGCACGTCCACGCTCTTGGCGAGGTAGTGGTGCGGCACGCTGACCGGGGCGTCCTCGTACAGGATGCCCTCGGGGTAGAGCAGGTCGGCGGCGTCGAAGAAGGAGCGCCGGTACACCTTGTTCCACGCGGTGCGGTCGGTGACCAGCGCCGGGAGCTCGGTGATGTGGGTCTTGAGGCGGGTCTCCTTGAACGGCTTCGAGTGCCCGCCGGACTGGTAGTAGCCCACCGCGCGGAACCGCAGCACGTTGCCGGTGCAGAAGTCCGAGCCGGTCTCCTCCAGCGTGTTGATCATCAGCTCGTACGCACTCGGCGGCATCGAGTCGTCGCTGTCCACGAAGCACAGGAACTCGGAGTCCGGGTCGATGTGCCGGATGCCGGTGTTGCGGGCCGCGCCGAGGCCCTTGTTGACCTGCCGGACCAGCCGGAACCGGGGGTCCTGGGCCGCGTACGCCTCGGCGAGCGCCGCACTGCCGTCCTTCGAACCGTCGTCGACCATGACGCACTCGAAGTCCGTGAAGGACTGGGCGGCGATCGAGTCGAGGCATTCGACGAGATAGCGCTCGACGTTGTAGATCGGAACGACGATGGAGAGGCGGGGAGCCATCGGCTACGCAGGCCTTTCTCGGGAGGAGCGTGGCAGCCCGCAGGGGGTCTGGCCGCACTTGGATCGGTGCGTACGTGCGCCCCGATCCTACCTCCGGGGCCCGACCCTCCCCGGGCCCACTACGCTGGGCCCCGTGCCCCGCTTCAGCGTCATCGTCCCCGTGTACCAGGTCCAGGACTACCTCGCCGAGTGCCTCGAATCCGTCCTCGGCCAGGGTGGACCGGACCTCGAACTGATCGCGGTGGACGACCGCTCGCCGGACGGCTGCGGCGCCATGCTGGACGAGGCGGCCGCCGCCGACCCCCGGGTCCGGGTGCTCCACCTGCCGGAGAACGTCGGCCTCGGCCGGGCCCGCAACGCCGGCCTGGAGGTCGCCACCGGCGACTACGTGGTCTTCCTCGACAGCGACGACACCCTCACCCCCGGCCTGCTGGAGGCCGTCGACGCCCGCCTCGCCGCCACCGGCGACCCGGACGTCCTGGTCTACGACTACGCCCGCACCTACGCCGACGGCCGGATCACCCGCGCCGCCGCAGGCCACGTCTTCGGCGCCGACTCCCCGGACGTCTTCGACCTCGCCGCCCGCCCCGACCTGCTCGACCTGCTCCAGGTCGTCTGGAACAAGGCCTACCGCCGCGGGTTCATCACCGAGCAGCAGCTGGCCTTCCCGGCCGGCTACTACGAGGACACCCCCTGGACGTACCCGGCGCTGCTCGCCGCCGCCAGCATCACCCTGCTCGACCGGGTCGGCGTGCACTACCGCCAGCGCCAGGAGGGCGGCAACATCCTGGCCACCGCCAGCCGCAAGCACTTCGACGTCTTCGCCCAGTACGACCTGGTCTTCGCCTTCCTCGACCGGCGCCCCGACCTGGACCCGTGGCGCCCGGTCGTCTTCGGCAAGATGCTGAACCACCTCAACACCGTGGTCGCCAAGCCCGGCCGGGTCCCGGCCGGCGACCGCCGCGAGTACTTCCGCCGCTCCGCCGCGCACTGCGCCCGGCTGCGCCCGGCCGGCTACCGCCCGCCGCCCGGCGTGGACGGCGTGCGCACCGAACTGCTCGGCCACGGGCGCTACGCCGCGTACCAGGCCGTCCGCGCCCTGGCGAAGGCCCGCCGGCTCGTCAACGGCTGATCGGCCTCTGCCGCGTTGGGCGGATCCGGCCCGCGCCTGACGGCCGTTCGGGGGACGGACCGGTATAACCGGTCGGGTGGACTTCCTGACCCGCCTTCCGGTCCTGGGCCCGCTCGTGGCCCGGGTGCTGCGCAGCCGCCCGTACCGGGTGTACGAGTACTTCTCCGCCGCCCGCGGCAACCGGCTGGCCGGAGCCGTCACCTTCTTCGGCTTCCTCGCCCTGTTCCCGCTGCTCACGGTCGGTCTGGCGATCGCCGCCGCGACGCTGAACGGCAGCCAGGTGGCCGACCTCCAGCACCGCATCTCCGACCAGCTGCCGGGCCTGTCGGACGCGCTCAACCTGCCGTCCCTGGTGGCCAACGCGGGCACCCTCGGGCTGGTCAGCGGCGCCCTGCTGCTGGTCTCCGGCCTCGGCTGGGTGGACACCATGCGCACCTCGATCCGGGACCTCTGGCAGCTCCCCGAGGAGGACGGCAACCCGGTGCTGCGCAAGGCCTGGGACGTCGTGGTGCTGGCCGGCCTCGGCCTGGTGTCGCTGTTCTCACTGGCCGCCTCCGCCGCCGGCACCACGCTCGCCGGGCGGATCGCCGACGCGACCGGCCTGGGCAGCGGCTACCTGCTGACCGGGGTCGGGGTGCTGATCGCCATAGCGTGCGACATGCTGCTCTTCGCCTACCTGCTGGCCCCCTTCCCCGGGATCACCGGCCAGCGCCGCCGCGACCTGCTGACCGGCGCGCTGATCGGCGCGGTCGGCTTCGAACTGCTGAAGCTGCTGCTCGCCTCCTACCTCGGCTCGGTCGCCGGGCGGAGCCTGTACGGCGCCTTCGCCACGCCGGTGGCGCTGCTGCTGTGGATCAACTTCGTCAGCCGGCTGCTGATGTACTGCGTGGCCTGGACGGCGACGGCCGACCCGGCGGCCGCCCGGGAGCGGACCAGGGAACACGGCCGGGCCCTGCTGACCGCGGCCGACGATGCCGAGGCCCGGGCCGAGGCCCCCGCAGGGACGCCCCGGCCCCGGACCTGAGGCCGGGCCGCTGCAGCTCAGTCCCCGGCGCGGCCCGCCGTCCGGCGCCGGAGGGCCACCACGGCGCCCGCCGCGACCACGGCCCCGACCAGCACGGCCGACCAGGTGCCCAGGCCCGGCCCGTCGTCCCCGGCCGCCCCGGCGGCGGCCCGGCCCGCGGTGGGGGAGGCGTGCGGCGGCGGGGCGGGGACACCGGCGGTGCCGCCCGCCTGCCCGGTCGGCTCCTCGCCGCCGGCCGGCTTCTCGTCGACCAGCCGGCCGACCGGCTGCACCTTGCCGGCCGCGGCGAAGCCCCAGTCCAGCAGCTCGGCCGTCTCGTCGTACACCTTCTGGTAGCTGGCCGGGTGCATCACCGTCACCAGCAGGGTCCGCCCGTTCCGCTCGGCCGCGCCGACGAAGGTCGAGCCGGCGTTGGTGGTGGTGCCGTTCTTCACCCCGATCAGGCCGGGGTACTTGCCCAGCAACCGGTCGGTGTTGGCGATCCCGAAGCTGCCGCGCTGGCCGGTGTTCTTGTCGACGGCGCCGGGGAACATCGCGTCCCGGGTCGCGCAGTACCCCCGGAAGTCCGGGTTGCCCAGGCCGGAGCGGGCGAACAGCGACAGGTCGTAGGCCGAGGACAGCTGGCCGTCCATGTCGTAGCCGTCCGGGGAGATCACCTTGGTGTCCCGGGCCTGGAGGGCCTCGGCCCGGGCCTGCATCTCGTTGACGGTCGGCTGGATCCCGCCGTTCATGTGCGCCAGGACGTGCACGGCGTCGTTGCCCGAGCTCAGGAACACCCCGCGCCACAGGTCCTCGACCCGGTAGTCCAGGTTCTCCTTGATGCCGACCAGGCTGCTGCCGGCGCCGATGTTCTGGATCTCCTCGTCGGCGACCCGGTGCACCGCGTTGCGGTCGAACTTGGGCAGCACGGTGTCCGCGAAGAGGATCTTCAAGGTGCTCGCCGGGGGCAGCCTGAGGTGCGGGTTGTAGGCCGCCAGCACATCGCCTGACGTGGCGTCGGAGACTATCCAGGACTGGCCGGTGAGGTCCGTCGGCAGCGCCGGCGCGCCCGCCAGCGGATTGACCTGGACCCCGGGGACCCCCAGCCGCTCACCGCCGATCGCGGTCGACGGGGGCGGCGCCTGCGGAGCCGCGACCGCCGCCGGGGCGGCGAGCAGGACCGGGAGGGCCGCGGTGACCGCGGCGCACAACTGGGCGAAGGTGTGACGGGGTGTGGGCACCAGCTGACCGTACCCACTGCGGAGCCCGGCCGTCCGCCACACCGGACGGGTCCTCCGCAGGAGGGGCCCGCCCTACGCCGATCGGCGGCCCGCGCATACTGGGGAGGCACCCCGCCTTCACACCCCCCGCCGAGGACCACCCCATGAAGCTGAGCCGCCGCACCTCCTGGTTCCTGACCGCCTTCGGCGTCTGGTCGATGATCATCTGGACGACCTTCGTCAAGAACCTGTGGAAGGACTCCGGCAACCAGGCCTTCGTGAACGGCGACCACTCCCAGCCCACCGCGTTCTTCTGGATCCACCTGGCGCTCGCCGTCACCTCCTTCCTGCTCGGCGTCGCGGTCGGCACCGTCGGCGTCCGCGGCCTGCGCGCCACCCGCCGCAGCCCGGTCACGGACTGACCTCCAATCCCCGTTGCCGCGGCCGGACCCGCCCTGGCAAGATCCTCACCGCTCGCACGCGCGTACCGGACGCGCCGAGCATGATCGGTGGGGGATTGCTCCAATGATTCACATTCACCTGCGCAGATTCGGCGGCGTCGCCGCGGCGACCGTGGCCGTCGGCCTGCTCGCCACTCCGACGGCGGCCATGGCCGACACCGCGCCGGCCGTCCTCGGCACCAACCAGGGTGTCGACTCGTCCCACCTCAGCGCCTGCGCCTCGACCGGCGACCCGACCTGGATCGGCCGGAGCGTCAACGGGCCGGCGCTCAACGTCAAGGTCACCGGCACCGGCGCCCGGTTCGGCGTCTGGGACGTGACCACCGGCGCCGAGGACCCGGTGTTCACCGGCGAGGCCCAGGCGGGCTTCGGCCAGTCCGCCGCCCTCAACGTCCCCGGCCTGCTGGACGGGCACAGCTACGCCTGGCACGCCTGGGCCCTCCAGGGCACCCAGACCTCCGCCCCGTCGGCGGACTGCCACTTCACGGTGGACACCACCGGCCCGACCGCCACGGTCAGCTCGACCGACTTCCCGGCGAGCGGCACCGCCCCCAAGTTCGCGGGCCAGTTCGGCACCTTCGTGGTCAAGACCGCCGACCCGGTGCCGGCCGGCGGCGAGGCCTCCGGGGTCGCCTGCATCCGGTACGGCTGGGGCGACCTCGGCGTCGGCGGCTGCGACTCGCCCGACGCCGTCGTCCCGGAGGACGACGGCACCGCGACCGTCAGCCTGCGGGTCCTGAACTGGGGCACCAACACCCTCAACGTCCAGGTGATCGACAACGCGGGCAACGTCGGCGGGGCGGGCTACACCTTCTACGCCCCGTGGAACCAGAACCCGCCCAAGGCGCTCGGCGACGTCGACGGGGACGGCGTCCCGGACGTCCTGCTGCCGGACGCCGCGGGCAACCTCCAGGTCCTCAGCAGCAACTCGGGCGACACCACCCCGTCCGCCGTGATCCGGGCCGCCCTCTCGCCGAACCAGACCTCCTGGTCCAACGTCCAGGTGGCGCACCGCGGTTGGGACGCCAACGCGCACGCGCCGATGGACGACCTGCTGATGCACCCGAGCGGTTCGCCGGCGCTGTACCTCTACAACAACCAGGACTACCTCTCGTTCACCGGGTACCCGTCGGTGGTCTCCCGGCCGTCCGCCTGCCAGAACGCGGCCGGCACGGCCGCCGCCTGCCCGGCCGGCTTCGCCACCGACTGGCACAAGGCCGACCAGATCGCCCTGATCGGCTCCCTGGACACCCGGATGGTCTCCTCCCTGGTGACCGTGGAGGACGGCAACCTCTGGCTGTTCGCCAACCCCGGCTTCTCCTACCGGCCGCGGACCGCCCGCCAGCTCACCACCAACGGCGCCTGGGCCGGCTTCGACCTGATCGCCCCGGGCCCGGACTCGGCCGGCAACCTCACCCTCTGGGCCCGCGAGCGGGCCACCGGTGACCTGCACGCCTACCCGATCGCCAAGAAGGCCGACGGCACCTTCGACTTCTCCACCCTCGCCGACCCGAAGGCGAACGTCGTCGCGAACGGCTTCACCGTCGACAAGTACCCGACCCTCGGCAGCTCGGGCGACGTGGACGGCGACGGCCTCCCCGACCTGTGGGCCGTCACGGCCGACCGCCACCTGCTGTACTTCAGCGGCTGGACCGACCCGGCCGACGCCGGCGCCCTGAAGTGACACACACGGAGGCCCCCGTCCGATCCTCGGATCGGGCGGGGGCCTCCGTCTGCCGGACTGATCCCCCGAATCCCCGTTGCCGCTGTCGGTCCCCCCTGGCAAGATCCTCACCGCTCTCACGCGCGTGCCGGACGCGCTGATCACAAGGGGTGGGGAACCTCCATGAAACTTTCGCTTGCCCGCAGACTCGGCGGGGTCACCACGGCCGCCCTCGCGGCCGGGCTGCTCACCACACCGACGGCGGCCATGGCCGACACCGCGCCGGCCGTCCTCGGCACCGCCCAGGGCGCCGGCTACCAGACCGCCGCCTGCGACTCGACAGCCGACCCGACCTGGATCGGGATGACCGACAACGGCCCGACGCTCAGCGTCAAGGTCACCGGGGAGGCCGCCAAGTTCGGTGTCTGGGACGTCACCACGGGCGCCGAGGACCCGGTGTTCACCGGCCAGGCCCAGACGTACGGCCAGCAGTCCGTCGGACTCACCGTCCCCCACCTGGTGGACGGGCACAGCTACGCGTGGCACGCCTGGGCCCTTCAGGGCACCCAGACCTCCGCCCCGTCGGCGGACTGCCACTTCACCGTGGACACCACGAGCCCGACCGTCACGGTCTCCTCGACCGACTTCCCGGCGAGCGGCACTGCCCCCAAGTACGCGGGCCAGACGGGGACTTTCGTCCTCAAGGGTGCCGACCAGGTCCCCGCGGGCGGAGAGGCCTCCGGTGTCGCCTGCTTCCGGTACGACTGGATGTACCCCGGGACCGACTGCAACTCACCGGAGGCCGTTGAGCCGGACGCCGACGGTACGGCGAAGATCGACCTCAAGGTCCTGCAGTGGGGCACCAACAACCTCGTCGTCAACGTGATCGACAACGCGGGCAACATCGGCCGGACGACCTACACCTTCTACGCCCCGTCGAACCCCAGCGCGAAGACCCTCGGCGACGTGGACGGGGACGGCGTCGCGGACATCCTGCTGCCGGACGCCCAGGGCAACCTGCAGTACATCGGCGTCAACGCGACCGACGCGACGCCGAACGCCGTCATCTCGGCCAAACGCTCTCCTTCCGGGCAGAGTTGGGCGCCCTACCAGATCGCCCACCGGGGCTGGGACTACCACGCGCCGTCCTCGGACGACCTGTTCATCCACAAGCCGGGCGACGCCTCCCTGACCGTCTACCGGAACTGGGACTACGGAGCCATGACCAAGGGCTTCACGCTCTCGGGTGAGCGCGGGTGCAACGACCCCTTCGACCCGACCGTGACCTGCCCGGCCGGCTTCTCCGCCAACTGGTCCAAGACCGACCAGATCGTCGCCTTCGGCCCGGTGACCGGTGGCACTTCGCCGTCGCTGCTGACACTGGAGGGCGGAAACCTCTGGCTGCTCACCGGGGCGACCTCCGACTTCGACAAGGTCACCAAGCTCACCACCTCCGGCGCCTGGAACGGCTACGACCTGGTCGCCCCCGGCCCGGACGCTTCCGGCAACCAGGCCCTCTGGGCGCGTGACCGGGCCACCGGCGAGCTGCACGCCTACCCGATCCCGAAGAAGGCGGACGGCACCTTCGACTTCTCCGCCCTCGCCGACCCGAAGGCCGACATCGTTGCCACCGGCTTCACCGTGGCCGCGTACCCGACCCTCGGCAGCTCGGGCGACGCCGACGGCGACGGCAAGCCGGACCTGTGGGCCGTCACGGCCGACCGGCACCTGGTGATGTACAGCGGCTGGACCGACGCCAACGACCTCGGCCCGCTGAACTGATCCGACTCCGATGACGACGAAGGCCCCGTCCGATCGGAAGGATCGGACGGGGCCTTCGCCCTTGCTCAGGCGGGGATCAGAAGCGGCGGGTGACCAGCGCCCGCTTCACTTCCTGGATCGCCTTGGTGACCTCGATGCCACGCGGGCAGGCCTCGGAGCAGTTGAAGGTGGTGCGGCAACGCCACACGCCCTCACGGTCGTTGAGGATCTCCAGGCGCTGCTCGGCACCCTCGTCGCGCGAGTCGAAGATGAAGCGGTGCGCGTTGACGATGGCGGCCGGGCCGAAGTACTGGCCGTCGTTCCAGAACACCGGGCAGGACGACGTGCACGCGGCGCACAGGATGCACTTGGTGGTGTCGTCGAAGCGCTCGCGGTCCTCGGCGGACTGCAGGCGCTCGCGGGTCGGGTCGTTCCCCTTGGTGATGAGGAACGGCATGACGTCCTTGTACGCCTGGAAGAACGGGTCCATGTCCACGACCAGGTCCTTGAGGACCGTCAGGCCCTTGATGGCCTCGATCGTGATCGGCTTCTCCGGGTCGACGTCCTTGATCAGGGTCTTGCACGCCAGCCGGTTGCGGCCGTTGATCCGCATGGCGTCGGAGCCGCAGATGCCGTGCGCGCAGGAACGGCGGTAGGTGAGGGTGCCGTCCTGCTCCCACTTGATCTTGTTGAGCGCGTCCAGGACGCGCTCCTTCGGGTCCATGGTGAGCTGGTAGTCGACCCACACCGGGTCCGGGTGCTCCTCCGGGTTGAACCGGCGGATCCGGAAGGTGACGGTGATCAGCTGTACGGCACCGGTCTCGGCCGCGTCCAGAGCGGCCGAGTGCTCCACGGTCGGAGTGCTCATCAGTACTTACGCTCCATCGGCTGGTAGCGGGTCGTGACGACCGGCTTGTAGTCGAGGCGGATGGAGGTGCTGCCGTCCTCGGCAACCTCCTGGTACGCCATGGTGTGCTGCATGAACTTCACGTCGTCACGGGTCGGGAAGTCCTCGCGGTAGTGGCCGCCGCGGGACTCCTCGCGGGCCAGCGCGGAGACGGCCAGCACCTCGGCCAGGTCGAGCAGGTTGCCCAGCTCGATGGCCTCCAGGAGGTCCGTGTTGTAGCGGAAGCCCTTGTCCTGGATGGAGACGTGCTTGTAGCGCTCCCGCAGCGCGGCGATGTCCTCGACGGCCTGCTTGAGGGTGGCGCCGGTGCGGTACACCATCGCGTTGGCGTCCATGGTCTCCTGCAGCTCCTTGCGGATCTGCGCCACGGACTCGGTGCCGGTCGACTCGCGGAGCTTGTCGACCATGCCCTGGACCAGCGTCTCCGGGTCATCCGGGAGCGGGACGAACTCGTTCGCGTTGGCGTAGTCGGCGGCGGCGATGCCCGCGCGACGGCCGAACACGTTGATGTCCAGCAGCGAGTTGGTGCCGAGGCGGTTGGCGCCGTGCACGGACACGCAGGCGACCTCGCCGGCCGCGTACAGGCCCGGGACGACGTCGGTGTTGTTGCGCAGGACCTCACCCTCGACGTTGGTCGGGATGCCGCCCATGGCGTAGTGCGCGGTGGGCTGGATCGGGATCGGGTCCGTGTAGGGCTCGATGCCGAGGTAGGTGCGCGCGAACTCGGTGATGTCCGGGAGCTTGGCGTCCAGCTGCTCCGGCGGCAGGTGGGTCAGGTCCAGGTAGACGTGGTCGCCGTCCGGACCGCAGCCGCGGCCTTCGCGGATCTCGGTGTAGATCGCGCGGGAGCAGACGTCACGGGACGCGAGGTCCTTCATGACGGGGGCGTAGCGCTCCATGAAGCGCTCGCCGTCCTTGTTGCGCAGGATGCCGCCCTCGCCGCGGGCGCCCTCGGTGAGCAGGATGCCCATGCGCCAGATGCCCGTCGGGTGGAACTGGAAGAACTCCATGTCCTCCAGCGGGAGGCCGCGGCGGTAGGCCACCGCCTGGCCGTCACCGGTGAGGGTGTGGGCGTTCGAGGAGACCTTGAAGAACTTGCCGGTGCCGCCGGAGGCGAACACGACCGACTTGGCCTGGAAGACGTGGATCTCGCCGGTGGCCAGCTCGTAGGCGACGACGCCGGCCGTCTTGCCCTCGTTGATGAGCAGGTCGAGGACGTAGAACTCGTTGAAGAACTCGACGCCGTGCTTGACGCAGTTCTGGAACAGCGTCTGGAGGATCATGTGGCCGGTGCGGTCGGCCGCGTAGCACGAGCGGCGGACCGGGGCCTCGCCGTGGTTGCGCGAGTGGCCGCCGAAGCGGCGCTGGTCGATCCGGCCCTGCTCGGTGCGGGAGAAGGGCAGACCCATCTTCTCCAGGTCGAGGACCGCGTCGATGGCCTCCTTGCACATGATCTCGGCGGCGTCCTGGTCGACCAGGTAGTCACCGCCCTTGACCGTGTCGAAGGTGTGCCACTCCCAGTTGTCCTCCTCGACGTTGGCCAGGGCGGCGCACATGCCGCCCTGGGCCGCGCCGGTGTGGGACCGGGTCGGGTAGAGCTTGGTCAGGACGGCGGTGCGGCTGCGCTGCGTCGACTCGATGGCCGCGCGCATGCCGGCACCGCCGGCGCCGACGATGACGGTGTCGTACTGGTGAATCTGCATGGGGGGTTAACTCGCCTCTGGCCTCTGCCGATGGTCGATGGTGCTCGCGGCTCAGATGTTGGGGTCGAAGGTGAAGATCACCAGGGTGCCCAGCAGCACGGTGAAGACCGTGGCGGTACCCATGAGCCCCTTGAGCCAGAGCCGGGTCGAGTCCTTCTCGGCGTAGTCGTTGATGACCTGACGCATGCCGTTGGCGCCGTGCAGCATGGCGAGCCAGAGCATCAGGAGGTCCCAGCCCTGCCAGAACGGCGAGGCCCAGCGGCCGGCGACGAAGGCGAACCCGATCTTGGAGACGCCACCGTCCAGGATCAGCATGATCAGCAGGTGACCGAGGATCAGCACGACCAGGACGACACCGGACAGGCGCATGAAGAGCCAGGCCAGCATCTCGAAGTTGGTGCGGGTGCGGCGCGGCGTCTTCTTGGTCCGCTTGCGCGGCGGCTCGATGACGAAGGCGTCGGCGGGGTTGCCCGTGCCGAGGCCCTTGCCGGTGTGCGCCTGCTTGGAGGGGACGACGATCGCGTCGGAGTATTCCGTGGACATCAGTCAGCTCACTTCCCGAACCAGGAGATCAGCGTGTGCTGAAGGATGCCGTAGAAGGAGCCGGCCATCAGGACGACCCAGACCCCGACGACGGACCAGAGCATCTGCTTCTGGTACTTCGGGCCCTTGGACCAGAAGTCCACTGCGACGACGCGCAGGCCGTTGAGCGCGTGGAACAGGATGGCGGCCACCAGGCCGTACTCCATCAGGTTCACGAGCGGAGTCTTGTACGTCTGAATGACGGTGTCGTAGGACTCCGGCGACACTCGCACGAGGGCGGTGTCCAGGACGTGGGCGAACAGGAAGAAGAAGATGAGGACGCCGGTGACTCGATGAGCCACCCAGCTCCACATGCCTTCCCGGCCGCGGTACAGCGTTCCAGCCGGCACGGAAAAACCCTCCGGAAGCGATTGGGGGCTCGGCCGGCTTCGGTGTCGGTCAGCCCGGCCGGGTACGGTCCACCGGCCGCCAGCATCCTATCGACGCCGTGTCGGGAACCGCCTCCGGGGTACCCAGGTGTGATCAATCAGGCACTTCTGGCCTAGTCGGACGGGAACCGGGGCCGCCATAGTCACGCTGGGTGACCGATTTCGTGCGCTGTGGTGACGGGATGGCGATCGGCCTCACCCTGGAGGGTGAATCGGGTGCGGCCGTACCGACGCGGCCCGGCGCGCCCGGCGGACCGGGGGGGCGGCGCGCCCGGGCCCGCGGGGGGGGCGGGGGGCCCCGCGCGCCCGCCCCGCGGGGGCCCCGCCCGGGCGGCGGCCGCAGCCCGCCC